>PBTQ01000064.1 GCA_002729125.1 Acidimicrobiaceae bacterium | reverse complement strand
TTCAGCTCATCGGCAAAGAGACCGGCAGTGAAATCGATGAAGTAGCGCACGAATCACTAGCTACCTGACGACCGATTCGAGGAGTGGCCTTGATTTCTCAAGGTTCTCGAGCCACGACCAGATCTGGTTCCAACTACGAGTGCTTAGGGGCACCACATCGGCTTGGCTCGCTTGTGGAAAGCGACGCCTACCCCCGCTGCGAACTGCGCAAAGCGTTACTCCGCGGGCCTGCTTGCCGGTTTCAATCTGCCTTCATTGTCAACTGCGGCTTGCATCGTGCGGCTTCCTGCAATGACAGACCCGACAACTGTCACGGCAAAAATCACAATACCAACGATGAAGATTCCAAGGTCATCCATTGGGCACCGCCTCCTCTCCCGCTCCGTTGGTGACGGTCACGGGCGTAAGCAGCAAAGTTCCAAGCGAATGAATTGAGGGGACCCAAAGTCCAACGAAAATCCCTGCCATCTCCTGATCCTGGATGAAGTAGAGCCAAACCGAGAAGAGGAAGGACGCAAAACCGGAGATGATGAATGGAAGTTTTAGTTTGAGAGAGTTCGGAATGGGTCGCATCTTCGCACCTTAACGGCCATCCACGACCATTATCCACGGTTTCGGTTCCCTCGTCGGTCAAGCTGCGACGCCCTCCATCTCAGCGTCACGGTCCACTGACGTGCGCAGATGCCGGAACGTGGAAGCAGCCACCCTTGACTGTGGGGCTGCCCTCGGCGTTCAGCTAATCAGCGAACTGGCGCACGGAACACCAGCTTCCTAACGGCCGATCCGAGGAGCGGCCTGGATTTTTCGATGTTCTCAAGCCACGGCCAGATCTGGTTCCACCTGCGAGTGCTTAGGGGTACCACATCGGCTTCGGCGCTGGCGGAGTGCTGAGGGGCCGCACGGCTTGGGACGTCGCCCCCTGGTGGTTTGCGTGCGGCAGCGCGAAGCGGGCCGGCTCAATCGGCAAAGAACTCATCGCCCAGGTCGCAGGTCACGGCGACTTGGAACAAGGCGCTGAAGATCTCCTGATCGGGCTCGTCCGTGCTCGAAATACCTGCAAGAGCGACGATGTCGAGGTTGTCGAGCATGCATTCGGCTTGATCGGCGGTGAGTTCTCCGTCTTCGGTCATGCCTTCGATGATCATCGCCCGACCTGCTTCCGTTTCGAGCATCGCCTCGAGAAGCTCGGGGGTGAGATCGACGTCGGCGTCATCTAGATCCTCGGATGAGTCCTCGTCCCCGAACATGAACGTTTCTTCGAGATCGCACAGCGTTGCCATCTCGAAGAAGGGGGTAAGCGACTCGGGACCAAGCTCGGCACCCGTTGCGAGGGCCGACAGCAACACGAAGTCGAGGTTGTCGAGCATGCATTCGGCTTGATCGGCGGTGAGTTCTCCGTCTTCGGTCATGCCTTCGATGATCATCGCCCGACCTGCGTCGGACGAGAGCATCGCCTCGAACGCCTCAGGGGTCGAGAAAGGATCCTCGTCGAGCGTGTCCTCGTAGTCGTCTCCGTCGTTGGGGAAGTCGCAGTTGGTTTCCTCCCAGGTCTCAAGTTGCGCCTCGGCGGCTTCGAGTTCGGGGCCTTCGATCTCTTCGATCGCGCTCGATGCCGCTAAGAAATCCCAGTCGTTCGCTTCGAGCACGGCGATGTAGTCGTCCATGCTCTGCCGAACGACACGAAGATCGTCCTCAATCTCAGCGGGAATGATCTGGAGCGCAGCATCGAGGATACGCACGGTTTCGCGGAACGCTGTCTCCACCGACGCCGGGTCGAAGGGGTCGGCCTCATCGAAGAGGGCGTCAGACTCGGCCTTCTTGCTGCAGTACGCCTCGACCGAAGCATCGTCAGGGGGCTGGGCGGTCGCGGCATCGCCAGCGTCAGCGGCGGGTGCCGCTGACGCGTCGCTGTCACCGTTGCTCGAGCCGCCACAGGCGGCGGCGAACAGCGCAAGGACGGTGATCAGAAGCGGAATGAGGAGACGGTTGCGGTGCTGGAGCATGACCTGACACTACCCAACGTCACAGGCTTCCGACGGAGCCGCAGGCCAGTTTGCGGGGCGAATCGCTGAGCGTCCACCGAGGCGGGTGGTGAGTTATGACCCGTGGTCAGCGAGGCCAGCTGACGCGGCATTGCAGTTGTGTTCGGACGTCTATGGGGAACATTGTTCGGCGCCGCTTTTGAACACCGGCGGAGGTAAACCGTACGTTCACAGATGTGACATCTGTTGTAGGTGAACTGAAGGCTGATCGGCGCTCGCGGGCGCGTCGCGAACGTGCCAATCGTGAACGTTCTGAAATCAGGGCTCGAATCCTCGACGCTGCCCGCGAGACGCTCCGAGAAGGCACGATGTTCGATCTCACGATGCAGCGTCTTGCGGCAAATGTCGGGTTGAGTCGTCAGACGATCTACCGGTATTTCCCAACCGTTCAGGAGATCTTTCGAGCGCTTTCGGACGAGGTGATCTCGGAGATCTATGCGGACCTGCCCGACCTTTCTCTGAGCGATCCGAACTTCGTGCCGGCATTTGTCGATGTCGCCCTGTCGGTGTTTTGTGCTGATTCGGAGGTCGTGCGGGTGCTCGTGCTCGCCTCGGCGATTGGCCGAGCAACCGGCGACTGGGTTCAAGTCGACCCGGAAGAGGTCCTGTCCTCGGCTTTGAGCACAGTGCCTGCAGAGCACCGTCGTGTCTCTCGTGACCCTGACGTCGCCGCGAGAGTCCTGGTCACCTACTTCCGAGGAGCGCTCTACGGATGGGCTGCGGGATTCTTGAGTGATGCCGAATTCGCACAAGAGGTTCGGAAGGCAGGGTCACTCACTGTCGCGTGAGTGGATCGCACCCGATGCTCAACAGTCGTGCGATGAAGGCAGCCGTGGTGGTGGTTGCAGGGGCGCTGGTCACTTCGGCGCTTGTTGCTGCGTCACCTGCCCAGATTTTGGCATCGAATGGGGCGACGGGCGATCTTGATACGACGTTCGACACAGACGGCTGGAACACCATTTCCGGGACCGGTCTCTGGTTCGAGGCTGCGTCGGTCGTCGCGCAGTCGTCGGGAAAGGTGGTGGTTGCGGGTGCCCGGATGAACGGGTCCCAGTTCGATCCGTTGATTGCCCGGTTCAACACCGACGGCAGCTTGGACACGACGTTCGGTTCCGACGGGACGGGGATCGTGGTTGAGCCGTGGCCGAATGCTTCGATCATGGAGTGGGTGAACCGATCCGGTGCAGCGGTTGACGTTGCGTTGCTGTCCGATGACCGGATCGTGGTGACAAGTTCGCCGTCCGGTGACAATGAGAAGCACGGCATCATGCTGTTCACGGCCGACGGGGTCCTGGACCCGAGCTTCTGGAGCAACGGACGCCGCAAGATCGCGGCCGACGGGCCGAACACGGACGTGTGGACCACTGCCGTCACCGTCACGTCTGACGACAAGATCATGATCGTCGGAACGAGCCCTGACAACAGCTGGGACTACCGGATGAATGCGTATCGCGTGAACACCGACGGATCTCTCGATACGTCGTTCAGTAACGACGGTGTGCGCAACATCAGTTTCCCGGGTGGGGTCGACCATCTTGCGAACGCGGTCGTGATGACCGGGGACAAGACCGTCGTCGGGGGATCTGCAGCGGCATCGTGGAGCCGTCACGACATGGGCATCGCGCAACTTAATGCGAACGGGCAGAACGATCTCGGCGGCTTTGCTGACGGCAAGGGCAAGTTGTATGTCGATTTCGGTTTTGGTGATTCCGATGTTCGAGAACTGCTCGTTCAAGCTGACGGCAAGATCGTCGCGATCGGTGAATCGCAGGTCTTCGGCAACGACGATTCTGTCGCCGTGACGCGCCTTAACGCCGACGGATCGTTGGACCCATCGTTTTCTGGAGACGGCAAGTTCGCGCACGACTTCGGGAACGGCGATTCCTACGGGTGGGCTGGGGCGATCGATGAGGACGGCCGAATCGTGATCGCCGGCCAGTACAACAACGGCAGCCTCGACAAGGCGTTCGTGATGCGACTCACCACCGCCGGCGAGCTCGACACGAGCTTTGGAACCGGCGGCATTAAGACGTTTGACTTCGTCGCCGACCACGATGAGACGTTCAACGCCGTAGCCGTGTCCGGCGACTCGATGGTCGTTGCAGGGGGCTCCGGGTCTGACCTTCTGGTCGCTCGACTGGGGGGCTTGTACTTGCTCGCGTTGGATGTCACCTACGACAGCCAGGGTGGTTCGGACGTGACCGACGGTGACGCGACCACGTCCGCTGGTGGGTCTATTGCCGTGCTCCCGACCGATCCGACTCGGGACGGGTACACGTTTACTGGCTGGTTCACCGCTGCATCCGGTGGGATCGAAATCATTCCTGACGATGACCACGGTCAGACTACTGACTTCACCCTTTACGCCCAGTGGCAAATCAACACCGTGACCTTGGCCTACGACTCGCAAGGCGGTACCGGCCAACCCGATGCCCATGTGGGTAACGCTGGAAGTGCTGTCACCGTGTCGTCAGTCGTCCCAACCCGAGCCGGTTACACGTTTGCTGGCTGGAACCCCCAGGTCGACGGCTCTGGTTTCCCCTGCCTCGCCGGGGACGAGTACACCCTGCCGATGGAGGGGTCCGCCACCTTATTCGCCCAATGGCAGGTCACGACCACCACGACCACGACAGTGGCGCCGACCACCACGACCACGACAGCGGCGCCGACCACCACCACCACCACCACGGTCGCGCCGCCGCCCAGCGTTGTGGTTGCACCACCGGCCGCTTCGCCTCCTGCTGCGCCAACTCCCGGCACCCCGGTCTTCGCCGGCTAGATCGCTGAAGGTGGGAGATTGCGGGCCTGCAAACGACCGCAGAACCGCCGGGATCACTGCGGCGTCGACCGGATCCGGACAAGTGCCCCGTGTCGTGTTGCCTTCAGCCGCCGAGGAAGAGCTGATAGGCGGGATTTACGGTTTCGTCCCAGTGGCGGTAGCCCAACTCGCCAAGAAACTCGCCGAACGCAGCCTGGTCGTCAGAAGGTACCTGCATGCCCACGAGGACTCGCCCGTAGTCGGCGCCGTGATTGCGGTAGTGAAATAGCGAGATGTTCCAGTCGGGGCGCATGTTGGCGAGGAAGCGCATGAGTGCGCCCGGCCGTTCGGGGAATTCGAAGCGGTACAGCACCTCGTCGCCGGCGAGCGGGGATTTGCCGCCGACAAGGTGGCGAAGGTGAACCTTGGCGAGTTCATCACCGGTGAGATCGAGCGTTGTGAAGCCGGCCCTTTCCAGCTGATCGGCGATCTCGGCTGCTTCGTTCCGGTGCTGGGTCTCGATGCCGACGAACACGTGGGCTTCCGCAGCGTCGCTGATCCGGTAGTTGAACTCCGTCACCGATCGGTCACCGATCTCGGCACAGAACCGGCGGAAAGAGCCGCGTTCCTCCGGGATGGTCACGGCGAAGATGGCTTCCCGGCGCTCGCCGATCTCGGCGCGCTCCGACACGAAGCGGAGGCGGTCGAAATTCATGTTTGCCCCGCATGCGATCGCGACAAACGTCTGCCCAGTTGCGCCCGTCTGCTCGGCGTAGTGCTTTAGGCCGGCGATGGCGAGCGCTCCAGCCGGTTCGAGGATGGCCCGGGTGTCGCCGAACACGTCCTTGATTGCCGCGCATGCGGCGTCGGTGTTGACCCTCAGGATCTCGTCGACGTGGCGCTGCACGAGTCGGAACGTCTCGTCACCGACCCGACGCACGGCGGTGCCGTCACTGAATAGTCCGACGTCGGCAAGTTCGATGATCTTACCCGCATCGACACTTCGGGCCATTGCGTCTGAGTCCTCGGTCTGAACGCCGATGACCCGGATTTCAGGCCTGAGCGACTTTAGGTAGGTGGCGATGCCCGAGATCAGCCCACCGCCTCCGATGGCGACGAAGACGGCGTCGATGGGGCCGGGGTGCTGACGGAGCAGTTCCATCGCAATCGTGCCCTGGCCGGCGATGACGTCGGGATCGTCGAACGGGTGCACAAACTCGAGGCCCTGCTCGGCCATCAGGCGATGGGCCTCGGTCTCGGCGTCGCTGTAGGACTCGCCGTGCAAAACGACCTCCGCTCCGCGGGCGCGAACGGCGTCGACCTTGAGCGTCGGCGTGGTGACCGGCATGACGATCACTGCTCGGCAGCCGAGTTCGGCTGCGGCGAGGGCAACTCCTTGAGCGTGGTTGCCGGCTGAGGAGCAGATGACTCCACGGGCACGCTGCTCCGGGCTGAGTTTCGCCATCTTGTTATAGGCACCGCGTACCTTGAACGAGAAGACCGGTTGGAGGTCCTCGCGCTTGAGCAAGACCCGGTTGCCGGTGCGTGCCGAAAGTGATGGGGCATTGTCAAGCGGCGTCTCGACTGCAATGTCGTAGACGTTGGCGGTCAGGATCCGTCGCAGGTAGTCGTTGTCATCGATACCGGTCATTCCATCAGTCAACCAGCGAAACCAGGCCCGAGTGTTCGACCCTTGCGCCGAGCTCTTGACGTTGGATCGAGATGGAGGCGGCGGAGGCTAGGCATTGAGCTGGTCGTCGTCCGCCAGCGAGTCGCTCCCGATCAAGCTCGTCGAGCTCTATGCCTGTCACGGACTCAGCTGCGCGGGTAAAGGGTCTCGGTGTTGCCGTCAACGCCGATGATCTGGCCCGAGATGTGGCGGCCGTAGTCCGATACGAGAAACATGATCAGATCGCTGATCTCCTGCGGATCGACATAGCACTGCATCGACGTGCCGATGGCGTACATGTGCCGCACGGCCTCAGGATCAAGGCCCTCGGCGCCGGCGTGAGCGGCGATGACGCGCTCCATGCGATCGCCGTTTACGCTTCCCGGAACGATGCCGTTGACTCGAATGTTGTCGGGTCCGAGCTCCATTGCGAGTGTCTCGGTGAAGCCGGCGGCCGCCCACTTGGCGGCGACATACGGGGACCGGCTTGGGAAGCCCATGATGCCGGCACCCGAGATCATGTTGATGATGACGCCGCTCTGCTGGGCCTTGAAGACGGGGGCCACGCGGCGAGCGCAGTAGAACTGCGCGTCGATGCGGATGCTCATGCAGTGATCCCACTCCTCGTCGGTGACGTCCTCAACCGGCTTGGTAGGGCCGCTGATACCGGCGTTGTTGATCATGATGTCGAGTCCGCCCGGAAGGATCTCGTCAAAGATCGCGTTGAGTGCCGACGAGTCGCTGACATCGCATTCCCACGTCGTGATCCCGTCAGGAAGGGTGTCCAGCCCGCTTGGGTCAATGTCGCAGGTGAACACCTCGGCACCGAGCTCGTGCATCGTGATCGCCGTGGTGCGGCCCATACCGTCGCCGCCGGCGGTGACGAAGGCACGCTTGCCTTCGAGCGAGATCTGCATGTTGTGACTCCTGGTTTGATCCTGCGAGGCGGTCGGATGGCAAGCCTCGGCTGAACGATCGTCCAGCGATCCTCAGACTCGCCCGGCGAGCGCTGAAACGTCGGCGTTCGATCCCAGCACGACGAGGACCGTTCCTGCGGGTACCGGTGTCGATGGTGACGGATTTGCGACATAGCCGTGGTCGGCATCGCGCAGGGCGATGACGAGTGGCTGCCCGCCCGGCCCAACGAGATCGCCAAGCGGTTTCCCGACCGCGGGCGACGTTGGCGGGACCTCGATTTCATCGACGGTCACGCCGTGGCTGTCGTCATGCAGCACTTCATCGAGGAACTCAGCCAGCGTCGGGTGCAGAGCGAGGGCGCCCATGCGGCTGCCGCCGATCTCGTAGGGATTGACAACCCGATCGGCGCCCGCCTGGAAGAACTTGGCCTCGTTGTGCTGGTGGTCGGTGCGGGCGACGATATGGAGCGGCGGGTTGAGCGCTCGAGCAGAAAGCGTGACGTACACATTGTCGGAATCGGAGTCGAGTGCTGCGATGAGGGTGGCCGCCCGCTCGATGCCGGCGTTGCGCAGGGTCTCGTCCTCGGTGGCTTCACCGATGACGACAGGCCATTCGCTGTCGGGTTGTGGCTCGCGGTCGACCAGCACGACCTCGGCACCGTGTCGGCCGACGTAGTCGACGATGGCCTGTCCGACGCGGCCGTTGCCCACGACGATGATGTGATTCGACTTCTTGTCGATCATGCGGAGTCCTCTCCGGATTTGGAGTCCGTCGTTGATGGAGCCCTCAACAAGTGCCTCGAACGAGACGCCAAGGGTGTAGAGCGCAGTGCCGACGCCGAAGAGCGCGAGCAGCAGCGTGAAGGTCTGGTAGGCCGCCGTGATCTCCTCGGGAGCACCGATCTCGGAGAAGCCAACCGTCGTGATCGTGATGACGGTCATGTAGATCGCGTCGAAGGCTTCGAGACCAAGCAGCAGATAGCCGGTGAACCCGATCACGGTGACGCCCGAGAGCATGCTGACCCCGATGCGAACGCGACGCCACGGGTCGTTCTCGACGCGACGGCGACGTTGTCGAACCGGAAAGGCCTTCACGGCGCGCCCCATAATTCGACGGTCACCATGCGAAATCGCTCTGGCGCATCGTCCATGACTCGGCGAGTTTTCCGTCGACGAGCCGGTAGTGGCCGATCCAGGCGATCGCGATCGTGTCGCCGGTCGTGAGGTTGACACCTCGCATGGTGAAGCGGGTGTGCAGCATGTCGCCGACCTCGTGCAGGTGGTCGACATCGACCGAGGTGCCGCGCAGGTGGCTGGTGATCTTGGTGACGTGAGCGACGTAGGCCCCCGGGCTCATCGTCGCCGGCCCGTCGACGCCGTGACGAACATAGGGGTCATATAGACACTCGAGCGCGGTGTTGGTGTCGCCGTCGATCCAGAGGGCCTGCCAGCAGCGGATCAAGACGTTGTTCGGTGCTGTCGTCGTCGGGTCGGACATGGGATTCCTCAGAGCGACTCGAGTGGATCGGGAATGCGGGTGGCGACGATGCGTCGTCGCCACCAGGTGCTGTGGGCGGCGGTGAGGATCACGGCAACCCCCATACCCGCCATCGTCTCACGAAGCCCGACCCGGTCGGCGATGACACCGAAGGGTAGGGCGGCCAGACCGAAGGCTGAGAAGCTCAACATGATGAGCGACTGGATGCGCCCGTGGTACTCCATGTCGACGCTCGACAAGATCAGCGATCCGTTGAGCGACTGGAAGGCCGACATGCCGCAGCCGACGGCAAACATAGCGCCGAGCGCGAGTCCGAAGTTCGGCATCACAGCGAACAAGATGATCGCCCCACCGAACACGTACGCCGCCATGTTCTGCCGACGATGGAGCTGTTCTCTTGGCGTGTTGGCCAACGCCACCGAGGTGATCACGGCACCGACAGCGGCGGCGGTCGTGAGCGAGCCGAGGCTGCCAGCGCTGCGGTCGAACAGGTCAGCGACGACCGTCGGCAGAAAGGCCTGGTGAGCAAAGCCGAACATCACGACACCGAGCGACATCACCAGGAGTCGGACCAGTTCGGGCTTGGATCGGGTGTAGCGGATGCCTTCCTTCAAGTCTTCGAGCGGGCCGGAGTCGCGGGCGAATCGAGGAGCGCCCTCGGGCAGGGTGACCGAGAGGCCGACGGCGATCAGCGAAAGCACCGCAGACACCCAGTACACGCCTTCGACACCGATCACTGCGATGCCGATCATCACACCGGCGGCTGCGGGCCCGACCACTCGGGTGACCTGGGCACTCATCGTACCGAGCATGATTGCGTTGGTGAGCCCCTCCCGGCTGACGATCTCAGCCGACAGCGCCATCCGGGCCGGAGCAAGGATCGAGATCGTGGAGCCGCCGACGACCGAAGCCGCAACGATCATCCAGTACGCAATCACGCCGGTCTCGATGGCAACCGCAATCAGCACCGCCGTGACGGTGTTGACCAACTGGGTGGTCACGAGAATGGTGCGCTTCGTGAACCGGTCGGCGAGAACACCCCCGGTCGGGATCGCGACCAGCCCGGCAACACCGAAGCCGACCAGCACACCGCCGAGTGCCGTGTTGGTGCCGGTGAGTTCGTAGGCCAGCCAGCTCCGGGCGATCTGCTGGGTCTGCATGGCAAGGAAGACGAAGACGCCGCCCCACCAGAGACGACGGAACTCGGGGATCGCCAGGGAGGCGAAGCGTCCCGTGGGTTCCGGCGTGTCCGTCATCAATGTCGACCGTAGTGGGCGTCGTTGCGCCGACCCGGATCCGATGCGAGCATCTCGCCGACACCGGAGGGGATCACGTGGCCGACAACGACAAGGCGAAGCTGCTCGCCGAGCGGGCATTACTGCTCGCGGCGGTTGAGCAACTCGATCCAAGCGACTGGGACACGCCCTCGTTGGCGGTCGGTTGGCGGGTGCGCGACGTCGTCGCTCACGTGAACTTCAACGTCACCCTGGGCCTTCCCACCACGATTGTGGGGATGCTCAAGGCTCGGGGAGACATCCACCGTTTCATGGCGACCCATGCGCGCAAGGTCGGCGAACGACCGATCGCCGAGCACCTCGAGGCGTTGCGTCGGGTGGCGGTCTCGGAGGCGGTCGCTCCGACCACCAAGGCCTCCGATGGGGCGATTGACGCCTTCGTCCATCACCACGACATCGCCCTGGCCGTGGGCCAGGATGTGCGGACCGATGACGCCCGGCTCCGTTGGCTCGCCGACGGCGTCCCCCAGGCCACCCGCTTCATCGGATGTGCCGAACGGGTGCGTGACGTGCGGATGATCGCCACCGACATCGACTGGCATTACGGCACCGGCCCCGAGGTCCGCGGGCCGGCAGCAGCGATCATCCTTGCTGCCTGCGGCCGGTCGGTGTGGCTAGACCGACTTGAGGGTCCCGGTCGCGACGTGCTGGCGCAGCGCTGATGAGCACCCTGCTCTCCGACCTTCGCGTCATCGATTTAACCGATGATTTCGGTGAGGCGGCGGGCCGCGTTCTCGCTGATCTCGGTGCCGAGGTGATCAAGGTCGAACCACCGTCCGGGTGTGCATCGCGACACCGGGGTGCGAGCGACACCGACCGCACGAGCTTTCACTGGCGGGTGTGGGGCCGCGGCAAGCGCAGTGTCGTGCTCGATCTTCAGACAGCGGACGGCATCGCTGCGCTGCACCGTCTGCTGGCGAGTGCCGACATCCTGCTCGAGACGGCGACATCCGCCGAGCGGATTGCCTGGGGCATCAACGTCGCTGCTGTCGCCGACGCATACCCCCGGCTGGTGCACGTCAGCATCACCCCTTTCGGTGCCACCGGCCCGCTGGCCGACGCTCCGGCGACAGACATGACGCTGTCGGCTGCAGGCGGATTCTTGAACCATCAGGGTGATCGTGATCGCCCGCCGTTGCCGATCGGGTTCCCGGAGACGGCCAATCACGGTGCCGTCCAGGCGGCCGCCGATGCCATCACCGCGATCTACGAGCGCGAGCGATCCGGTTTCGGTCAACACCTCGACACCTCCATGCAGGCCGCCGTAGTCGGAACCCTGCTGTGGACGGCGAGCTACGCCGCCGTTGACCGCAACCCGACCTTCTCGGGTGACGATCGCGCCGACGGACCCTCCGATCGTGGTGGCGAGGTCGTGCCCGGAGTACGAAACCCAGTCGTCGAGCCGTGTGCCGACGGGTTCGTCGTGATGACCTTCGTGCTGGGGGCGCAGGGCAATGCCGCGTTCGCTGCGGCCCTTCGGTGGCTCGAGGACGAGGGCGTACTCGATGAGGATCTCCGCGGTCGTGATTGGGAACCCTGGATCGACGAGATGAAGGCGGGGGAGTTGTCCGTCGAGATGGGCGCTCGGGCCATGCGCGCCGTGCTCGATTTCCTGAAGACGAAGACCAAGGCCGAGATCCATGCCCGCTCGGTCACCGACAAGCTGCTGATTGCGCCGGCGAACAATGCCAAGGATCTCCTTGCCGATCCACAGTTGCTCGCCCGTGACTTCTGGGTCGACGTGGACGGACTTCCGCTGCCCGGTCCGTTTGCCGTGCTCAGCGAAACGCCGATTGTCTACGAGGGCGGTGCGCCTGTCCTAGGCGCCGACCAAGTGCTGCTCGAGTCGATCCCGGAGCCGGTGCCGCCGGCGCCCGAGCCGATCCGCACCGAATCTCGGTCGGGCGTTTTCACCGGACTCAAGGTCGTCGACCTCACGTGGATGGCTGCCGGCCCGCTCATCACGCGCGAGCTCGCCAACCACGGCGCGACTGTCGTGCATGCCGAGACGATGACCCGCGTCGACACGATGCGATGGCTGCCGCCGTACTTCGGCGATCAGTTCACGCCGGAGACAGGCCTACCCGCTGCGAACGCCAACCAGAGCAAGCTCGGCCTGGCCTGCAATTTCGCCAAGCCCGAAGCCCGGGCCGTGATCGATCGGCTGATCGATTGGGCCGATGTCGTCGTCGAGAACTTCCGGCCCGGCATGGCCGCCCGCCACGGCTTCGGATGGGAGCAGGTCCACGCTCGGAACCCTCGGGCGGTGATGCTGTCGACCTCGATGCGAGGCCAGACTGGACCCGAGGCGACGATGATCGGCTTCGGTCTGCAGGGTGGGGCCATGGCCGGCTACGTCGACGTCACCGGCTGGCCGGATCGTTCGCCGATCGCCCCATGGGGGGCCTATACCGACTTCGTGTCGCCTCGTTTCGCGCTCGCTGCCCTCGTCGCAGCGTTGCGCCACCGCGACCGGGTTGGTGTCGGGCAGTACATCGACGTCTCGCAGAACGAGGCGGGGGTGCACCATCTCGGTCCGTTGGTCAGCGAGCACGCCGCCACGGGCAACCTGCTCAAACGGCCGGGCACGGCAGCGGAGGCCGGTGCGCCGAGCGGCGTATTCCGCGCTGCCGGGAGTGAGCGGTACCTCGTCGTGTCGGTGATTTCCGACGCGCACTGGGCCGGTCTCGTTTCGGTCGCCGAGCCGATGCAGGCGTTCGACCATTTCGACCGAGCGGCCCGGCTCGCCGCGCGCGCCGAGATCGAGGCGGAGTTTGCTGAGTGGCTCGCCGATCAAGACCCGTTCGACACCCAGTCCGCCCTGCTCGCCGCCGGTTGTCCTGCCTACGTTTCGCTGAGAGCCACGGACCTCATCTGCGATCCACAGCTCACGCACCGCAGATTTTTCACGTCGCTTGAGCATCGGGCGATCGAGTCTCGCTTCGATGGGCCGGTCAGCCACTTCTCGGCGACGCCCCATGCGCCATGGCGAGCCGGGCCGACGATCGGCGAGCACAACGAGCAGATTCTGAAGGATCTGCTCGGTTTCACCCACGACGAGATCACCGTCCTTGCGATCGCCGACGTTTTGACGTAGCCGGAAGCCGCCTACAGAAATGGCTGAGCTATCGCAACTAACGTCCGATCTATGAGTGATCTGACGCCCGACTCGGCTGCCCAACCTTCGCCTGCTCCGCTGTCATCGGGAGGCTCCCCGCGAGCCGTCAGCGTTGTTATTGGTGTTCTACTCGTTGCGATCATCGGCGGTCTGTTCGCTTGGCGAGCACTGTCAGACAGTGATGATGGCGGTGAAGATGATGTGACCGTTCTGTCGCCCCGAGAGGACTTCCTCTTCCAGCCGGCTGACGCGCCCGGACCCGACCCGTTTACCCGCTCTGTCGCCAACGTTCTCGTTGACGTCGAAGACGAGGGGCTCCGGAGTGGGGTCGTTGTCGCCGGCCCAGGCCTCTATGGCGGCACAAACGAAAACGTCTGCGACGTTGACCGATTGATCCAATTCCTGCAGGAAAACCCGGACATGGCTCGCGCGTGGGCCGAGGTGCAGGGACTGACCGTGGCCGAACTCGAGGACTACCTGCGGAGCCTGCAACCTGCAATTCTGCTGGAAAACACCTTGGTCACCAACCACGGGTACCGGAACGGACAGGCGACGCCGTTCCAGGCGGTTCTCGAAGCTGGCACCGCTGTGCTGGTGGATGAAGACGGTATTCCACGAGCACGTTGTGCCTGCGGGAACCCATTGATTCCGCCGGACACACCCGGGGAGGAACCACCGACGACCACGATTCCGGATGTGCCGACGACCACGGTTCCCGAATGTCCCCCAACCCCGCCCTACGGCTTTCAGGAGAGCGACGGCGGCTGGACCCTCGAAACCGAAGAGGGGGTGTACCGCTGGTACGAAGAGTCACGAACTTGGGTAGCGACCGACGGCAGCGAAGCGACCTACGAGGACGAGACGCTGGTACCCGGCTATCGCGAAGAGTGTTATCCATGTCCCGAGGATTCGTCGGGTTCCTCCTCCTACGAAGACCGCGATGGGACCTATCGCACGCCGGACGATGTGGCGGAAGCTGAGGGCGAGCAGCGCATCACGACGTACATCATCATCACGCCGGGCGATCGCGAGATCGAAGAGATCGATAGCTCGGCTACCTACCCCTACGAAGAGCGTTACGACTTCGATGAATGCTTCCCGCCGTGCCCGGAGGATGATTCCTGGGGTTGGATGTTTGGCGAGTCAGACCTTTACACCGGATGGGCCTGGGTCGAACAGGATGGCAATGTCTGGGTGTGGTCAGCCGCCGATGGCGGTTGGCGCCAGCTTCTGACGGATCCGGCTGACGACATCGTGATTAAGGATTACACCGATCTACCTGGCTGGGCGTCGGATTGTTTCGAATGCCCGCCGTGGGGTTGGACGACGGGCCCGAATGGCGGGTACGTCTGGCAAGACCCGACCGGCAACATCTGGTACCCCTACTCCGAGGGTGGTTGGGTTCCTCAAGATCGGCCCATCGGTGCTGCCAACACCGAGTACCAGGTCCCGACCGAAGATCTTCCCGGTTACGACGAAGATTGCCATTGCGATACGTCGTTGTGGGGCTGGACCGAAACCGGCGACAATCTGACGCTCTGGGAAGGCCCGAACGGGACGCTGTGGCGCTTTATCGATGGCCTTTGGACCCCCGTCGATGCGGCCGGCGAGCCGGTTGGTTTCGCCTACGGCATCGAGAGCCACCGTGGTCTTCCCGGGTGGGCGCCGTGCTTTGGCGACCCAGTCATAACGCAGACTGATCCTGATCCTGATCCTGATCCTGATCCTGATCCTGATCCTGATCCTGATCCTGATCCTGATCCTGATCCTGATCCTGATCCTGATCCT
>PBTQ01000063.1 GCA_002729125.1 Acidimicrobiaceae bacterium | reverse complement strand
TATGGGACTCGGCCCCGACTTCAACGCCAACAGTTGCACGTCGTGCCACGTCAACAACGGCCGCCAACAGTTCGCAGTCGAGAACGGCACGGTGGGTATCGGCCCGGTCGTGCACGTGTCCGCTCCGGGCGCCACCGATGACGAGGCGCCGTTCGACCTACCCGGCTTCGGCACCCGCCTGCAAACCTTCACCGTCGACGGCAGCCAACCCGAAGCCCGGATCAACGTGACGTGGGAGACGGTTGACGGAAACTACCCCGACGGCACGCCCTACGAGCTCCGTCAACCCATCGTCTCAGCCCTCGGTCTCGCCGGTAACGTTCCCGCCGACGCACAACTCTCACTCCGCATCCCACCGCAGGTGGCGGGACCAGGCCTGCTCGAGTACGTACCGGCGGAGGACATCGTGGCCGCGGCCGATCCCAATGATGCCGACGGCGACGGCATCTCCGGCGCGGTCAACTATGTCAACGACGGCCGCATCGGCCGCCACGGCTGGAAGGCCGATGCGGCCGATCTCGTCCACCAGTCGGCCAATGCCCTTGCCGAGGACATCGGAGTCGGCACCTCACTCATCCCGGTCAACGGCGCGATCGAGCTGTCCGACGAAGAGCTCGCCGATCTCGCGTTCTACGTCGAGGCCCTCGCGATTCCCGCCGGACGCGACGTCGATGATCCCGAGGTCATCCGCGGTGCCAACCTCTTCACCGCAATCGGCTGCGCCGACTGTCACACACCGACACAACGCACCGGCACAACCCAGTACGCCGAACTCGACAACCTGTTGCTCATCCCCTTCACCGACCTGCTGCTCCACGACATGGGACCAGGTCTCGACGACGGCCGGAGCGTCTACGGCGCGTCGGGTAGCGAGTGGCGAACTGCACCGCTGTGGGGCATCGGCCTGCTCGACACCGTCAACGGCCACGTGTCGCTGCTACACGACGGCCGGGCCCGCTCGATCGAAGAGGCAATCCTGTGGCACGGCGGCGAGGCCCAGCACGTCACCGACGCCTTCATAGCGCTCAGCGCTGAGGATCGAGCTGCGCTGCTTCGATTCGTCGCGAGTCGCTAGGCGGTGCCTCAGGCACAGCGATCGATTCGGAGCCGATCACCGATGATCTTCCCGTCGGCGGCGGCCTCGGCGACCCACCCAGCGATCCCTTCGTCGAGTTCGTCGAGATCGCGCGGGGTGTCCATAACGATGTCCCATCGCAGGCACTCGCGACCGTCGGAATCGCGATAGACGGAGAGTGCGTCGCCGCCCCAGCCCGACGCCGTGTCGGGTGTGCCACCGACCAGAGACGTGATCGCTTCGATCAGCGCCTGGCCGCCGCTCCCCTGCCACAGAACCTCGCCGTCGACATGTGGAAACGACACGTCGATGATCGCGATATCGACGGTCCCCGGTGCCTCGATCACCGCCTCGCTGCTGACAGGCGGATTCGCGACAGCATCGTCGACTGCGAAGATCCCCTCTTCGGCGATGCGCCGGTTGAGCCAGGTGTTGCCGTAGTCGTAGACGGCGGTCTGGTACAGCAGAAAGCCGAAGTCGAGCGAGAAGATGTCACCGACCTCAAAGGCGGCTTCCTCAGCAGCGAGTTCGGCCTGATCAGCAGCCGAGAGTGAGTCGCGCCAGAGATCCTCGATCACGGTGGCGCTGCCCTCGACTGCGGCGGTGAACGCCCAGGCGCCATCGCCGTCGGCGCTGAGTTCGGGCCGGTCGAGGCCGAAGTGCTGATCATCGAAGGCGTGGACGAGTTCATGGACGACCGTGGCCTTGGCCGACAGCGTGAGTTCGCCGTTCGAGCGGACGAGCAGACGGTCAGAGGAGGGGAAGTACACGCCGAGCACGCCCTCGGACACGAACACCTCGTACACGTCGAGAAACTCGTCGTCCGGGCCGAAGAAGCCGACCGACCGAGCAAAAGCGAGACTCGCCGCTGACCCCTCGGGATCGCCGGCCAACTCGGACTCGAGATCGTCGAGCACGATGCGGGTCATCGTGTCGACGTCGACCAGTTCAACCTCCGGGCGTTCAAGGAAGTCGCGCCGGCGGGTCTCCTCGATGAACGCAATCGCTTCGTCGACAAACGCGTCGAGCTCTGCCTGCTCATCAGTGGAGGTCTCCGATGCTCCTGCCTCGACCGGACCGGCGGCTTCGTCGATGCCCAAGTCCGTCGGGGTCATGGTGGTGGGCAGGTCAGCACGCATGTCGTCATCGAGCAGGCTGACGATCGCTTGGACGGCGAACGCAAGCACGACCGCCGCGGCAACGACGAGAACACCGCGCAGGAACCAGAGCGAGAAGGGGCTGACCTCCGCTTCAGTGGCGGCGGGTTCTGCGTCGGGGCTCGGCCGTTCGCTCATCGCAAACCTGCCTCCTGGGCAACCCGACGGGCCGCCTCGACGACGGCGGGACCAAAGGCCGACCCGGGGTCGCGAGTGAGCCGCTCAATGGGCCCGCTCACCGAGACCGCTGCGACAACCGTCCTGTGCCGGTCGTGCACCGGTGCACTCACCGAAGCAACACCCGCCTCACGTTCTTCGACCGTGGCGACCCACGCCCCATCATCGGTGCCAAGCAAGACCCGGCCACCCGAGCCCTGCTCGAGCGGCAGGATCGCGCCGGCGGCAACGATCGTGCGCAATCCGTGGGGTGACTCCAGAGAGGCGAGACAGACGCGGGCATCACCTTGCCGCACGAAAAGCTGCGCGGATTCACCAGTGGTGTCACGGAGTGCTGAGAGGGCGGGGCGAGCGGCCTCAGCGAGAGGCCACCCTGCGGCAGCGATCTCACCGAGCGTGACGAGGCGGGGGCCGAGTGCGAACCGGGCGTCGTGATTTCGGCGCAGCAGGCCGTGGACTTCGAGTGCCGAGGCGAGGCGGTGGGCGGTGGCCCGACTCAGGCCGGTGCGCTCGACGAGTTCGTTGAGCGACGCACCGCCGTCCTCGACCGCACCGAGGACCAAGGCGGCTTTGTCGATGACGCCAACACCGCTTACACTGAATTCCACATTGCAAAACGTACTTCTCACGATGTGAGATACCAACTTGGTGATCACTATGTCGCAACCCCGCACCCTGAGCCAGAAGATCTGGGACCGCCACCTCGTCACACCCGGCGTGGGCGGCGCCCCCGACCTGCTCTACATCGACCTCCACCTCATCCATGAGGTCACCTCGCCGCAGGCCTTCGACGGTCTTCGCATGAATGGTCGACCGGTCCGCCGCCCCGATCTCACCGTGGCCACCGAAGACCACAACACACCGACAGAGGATCAGGACAAGCCGATCGCCGATGAGATCAGTGCCACACAGATCGAGACGCTCCGCGTCAACACCCAAGAATTCGGCATCGTCCACTACCCAATGGGCCACGAGAACAACGGGATCGTGCACGTCATGGGCCCCGAGCAGGGCCTCACGCAGCCGGGTATGACCATCGTGTGCGGCGACTCTCACACGGCCACCCACGGCGCCTTCGGATCGATCGCCTTCGGCATCGGCACCAGCGAGGTTGAGCACGTGCTCGCCACCCAGACGCTTCCCCAGGCCCGACCCGGCACGATGGCGATCACCGTCAACGGCGAACTGCAGGCAGGGGTCACCCCGAAGGATGTGATTCTTCACGTCATCGGCGTGATCGGTACCGGCGGCGGCATCGGCAAGATCGTCGAGTACCGCGGCAACGTGTTCGAGAATATGTCGATGGAAGGCCGCATGACGGTCTGCAACATGTCGATCGAAGGTGGCGCCAAAGCCGGCCTCATCGCCCCGGACGAGACCACCTTTGAGTACGTGGCGGGCCGCCCCAACTCGCCCGTTGGCGCCGAACTCGAGGCCGCCATCGAGGACTGGAAAACGCTCGCCACCGACGAAGGCGCCGTCTTCGACGAAGAGGTGATCATCGATGCGGCCGACATCGCGCCGCAGGTCAGCTGGGGAACCAACCCGGCACAGGTCATGCCGATCGACGGCGTGATCCCCGGCCCCGACGACTTCGACGACCCGAACCTCGCCAACACCGCCGCTCGTGCTCTCGACTACATGGATTTTGAGGCCGGGACCCCGATCAAGGACATCAAGGTCGACACTGTCTTCATCGGCAGCTGCACGAACAGCCGCATCGAAGACCTGCGAGCGGCGGCCGCCGTCGCCAAGGGCCGCAAGGTCGCTGACGGCATGCGCACCCTTGTCGTGCCCGGCTCCGGCCTGGTCAAGCAACAGGCCGAGGCCGAGGGCCTGCCGGAGATCTTCCGCGAAGCCGGCTTTGACTGGCGGGAGCCGGGGTGCTCGATGTGTCTCGCCATGAATCCCGACAAGCTCCAGCCAGGCGAGCGTTGCGCCAGCACCAGCAACCGCAACTTCGAAGGACGTCAGGGCCGAGGAGGCCGCACCCACCTCGTCTCCCCCGCCATCGCCACCGCCACCGCCATCGCCGGGCACTTCGCGTCGCCCGAAGATTTGGCCTGAACACGAGAACACGACAACGAACGCACCATGCCGGGAGCACCAAAATGAAAGCCGTCCGCATCGTTCAAGGCACCGCCGTGCCGCTCGACCGCACCGACGTCGACACCGATCAGATCATCCCGTCCGACTGGCTCAAGCGCGTCGAGCGCACCGGCTTCGAAAAGGGCCTCTTCTCGGAGTGGCGAGACGACCGAGACTTCGTGCTCAATCAGGAGCAGTACTCCGGCGCCAACATCCTCATCGGTGGCCTGAACTTCGGAACCGGTTCGAGCCGTGAACATGCCGTGTGGGCGATTCAGCAGTACGGCTTCGATGCCGTCATCTCGCCGCGGTTCGCCGACATCTTCCGCAACAACTGCACCAAGAACGGTCTCGTGCCAGTGACGGTTTCCGACGAGGTCAATGAACAGTTGATACGAGCTGTCGAGGCCGATCCGACGCTGGAGATCACGATCGACGTCGAGCGGCTCACCGTCGAGGCGCCGGCCGTCGGGCTGGAGACGACCTTCCCGCTGAGCGAGGCGATCCAAGAACGCTTCCTCAAGGGGCTCGATGACATTGGACTCACCTTGCGGCTCGCCACTGACATCGATGAGTACGAGACCACCCGCAAGCCCTGGATGCCAGCTCAGGCCTGAAGCCCGTCAGCCAGCCGGCAACTCGGTCAGATGAAGCTCTTCGCTGGCCGGATCACAAGTTCCTCGATGTTGAGGTGGATGGGCTGCGGGATCACGAACTCGACCGTGCGAGCGATGTCCTCGACATCCCCGAAGGTCGTCGACATGTTCGCCGCAAGCTGAGCGAGTATCTCACGCGACACACGGCCTTCGTCGTCGCGCTCGACGTTCTCGACACCGGCCATGCCCGCGATCATGCCCATCATGTCGTCGCCGACGTTGCGGCTGAAGTTGGTGGCGAAGATGCCGGGCATGATCGACGTGACACGGATCGTGTCGTCCTCGAGTTCACTTCGCAGGCTTGCGTTGATGCAGTTGACCGCGTGCTTGGTGGCCTCGTACATCCCGGAATCGCGCCGAATCGCCGCGACCGAACTGATGTTGATGATGTTGCCCTGCGACTCGGTGGCTCGCATTGCGGCGACTGCGGCCTGGCTGCCGACGGCGAGGGCGAGGACGTTCACGTCGAGCATGCCCTTCCAGATGTCGGGATTGCCTCCGAGGAACGATGTGCCGAAATCACCGAAGCCGGTGTTGTTGATCATCACGTCGAGACGACCCGTCTCGACGACCGCCCGTTGGATCCAGGCCTGCAAGGCAGAAGTGTCGGTGACATCGAAGGTCGCCAGGTCGGCCTTGCCGCCCGCTGCCTCGATACGTGCCTTGGACTCCTCCATGGGCTCGGCATTGCGGCCCATGAGGTAGACAGTCGCGCCAAGCGCTCCAAGGTGTTCCGCGAGCGCGCGGCCCATACCGCTCGACGATCCGGTGATGCAGACGGTGCGGCCGTGAACGGACAAGCGATCGGACATGGAAGTCTCCTGACACCTACTACGGAACGTGTCAGAGACATCTGACACTTTAGTATCGAAGTGTCAAGGACACCATCCGTGCGCTCCCCCTTCGGCCCCGAGCGCTGGCGCCCCGCACGCTCGAACGAGCGGAAATCTGAGAAAATGTCATCATTCGGGAACCATCCCGTCGATCGGTGCGTCAAAACGGCACCAACACCCCTGCGAACCGGAGATGATCGTGCGCAGACTTCTGTTTCTCTTCCTCAGCTGCACCCTGCTGGCCACCGCCTGCAGCGACGATGGTGCCTCGAACGCTGGCGACACCGACCCCGATGCGTCGGTCCAGCGCAACGACGACGGTGAGGTCGTTGTCGACATCGACAGCGACGAGCTCGTCTTGACCTCTGGCCTCTCCGGCTTCGGCGACTGCGACACTCTGCTCACGCACCTTCGCACCGAGGCGGCCGAGCGGGTCGGCCCCTACGGCTTCGATTCCGGCGGCTGGTACGGCGTGCCAAGCTTAGGTCGCGGCATCGAGGTCGAGGAGATGAGAGTCGATGACATAGCTGCCGATACGGCCTACTTCGCCACCGCCGAGGAGAGCGCCGGGAGCGTCGCGTTCGATGGCGACGACTCGGCCGGCCCGACCGAGGGCGTCGACTTCTCCGGCACCAACGTGCAAGAACTCGGTGTCGACGAGGCCGACATCGTCAAGACCGACGGTGAACGGGTCTATGTGCTCGCCGCCAACCATCTCACCGTGATCGACGCCGAGACGCGCTCCGAGCTCTCCTCGATCGAACTCCCGCAGGCGTACCAGGCCGAAATGTTCCTGGCCGGCGACGAGGTCCTCGTCATCGGTTCCACCTGGCTCGATCGCGGCTTCGCCACTGAGGCGGACGAAGGCACGGATATCGAGGAGTCCTGGTATGGCACGAGCATCGTTCGTCTCGCCCGCATCTCCGTGGCCGGCGCCGACGCCGGGTTGATCGAGTCGATCGTCATCGAAGGCGACTATGTGTCGGCCCGCTCAGTCGATGGCGTCGCCCGGGTCGTGATCCGCAGCAACCCGCAGCAGAACTTCCCCTTCGTGTATCCGGCCGGCCCGGCCGGTGAGGACATCGCCACCGAGGCCAACCGGGCCGCTGTTCGCAACTCCGACCTCGACACCTGGCTCCCTGCTTGGGGCACCGTCAGCGACTCGGGCGATATCGTGAGCCAGGGCATCTTCCCGGACTGCTCGTCGGTTCACGCACCCACCGAGTTCGCCGGCTTCGGTGTGCTCTCGGTCGTGAGTGTCCCGGTAACCGGTGAGATCGACGCCACCGAGACGACCAGTGTCCTCGCCCCCGGCAACACCGTCTACGCCTCGACCGACTCGGTCTTCGTCGCCACCCAGACGTGGCCCGACATCGCCATCCTCGAAGACGACGCGGACGCGTGGGAGAAGGCCTGGACTGCCCGCCACACCTCGATCCATCGCTTCGCTCTGAGCGACACCGGCGCTGCCTACACCGCCTCGGGTTCCGTGCCCGGCGATCTGCACAATCAGTTCTCGCTCAGCGAACACGCGGGCCACCTCCGGGTCGTCACCACGAGCGGCGACACCTGGGACGGGAGCTCCGAGTCGTTTGTCCGGGTTCTCCGCCAGACCGACGGCGAACTGACCGAGGTCGGCAGCGTCGGCAACATGGGCGACGGCGAGACTGTCCAGTCGGTTCGCTTCGTCGGCGACGTCGGCTATGTCGTCACCTTCCGCCAGATCGACCCCTTCTACACCCTCGATCTCCGAGATCCCGAGAACCCGCGCGTCGTCGGCGAACTCAAGATTCCCGGCTTCTCCAGCTACCTCCACCCGATCGGTGACGGCCAGGTGCTCGGGGTCGGTTCCGATGCTGACCTCGACGGCCGGGTCACCGGTTCGAAGGTTTCCATCTTCGACGTGAGCGACCCCGCCGATCCCCAGGAAGTCGCCGTCTGGTCCGCCCCGGGTGGCTGGAACGACATCGGGTGGGAGCACCGCAGCTTCCTGTGGTGGGCTCCTGGACAGCTCGCCGTGATTCCAGTCAATGTCTGGAACAACGGCGAGAACTGGGCCGGTGCCGTCGTGTTGAAGGTTGATGGCACCACGATCGAAGAAGTTGGCCGTATCGATCACATCGATGAGGACGACGAGCGTGGCCGCACGAAGTGCGATGTGCTCACCTCCAATGATCTGCCTTCGAACGGCGATGATGCCTCGTTCGAGACCGAACTCGAGTGGATCGTCACCGACGGCTTCAGCCGCATCATTCTCTGCGAGCCGGGCGAGCCCCTCTCGGTCTCGGGCTTCCGGTGTTACGAGGAGCCCTGGATGCTTGACGAGGCCGAGCAGATCGGCGTCGCCATTCCTGACGACGCAACCCTCGGCTACTGCTGGGACAACGGCAATACGGCTCCGGTCATCAGCCGCACGATGGTGATCGACGGAGACGAACTCTGGTCCCTGAGCTCTGAATGGGGCTGGAACTCCCCCGAGACACCGGCAACGCTCCAGGTCAACGACCTCGGTTCGTTCGAGCGCATCGGCCGAGTCCAGATCGGCTGACTCCACCGGGACGAACGCTGCGGTTCCTCAAGTCGGGTCGGCTGCCGACCCGACCTCGGCTACCGTCGGGGCCATGCCGGGATCCCTTCTCCGCCTCACCGCACTCGGCGCACTCGCCTCGCTGATCGTCGGTCTCGTTCGCTCAGCGCGTCGTCAGCCAACGCCAACGACCACGGGTGTGGCCAGTTGGGAACCACTCGTCGAGGAGGCGTCGACTCCGTCTCGGTCGGGCCCGGTGCAGTTCGTCGATACCGGGACCTCCACCGAGCATCCTGGCTGGGTCGAGCCCGATGCCGATGGCGGCTGCCCGGGTTCACACCCGGTCAAGGGCAACACGCAGAGCAAGATCTTCCACGTGCCCGGTGGCGTGTCTTACGGGCGCATCAACGCAGAGCGTTGCTACTGCGACGAGGCGACCGCCGAAGCCGACGGCTACCGCAAGGCGAAGCGCTAGCCGAGGCGGATGGCGCGGATGCTCTGGATGCCATCGATGGCTCGGATCGCCTGCTGCACTTTGTTGGGTACGAGGCCATCGGTCGAGATGACCATCATCGCTGCGACCCCGTCGGCGTCTTCACCGAAGTACATATTGGAGATGTTGACGCCGGCGTCGCCGACCATCGTGCCGACGATCCCAACCATGCCGGGGATGTCGTGGTTGCGCACGATCAACATGTCGTCAGAGGGGCGAATGTCGAGTCGGTGACCGTCGACCTCGTTGAGTCTGGGGTTGCCGTCGATCGGTGAGAGCGAGCCGGCGAGCGAGTGGACATCACCGGTAACCCGGATCAGGTTGCTGCGGCCCTTCTCGCCGGGCGTGGTGATCACTCGGACGTCGAGGCTGCGCTGTTCGGCAAGGCGTGCGGCGTTGACGTAACTGACGGGATCGCCGCCGATGTTGCCGAGCAGGCCCTTGAGGAACGAGAGCTTCGCCAGCGACGGATCTGACTCACCGATCTCACCCTGAAGTTCGAGGTCGATCATCGCCGGCAGACCCTCTGCGAGGCCAGCGAACATCGAGCCGAGTTGCTCGCACAACGGCAGGTGATCCCGAAGCGCACCGCTGGCGGCGCCGGCTTCGACGTTGACGGCGAAGGGGACGAAGTCGCCAGCGAGGGCCTTGATGACCTGTTCGGCGATCGTCTCACCGGCCCGATCCTGGGCTTCGCGGGTCGAGGCACCGAGGTGAGGGGTCGTGATGATGCTGGGTACACCGATGAGGGGGGACTCGGTGGTGGGTTCGTCTTCAAACACGTCGATGGCAGCACCGGCGATCTGACCGGAGGCGACCGCCTCGGCGAGCGCGAGTTCGTCGATGATGCCGCCGCGGGCGACGTTGACGATCCGGAGATGTGGCTTTGCAAGTCCAAGACGGTCCTTGTTGATCAGCCCGATGGTGTCTCGCGTCTTCGCAACGTGGAGGGTGAGAAAGTCGGCTCTCGCCATGAGGTCGTCGAGTTCGGCAAACTCAACGTCGAGGTGTTTCGCAACTTCGGCTGGGACGAACGGATCGTGGGCAACGATCTTCATGCCGAATGCAGCAGCGCGATGGGCGACGAGGCGACCGATGCGACCGAAGCCGACCACGCCAAGCATCTTGTCTTCGAGTTCGATGCCTTCCCACTTCGAGCGTTCCCAACGGCCGTCGACCAGGGCGCTGTGCGCCTGCGGCACGTTGCGGGCCTGCGCCAGCAGGAGTGCCATCGTGTGCTCTGCGGCTGAGGTGATGTTCGACTCGGGGGCATTGACCACCATGACGCCGTTGGCGGTGGCGGCGGCCGTGTCGACGTTGTCGAGGCCGACACCGGCGCGGCCGACGACAGCCAGCGATGCCCCTGCCGCAGCGATCAGGTCGGCGTCGACCTGCGTGGCAGAGCGCACGATGAGGCCCGACGCTCCAGCGATGGCCTCTCGCAGTTCCTCGGGCGAGAGTCCGGTGCGGACATCCACCTCGTGGCCGGCTGCCCGCAGGGCGTCCAGGCCGGGATCGGCGATTTTTTCAGCGACAAGTACGCGATTCACCTGCTCATCTTGGCGGTTGGCCGTCGGCCAGCCTCCGAATTTCGTGTGAACACTCTGTGACGGCTTCAGCCAGGGCCCGGCGAGTCACCGACGAATGTCGATGGCCGGAACGTTGCCGGCGGGCATAAAGCCCAGCATTTCTCCGAAGAACACGAGTTCGGCTTCCAGAGCGGTGATCACGTTCTCCGCCTTCCGGAACCCGTGCTGTTCTCCCTCGAAGAGCAGGTAGCTGACCGGGATGCCCTGCTGTTCGAGCGCCGCCACGATCATCTCACTCTGGTTCGGCGGGACGATGGCGTCCTCGTCGCCCTGCAGCACGATCATCGGCGCAGAGAACTTCTCGACATGGTTGACCGGCGACCGCTCGTCGTAGATCGCCTTCGCCCCAGGCCAGGGGCCGACGAGGGTGTCAAGGTAGCGAGACTCGAACTTGTGGGTGTCGGTCGCGAGCGCCTCGAGGTCGGCGACGCCGTACCGGGAGGCCCCGACAGCGAAGACGTCGTGGAACGCTAGTGCGGACAGCACAGTGAACCCGCCGGCGGAACCACCGCGAATCATGAGGCGCTCGGGATCGACGTCGCCTCGCTCGGCGAGGTAACGAGCGGCGGCGACACAGTCCTCCACGTCGGCGACACCCCAGGAGCCGTTCAGCGCCCGGCGGTACACACGGCCGTACCCGGTGGAGCCGCGGTAGTCGACGTCGACGACAGCGATTCCCCTGCTGGTCCAGTAGAGAATGCCAAGCTGAAGTTGACGGCGGGCCTGGGCGGTCGGGCCGCCGTGGGCGAGAACCAGCAGCGGTGGCTCCGTTCCCTCCACGCCGACGTGATCAGGATTGGTCGGCGGGTAGTAGAGGGCGTGAGCCACCGCCTCACCATCCCCGGTCGGGAAGGTGATCGACTCGGGCTCGATCAGGTAGCCGATGCCGACGGGCAGCTCGCGTCCGGCGTGCACAACCTTGCGGGTAACCTTCGGGCCGTCGAGCACGACCTTGACGACCTGCGATTCGTGGCCATAACCGGCGCCCACATAGACGACGCCGTCGGCGGCCGGTTGCATCGAGGAGACGGTGGCATCAGGCATCGAGACGGTGCGGCCGTCGATCACCAACTCGTCGCCGGTCGGCAACCCGACGGCGGCGACCGTGTGCTCGGGCGTGATCGCCCAGCGCTGCATGCCGAACACCCAGCTCGGGGTCGGGATCTCGAACGGGCCGGCGACCACCGGATCGAACTCGACGTCGGCCGATACCAAACCGAGATTCCACCACTCGTGCCGATCGCTGCAGGCGTAGAGCGCGCCGTCGGGACCCCAGCCGGGTTCGACCCAAGCTTCGACACCATTGCCGAGCTCAAGCTCGACCTCGCCGAGGGTGCCGTCGGCAAAGGGCGCGACGAGCAAGCGGGAGGCGTCCCACGGCATGTTCGGATGATCCCAGGCGACCCAAACGAGACGGGTGCCGTCGGGTGACAGCCGTGGCGACGACACGAAGTCGCTGCCGCTCCACAGTTCGGAGATCTCCATCGACCCATCGGTGGCGATCGCGACGAGATCGTTCGTAGGTTCGCGGTTGGGGTGATGAAGCTCACGGACGGCAACCACGAAACGACCGGAAGGGTCGACCCGGAGATCGGCGAAGCGAAGGCCACGTCGCGTCGCTGGCTCGGGCGTGAGGAGCGTCGGCTCCTCCCCCGGCACGAGACGACGAAGCCGCTGATCGCTGACGTCGACATAAAAGGCGACGCCAGCGTGCACCCACCAGGAACCGCCGCCGTACTCATGCACGAGCGTGCGCACATAGGCGTCGGGTGGCGTGATCTCGGCCGTGATCCCATCTCGCTGACGCATCAGGGCCGTGCGGCCCCCCTCGTCGGGGCGTGACTCGGACCACCAGATGTCGTCGGTGCCGTCGGGCTGAGGATCGACACAGCACTCGGCAATGCCGAGCGCCCCGCTGACGAGGGATTCAGCGGTGATCGGCGATGGCCACTCACCGTACGGCGTGACCGACAGCGTCGCGGCGGGCGGAATCACGACAAGAAGTCGGCGATGCGACCGACCCCCTCGCTGAGGTCGTCGTCACCGAGGGCAAACGACAAGCGGGCGCCGCCGCCGACCCCGAAGGCCTCGCCCGGAACGATTGCGACCTTGGCCTCCTCGAGCAGAATGTCGGCAAGGTCGAGGGTGGTGTCGATCCGCCTGCCGCCGATCTCGTTGCCCAACAGGGTCGAGAAGTCCGGATAGGCATAGAAGGCACCCTCAGGCTCGGGGCACAGGACACCCTCAATGCCCGAAAGCAGCGAATGCATCATGAGGCGGCGACGATCGAAGGCCTCCCGCATCTCGTACACGGCATCGAGCGGGCCGGTGACCGCTGCGAGCGCGGCGGCCTGGGCGACGTTGGCGACATTGCTGGTCGAGTGTGACTGAAGATTCTGCGCCGCCTTGATCAGGTCGGCCGGGCCGATCATCCAGCCGACACGCCAACCCGTCATGGCGTAGGTTTTGGCGACCCCGTTCAGGATGATGACCTTGTCACCGAGTTCGGGGACGAGCGTGGCCATCGAGTAGTGCTCGTTATCGCCATAGACAAGGTGTTCGTAAATCTCGTCGCAGATCACCCAGATGTCGTGCTCGACAGCCCAGCGACCGATCGCCTCGATCTCGTTTCGGGGGTAGATCGCACCCGTCGGGTTCGACGGCGACACGAAGACGAGCGCCTTGGTGTTCTCCGTTCGAGCGGCCTCGAGTTGCTCGACGGTGGTGCGGAAGCCCCCCTCCGCCGTAGTGATGATCGGGACGGTAACGCCACCGGCGAGCGCAACGGGCTCCGGATAGGTCGTCCAGTACGGAGTCGGTAGCAGGACCTCGTCGCCGGGATTGAGCAACGCCTCAAAGCAGTTGTAGACCGCGTGCTTGCCACCATTGGTGATCAACACCTGCGACGCCTCGCAGCCATAGCCGCTGTCGCGCATGGTCTTGGCGGCGACCGCCTCCTTGAGTTCGGGGAGGCCACCCACGGCGCTGTACTTGTGCATCGCCGGGTCGGCGCAGGCCGCAATGGCCGCATCGACAATGTGCTGCGGCGTTGCGAAATCGGGCTCGCCGGCACCGAAACCGATCACGTTCTCGCCAGCCGCTCGCATGGCCTTGGCCTTGTTCGAGACCGCCAGCGTGGCCGAAGGGGCGATGGCGCCGACACGCCGGGAAATCCGATCGAGAGTCATGGTCGAAAGGGTACCGAGATCGCTTCACAGAATTCCGAGGATTGACGTCCGTTTTGGCTTCGAAGCTGCGACGCTTTCGGGGTGACCGAGTCTCAGAAAACCACGCCGGACATCACCATCCCGACCGACCTCCTCCCAAGCGACGGTCGGTTCGGTTCCGGCCCCACCAAGGTCCGCCCCGAGGCCCTTGATGCCCTCGCCACTTGCGGCGCCGACTTCATGGGTACCTCGCATCGCAAAATGCCGGTGAAGCTCGTTGTCGCCGAGATGCGTAATGGCATCGCCGAGCTGCTGCGAGCACCCGACGGGTACGAGATCGTCTGCGGCAACGGCGGCTCCACCGGCTTCTGGGATGCAGCCGTCTTCGGATTGATCGACGAGAAGTCGCACCATCTCAGTTTCGGCGAGTTCGGCGGGAAGTTCGCCAAGGCCGTGGCCATGGCACCTCACCTGCAGGATCCGTCGGTCACCGAGTCGGCAATGGGCACCCGCCCCGACCTCGAGACCGTCGACGGTGTCGATGCCTACGCGTTCACCCATAACGAGACCTCAACCGGCGTGATGATGGATCCGGTCCGTGTCGGCGGCGACGGCGACCTCATGCTGGTCGATGCCACGTCGGCTGCCGGAGGCCTGATGTTCGACGCCGACGCCACCGACGTCTACTACTTCGCCCCCCAGAAGGCGCTCGCCTCCGACGGCGGTTTGTGGATCGCCATGATGTCGCCCGCAGCGATCGAGCGCGTCGAGCGGATCGCCAACAGCGGCCGCTACCTCCCACCGTCGCTCAACCTCTGGTCGGCGGTCGAGAACTCCCGCCAAGATCAGACTTACAACACACCGGCGCTCGCCACGATCTTCCTCACCGCCCGAACGGTGAACTGGTTCAACGACAACGGCGGCCTGTCCTGGTCGGCCGGTCGCTCGGCCACCTCCGCAGAGATCCTCTACGGCTGGGCCGACGCATCCGACGCTGCCTCACCGTTCGTGCAGGTCAAGTCCGAGCGTTCAAAGGTCGTCGCCACGATCGACTTCAACGAGGCGATCGACGCCGACACGCTCGTTGAGGTCCTTCGCAGGAACGGCATCCTCGATGTGGGCGGCTACCGCAAGCTCGGCCGCAATCAGCTCCGCATCGGCATGTTCCCGGCCATCGACCCGGCCGACACCGAGGCGCTCACGAAGTGCCTCGACTATTGCATTCAAGCGATGAGCTGATCGATCAGCCGCTCACCCGGGGTGGTGGTGGCGATCGCGCACACAACTAAGGCGTGATGCCGGTGCGGGCCACTGGTGTGGCCGCCCCCGCCCGCCGCCGCGCCGACACAGCAAGACTCTCGATCACGACGTTGCGGAGCTCGCGCGGGTCGATCAGATCGTCGAAGCTCAGCCCGTTGGCCGACCGAAAGCTGCTCTCGTTCTCGGCCTGGTGAAGCTCGGCTCGTGTCGCCTCGTCAGCGCCGACCGCATTGCCCGCACCCGACGCACCCATGGCGCCGAGCGTCGCCCCAGGAAAGCCGAAGCTCAGGGTCTGCTCGTCGTAGGGGTTCATCGCCATCACACTCGACCCGAAGCCGTACGCCTTACGGAGCGTGACGTGGACCTTCACCGTCTGAGCCCGGGTCTGGGCGACAAACATGCGCGCGCCGGCCCGGAGGATTCCGGCCCGCTCGGAGACCCGACCGGCGAGCACCCCCGGGTTGTCGGCGAGGAAGACGAGCGGCAGATGGAAACTGTCACACACCTGGATGAAGTGGGCGGCCTTGTCCGCTGCGTCTACATCGATCGATCCAGCAATGACCGAAGGCTGGTTGGCGATGATGCCGACGGATTCGCCACCGATACGGGCGAGCGCACACACGATCGATGCACCGAAGTCCGGTTGCATCTGGAAGAACCCGCCGCCGTCAACGAGGGTCGACATGGCGAGCCGCATGTCATACGCGGCGTTGCCATCACGGGGCACGATGTCGAGAAGGTCGTCGAGGCAACGAGGTCCGGTGTCGCCCGTGTCGACGGCCGGCGGCCGTTCCCAGGCCGACGATCCGAAGAACGAGAGATAGGTGCGGATGTCAGCGAGGAGGGCGATGTCATCGGCAGCGACGTTGTGCACGACCCCGGACGCAATTGCGACGCCGGGTCCGCCGAGATCGGCCTTGGTGACCTCCTCGCCAAGCGCTGCCTTCACCACGGGTGGCCCTGCCGTAAAAATGGCGGCATCGGGGGTCATGACCGAGAAGTCGCACAGAGGTGCGGTGATCGCACCGTGACCAGCTGACGAGCCCATCACCCCACACACCATCGGAACGAGCCCGGACAGGCTGCCCTGCGCACCGAGGTCGCCAGGGCCCCCTCCACCCGGATCGCCAGGCATCGGTGGTCGATGACCAGCGCCCTCGAGAAGCATCACCAAGGGAATCCGCTCCCGGCGGGCGATGTCGGCGATGCGCCAGCGTTTCCGGCTGGCCGCCGGCCCGATCGACCCTCCGAGCGTCGTGAAGTCCTCGGCACCAACGGCAACCGGGCGGCCGTCGATACGACCGACACCGGCGACGAGCGCATCGGCCGGCGCCACCCCGGCGAGGGCACCGATCTCGGTGAACGAGCCATCGTCGAGCAAGGCCCCGATTCGGCTGCGAGCGTCGAGACGGCCGACATCGCGGCGTCGGGCGAGTTTGTCGGCACCCCCCATCGCGTGAGCGGTGGCGCGACGCGTCGCGAGATCATCGAGTGTCGCGTCCCAGTCCCCCGGCATGGCGTCCAAGCCTAGGCGACGGTCAGACGACGACGAAGAACGCCTGTGCGTGCACAGGGGCTGCGACCAGACGAGATCGCTGCCGTCTCAGAGGGAGGCGCGGCCGTCGCCTCGGACCGTAGCGTCGATGACCGCCGCCATCGTCGCCGCGAGCTCGTCAGCCGAGACGCCCCACGACTCGAAGCCCCGACGGTGCGAGCTGACCTGAGTAAGCATGGTGGTGAGCACGCTCGCAATGCCGCCCGGCGATGTCGATGCGTCGATCGCCCCCACCGCCCGCGCCTCGTGGGCGAGATCCTTGAGTGCCAGGAACACGCCGTTGAACAGCCGGGTGCGGAGCTGACGGAATCGGTCGTCACCCTCGAGCGCCGCCAGGTCGGCGACGCGGAGGAGTTCCCCGTGCTCGGCAAAGAAGGCGAGGAATCCCTGCGAAAGTCCGGCTGCGGCATCGCCACTCTCCCACGCCGCATCGGTAACGAGGGCTCGGAGCTGACGGCCCCCGGCGTCGGTGAGTTCATCGATCAGTGCGAGAACGGCCGCCTCGACGTCGGGGAAGTACTGGTAGAAGGTTGCCGGGCTCGTATCCGCCCGCCGCGAGATGTCGACCACGGTGAGATCGCGGTACGGACTGTCGGCGATCGCGGTTCGAGTGGCGGCGAGCAATCGCTGACGGGTCGCCTGACCACGGCGACCCGCGACCCGCCCATCGGCGGCCCGTGGTGCCTCATCGGCGGCGAGATCAGTTCGCGGATCGCTCACGGCGAGCGAGGCTAGCGCTCGGAGAACTCGGCGCGCAGAGCTGCCCCGTGCGCGTCGAGCGGCGCCGCCTCACCCCGGGATCTTGTGACCGTCGGCGAAGCGACGGCGACGCGCTCCCCGCCCAACGCCACCACCCATCCATCTCCCTCAGGTTCGACAGGTGCAGTAATCGGGCGACGCTGCGCCCAGGCGGCGGCACGACTCAGCGGCACCTCGACCGCCGAAGCCCGCTCGTCGACCAGCAGTTCGGCGGCCATCACCGCAGCAGCCAGGCCCGCCACTGGGTCGGCGACGGCGTCGGCCACGAACATCGGGCCGCCGGAATCATCGATCCAGAGTCCGCCCGCCACCGCCGCATCGTCGCCGAACCCGATGCGATCAGGGTCGTCGATTCGGCCGTGGCCGGTGATCGACAGCCACGAGGTCGCCGACGCCTCGACGACGGTGGAGGGATCCAGTCCCACGGCGGCCATCGCCCGCGGCCGAGAGGCTTCGATGACGAGATCAGCGGCGGCGACCATCCGTCGCAGAAGCGCCTGATCGGCTCGGTCACCGAAATCGATCGTGATCGTCTCCTTGCCGGCGTTGAGGAGATCGAAGAACGCAGCCGGGCCGGACCTGGCTCCGTCAGGCCGACCCAGTCCCTCCACCTTGATCACCCGTGCGCCTGCGTCGGCGAGGAAGGAACTGGCGAGTGGCCCAGCCCACAGCGACGAAAAATCGAGCACCACGGGCCGAGCGCGTGCCGGTCTCGCAGGGCCTCGGTGGATTTCGTGCCCCGGGGCGGGCGTCTGCGGTCGCTCATCGGGCCGGGCGATCGCCAAAGCGAGCAGACGCCCGCGTTGGACGAGATCAGCGGCCGACCGACGGCGGAGCTCACGCCGGAGGGCCTCCCAGTCATCGGGGTTGACAGCAGCCTCGACCAGCGCCGGCAAGGCAGCGACGTCCTCAGGCCGGGGCAGATTGAGCACCACCCAACCGTCACCGCACCGTTCGAATCGGGCGGCGCCACCAACCGAGACAGAACCCCGACGGTGAAGTCCAGCGAAAGCGGCCCGCTCAGCCAGCAGCGACGGACCGTCGACCGCCACCTCGTGACCAAGCCGTTTGGTCATCGCCGCCAGATCCGCCGCCACCGACGCGGCCGCGACGACCAGACCGGCCGGTCGGACCAACGGCGGACCATCGATCCGACCGGTCAACGACATTGCGCCGCAGTTGGCCCAGGTCGCCACCTGATCATGCTCTGCCATGGCGCCGACGCTAGCGAAGCCCACACGGACTTTTCGCCCGACCACCTCTCGGGCCAGACTGAGGAACGCCGATCGGCGTACCAAAGGGGGAAACCAACATGGTCGAGTTGAAGCCAGGTGCACGCTTCCAGAGCACGGTGTGCAGCACCGAGGTGATCGTCGTCAAGGGGGGCGGCGAGGTCGACCTGACCTGTGGGGGTGCGCCGATGGTCGCGTCAGGCACCGGCGAGATCAGTGGCAGCCCGTCCGACGATGCCGCCGGCGGCACCCAACTGGGCAAGCGGTACGGCAACGCCGACGAGACGATCGAACTGCTGGCCACCAAGGCGGGCGACGGATCGCTGGCTGCCGACGGCGATGCTCTCGAGATCGCCCAGGCGAAGACCCTTCCCGCCTCGGACTGAGCCACACACGCCCATGAACCTGATGATGCTGCTGGAGATGGCAGCGGAAGGGCTCGGCGATCGTGTGGCCGTGGGGTCACTCGACGACGGCCTCACCTACCGCCAGCTCTACGACCGCGCCCACAGCGCAGCCAACCGCTACCGGGCTGCGGGAGTCGAGTCCGCGGTCGTGTGCGACGAGTCGAGCCCGGCGCTCCCGATCGCCCTGTTCGGGTCTGCGTGGGCGGGCATCCCCTACGTGCCGCTCAACTATCGCCTTCCCGCCGACGATCTGCTGGCGCTCGCCGAGCGAGCCGGTTCAGCCGTCGCCATCGCCGACGAACCCAACCTCGAGCGGCTGGGCAGACTCCCGGGGGTCTCGTCCGTCTCCGCCGAGGCGTTCAGGGCCGACCCGGCAGCAGGAACAGACGGACACGCCAGTCCTGGTGACTGGAACATGGACCCCGACGACCTCGCCGTGCTGCTCTTCACCAGCGGCACGACCGGCAGCCCGAAGTCCGCTGTGCTACGCCACAAGCATCTCGTCTCCTACATCCTCGGCTCGGTCGAGTTCATGGGCGCCGGCGAGGACGAAGCCACCCTCGTGAGCGTGCCGCCGTACCACATCGCAGGTGTTGCCTCGATGCTGTCGTCGATCTACGCAGGCCGTCGGATCGTGCAGCTGCCCCGGTTCGATCCCGACGTCTGGATCGACACCGTCGAACGCGAAGGCGTGACCCACGCAATGGTCGTGCCGACCATGCTCACCCGCATCGTCGATGCGCTCGACGCCCGCGGCGGAGCGCCGATGCTCGGCATCCGAGCACTTTCCTACGGTGGCGGCAAGATGCCCCGGCCCGTGATCGAGCGGGCACTTGAGCTATTTCCGATCACCAACTTCGTCAACGCCTATGGGCTCACGGAGACGTCATCGACCATCTCCCTGCTCGGCCCCGACGACCACCGTGTTGCCCAGTACAGCACCGATCCGATCGAGCAGCAGCGCCTGGCCAGCGTCGGGCGGCCGCTTCCGGGTGTCGAAGTCCAAGTGCGAGACGACGACGGCGCCGTACTCGGTCCCGGCGACGTGGGCGAGATCTTCGTCCGAGGTGAACAAGTGGCCGGCGAATACCGCGAGAAGGGGTCGTTGCTCGATGCCGACGGATGGTTCCCGACCCGCGACGGCGGCTTCGTCGACGACGATGGCTATCTGTTCATCCAGGGCCGCAACGACGACGTGATCATTCGTGGCGGCGAGAACATGTCGCCGGGCGAGATCGAGGACATCGCCATCAGCCATCCCGGCGTGCGCGACGCAGCGGCGATCGGGGTGCCATGCCGAGAATGGGGCGAGAAGGTCGTGCTGCTGATCGTGGCCGGTGGCGACGCACCCGGCCCGGACGAACTCGATGACCTGATCCGGGAACGTCTGCGGTCCAGCCGCGTCCCCTCGCACGTCGAGGTGGTCGACGAGCTCCCGTACAACGAGACGGGCAAGCTCCTCCGCCGGGTCCTGCGCGAGCAGTTCGCGCATCTCGGCGACGACCCGACGGACTGACGATGACCGAAACGCCACGGTGGGATCTCGCTGCGGCGGAGTCCGCCGTCGCATCGCTCGATCTCGCTCGCGAGGTCGGTGCGGCGGTGGGCGTGCCGGCCGTTGTCCTCGACCCGAGCCCGACGGATCCCGACGACCGGTGGAATGCGGTTCTCGGGCGGCTCGCCCCACTCGCCGTAGTCACGGTCGCCGAGTGGGGTCGTGCCGATGTGATCGGACCGGTCGACGAGCTCGTCGCTGCGATCATCGCCCGACCCCAGGCCTCCACCACCACGGCGGTCCACCTCCGCACCCTGCCGGGAGAACCCATCGCCGCTCTCCACCAGGAATCGCTGGCCTACGCCGCCCTGCAGGGCGGAGCTGAACACGCCGCCTGGCTGGCGTCGCAGGGGCGACGTACCCGCAACGATGACGCCCCTCGAGTCGCCCTCACCGACGAATCCGACGTCACGATCACGTTGACGCGATCTCGGCTCCATAACCTGCTCGACCGTCGAGGGCGGGACGAGCTCACCGATACGTTCCACTCGGCGGCGTTAATCGCCCCGGATCGGCCGATCCGGTGGCGGGCCGACGGGCCGTCGTTCTGTGCCGGGGGTGATCCGGCTGAATTCGGCGCGGTCGCCGACCCGGCGACCGCGCACCTGATCCGGATGGCCTCGTCACCCGGCCCGGCGGTGCTCGCCGTGGCCGATCGGCTCTCGGTCGACGTTCACGGCGCCTGTGTCGGTGCCGGCCTCGAGTTGGCGGCGATGGCGTCGAGCGTCGTGGCCCATCCCGACACCCGGTTCCGTCTACCCGAGTTGACGATGGGGCTCATGCCTGGCGTCGGTGGCACCTGGAGCATCGGTCGCCGTATCGGGCGTCGGCTGCTCCTGCAGTGGCTGCTGCGCGATCTCGAGATCGATGTCGACACGGCGCTCGCCTGGCGCCTCATCGACGGTGTCGCCACGAGCGACGAGACGGCGTAGACCGTGATCAGCGGTGTCGGTGTGCCGTCGGTCCGTCAGGGACGCGGCTCTCGGGGCAGGCCGAGCACGCGCTCGCCGAGCACGTTGCGCTGAACCTGGTTGGAGCCGCCGTAGATGGTGTGCGCCCGGGTGTACAGGAAGGTGCGTTGGAGCTTGTCGAGCGGATAGTCGGGCCCGTCGCCGTGCCCGTTGTGGCAGTCGGCGCCCGCGACCATGCCTTCGGGTCCCGCGACGAGCATGGCGAGTTCGCCCATGCGGCGATGCCACCCCGCCCAGTAGAGCTTGCCGATCGAGGCCTCGGCGCCGGGCACGCCGTCGTGGGTGAGGGCGGTGAGCATGCGCAGTTGGTTGTACTTGAGAATTTCGAGACGGATGTGGGCCTCGGTGAGTTCCTGTCGCACGACGGGGTCGTCCCAGCGGCCGTTGACCTTGGCGAGGGCCAGGAGATCCTCGAACTCCTGACGGAAGGAGACCTGCTGACCGAGGGTCGATGCGCCTCGTTCGAACGCAAGCGTTCCCATGGCGACCTTCCAGCCGTTGCCGACACCACCGACGACCATGTTCTCGTCGCACACGGCATCGGAGAAGAAGGTCTCGTTGAATTCGGTACCGCCGGTGATCTGCACGATCGGACGGATTTCGATCCCGGGCTGATCCATCGGCATGAGCAGATAGCTGAGCCCGGCATGGCGTTCGGAGCCCGGCTCGGTGCGGGCGACGACGAAGATCCAGTCGGCGAACTGGGCCAGCGAAGTCCAGACCTTCTGCCCGTTCACCACCCACTGCCCGTCGACAAGATCGGCGCGGGTCTTCACGTTCGAGAGATCGGAGCCGGCGTCGGGTTCGGAGTAGCCCTGGCACCAGAGTTCGTCACCCGAGAGGATCTTCGGCACGAAACGCTGCTGCTGCGCCTCGGAGCCGAACGCCATCAGGGTCGGGCCGAGCAGGGTGACACCCATGTTGGGGATGCGTCCCGGCGCCTTGGCCTCGACATAGGTGAGATGGAAGACGACCTGTTCGGCGAGCGTGCACTCACGGCCGCCGATCAAGGCGGGAAAGTCGATGCCGAGCCAGCCACCCGTGGCGAGTTCCTTCTCCCACGCAATCTGGACTTCCGCAGGGATGTCCTCGTGGCCAGTGAGACCCTTGCCGCGGTACGCCCCGAACTCGCCGGAGAGGTGCTCCTCCAGCCAGGTGCGGACCTCGTCGCGGAAGTCGTTGAGGGAGTCGTCGAGCCGGACGTCCATAGCGTGCGAGCGTACAACCCGACCTGACGGACCGTCAGAATCGGGCGCCGAAGTCGTCCTGTGCGATGATCCGGGACATGGCTGAACCGACCATGTCAATCGCCGACGTCGATGCGATGCTCACGGGCGAAGGGGGCTTCTTCGAGACCGTTCCCGCCATCGTGAACGGCGTCGAGGTGACCACTGCGAAGAACCGCGCACCGCACCTGCGCGCCCTGCTCCAGAACTCTGCGAATCACGGTGGCGACGGCAGCGCCCGCTACTACTTGTTCGACGACGGGACCGAGGCGACCTTTGCCGAGAACATCGCCACCGCGGCATCGCTCGCGGCGGGACTCGCCGAGCGGTACGGCATCTGTCACGGCGACCGCGTCGCCATCCTCGCCGCCAACACGCCCGAGTGGATCCAATCGTTCTGGGCGATCACCTCGCTCGGTGCCATCGCAGTTGCCATGAACGGGTGGTGGACCGAGGACGAGATCCGGTACGGCCTCGAGCTCACGACGCCAAAGCTGCTGCTCGCCGACGCCAAACGGGCCGAACGCATCACCGGCGACCCGGGAGTCCCGTTCGTCGTGTTCGAGGAGGACTTCGCCGAACTTCGCGATCACGCACCAGGAGCCGAACTGCCCGACACCCCGATCGACGAGGACGACGCCGCCACAATCCTGTTCACCTCCGGCACCACCGGCCGCCCGAAGGGCGCGATCATCACCCACCGAAACTTCAACGCCTATCTCACGTGCGCGTTCATCCTCGGCGCCCGCGACGCGTTCCGCTTCCCGGCCGATCCCGACGACCCGCCGAAACCCCCGATGCTGTCGCTGGCCGCCAGCCCCCTGTTCCACATCTCCGGGCTCCATTCATGCTGCGTCACCGCCGTGGCCTCGGGCATGGGCCACGTCTGGACCACGGGCCGGTTCGATCCGGAGAAGGTCCTGCAACTCACCGAGACGTACAAGATCACCCGTCTGAGCGGTGTCACCACCCAGGTCTGGCGGATCATCGAACACCCGAAGTTCCGCGAGTACGACACGTCGAGCGTGACGGCCATCGGCGGTGGCGGTTCGGTTTGGTCACCGGAGCTTCTGCGGGCGTGCCGTGAGGCGCTCCCCCACGCCGAGCGACCCGTCGGCGTCGGTTACGGCCTGACCGAGTGTTCGGGCCTCGCCACCTCGGCGAGCGACGACGTGCTCCGAGAGCACCCGGAGTCGGTCGGTGCGGCGATCCCGACCTGCGACCTCGCGATCCATGACGATGACGACAACCCGCTCCCCGACGGCGAGATCGGCAACGTCATGTTGAGCGGCCCGATGGTCACGCCTGGCTACTGGGACAACCCTGAGGCGACCGCCGACACGATCCGACCGGGCGGATGGCTCCGAACCGGTGACTTCGGCCGCATCGAGGACGGACTGCTCTTCCTTGCGAGCCGCCGCACCGATCTCATCATCCGAGGTGGCGAGAACATCTATCCGGTCGAGATCGAGAACCGACTCGACGAACACCCGGCCGTCCGCGAGGTCGTCGTGCTCGGGGTCGATCACCGCGAGCTCGGCCAGGAGGTCAAAGCTTACGTCGTGCCCTTCGACGACGCCGATGTCACCACGGACGAACTCGCTGCGTTCGTCGGCGAGACCTTTGCTCCCCACAAGGTGCCTGCGCACTGGGAGATCCGCACCGAGCCGCTTCCTCGCAACGCCACCGGAAAGATCCTCAAGCAGGTCGTCGCCGGCAACGCCGAGAACACCTTCATCGAGGAGTAGGGGTCAGGGTGCTCACCGAGATCGCCCGCCGCGCCGCAGTCGAGTTCGCCAACACCGAGGCATTCGTCACCGAACACGGCTGGTCGATCACCTACGCCCAGCTCGATCGCGCCGCGGACGAGGCCGCCACCGGGCTTTTCGACCAGGGGATCCGACCGGGGTCGGTGCTCGCACTCGCAACGCCGTCCAACGTCAACTTCGTCGTGCTGTACCTCGCCGCCGCTCGCCTCGGGGCCGTGACTGCCGGCCTCAATCCACGTTTCACAGGGCCAGAGCTGCGGGCATGCATCGGCGTGCTGAACGCCGATCTCGTGATCGCCTCGCCGACCCTCGCAGCGGTGATCGGGCCGATCGACTCGTCAATCGCGGTCGTCGAAGCCGGAGACAACGCCCACACCGTGGCCGCCAGATTTCGAGTGCCGGATGCGGCACCGGTACCCGACCTGCCCGCCGATCCCGAACGCCCGGTGTGCATCTGCTTCACCAGCGGCTCCACCGGCCAGCCGCGCGGCGGTTGGTACGCCAATCGTCAACTTCAGGCAATCGCCGATCTCGACACTGGTGGCGCCTGGGGTGGTGGCGGCCATGGCCTCTCGTCGGTCGCGATGGCCCACGTCGGCTTCATGACCAAGTTGCCATGGATGCTGGCCAGCGGTCGCACCACACATCTCCTCGAGCGTTGGCAGGCCCGCCCGATTCTCGATCTGATCACCCGGTACCAGATGCCGGCCATCACCGGCGTCGCCCCCCAGATCGCCCTCCTGCTCAACCTGCCCGACATCGCCGAACACGACTTCGATCACGTCAAGGCGATCGTCGCCGGCGGAGCTGCCTCTCCCCCGCCGCTCGTCGAGGAGGCCCGTCGGGTCTTCGGTGCCCCGTACTCGATTCGCTACAGCTCGACCGAGAGCGGCGGCATCGGGATCGGCACCGCCCTCGACGCCGACGACGACGAGGCGTTGCACTCGATCGGCCGTCCTCGCCCGGGAGTCGAGGCCGACATCCGCGATGAGGACGGCAATTCGCTGCCCGATGGCGACGTCGGCGAACTCTGGCTCACCTCGCCGGCAGTGATGTCGGGCTACTGGAACGACCCGGCGGGCACGGCGGAGACGCTCGTCGACGGCTGGCTCCGCACAGGTGACCTCGCCACCCGCGACGACAACGGCGTCTTCCGGCTGCGAGGACGGGTGAAAGAGATGTTCATTCGCGGTGGCTACAACGTCTACCCGATGGAGGTCGAGGGCGTATTGCTCGACCATCCGGCCGTGGCCGAAATCGCGCTTGTTCCTCGACCGGATCCCGTCATGGGAGAGATCGGTGTGGCCGTCATCGTGCCCGTCGATCCGAACGCGCCACCGACACTCGACGACCTCCGAGTCCACGGGGAGGCGACACTCGCCCATCACAAACTGCCGGAGGCGATCCGTGTCGTCGCCGAACTCCCCCGAAACGCAAGCGACAAGATAGACCGACGCGCGCTTGCCCGGGTCGAGGCCGAGCACCCGTCGACCTAACGTCGCCGGCGCCCACCGCCCTTCTCCCGCCGGGCCCGCTGCGCTTCCCGCTTCTCGAGATTGTCGAGTTCGTCGACGAGTTCGAGGAAAAGTCGCACTCGCATCGCCGGCAGATCGCCGGTATCGATCGCAGCCTGCACTGCGCAGCCAGGTTCGCCTCGGTGCGCACAATCTCGGAACCGGCAGTGCTCGGCGAGTTCGACGAGGTCTCCGAAGACAAGATCGACGGCATGTTCGGCCTCCCAGAGCCCGAGCGTCCGGATTCCGGGCGTATCGAGGATCAGGCCGGTATCGCCGGGAAGACGGATCAGCTCGCGGGCAGTGGTCGTGTGACGCCCCTCGGCATCACTCGCCCGAACCTCCCCCACCTCGAGGCGTTCCTCGCCGACGAGCGCATTCACGATCGATGACTTGCCGACACCGCTCTCACCGACGAGCGCGAGCGTGCGTTCTGCCCCGATTCGGGCGAGGAGTTCGTCGAGTCCCGTGCGATCGACGACACTCGTGACGATCACCGGGACCGAGCCCGCAACCGCCTCCACGATCGAGAAGGCCGGTGTGTCGACATCGGCCTCGTCGGCCTTCGTCAACACGATCAACGGCTCGGCACCGCTGTCGATCGCCATCACGAGCAGTCGCTCGAGCCAACCGGCCTGCACCGGTCGGTCGAGCCCGAGAACCGCAGCCACCACGTCGACGTTGCTGGCCAGGACCTGCTCGAGATCCTTCTCCGCCGGATCGCGGCGGCTCACGGCGGTGCGGCGGGGCAGCACTCGGGCGATCAACGTGCCGAGGCCTTCGGTGTCCTCGATCTCGACCCAGTCACCGGTGACCGGCGCAATCTCTCCCTGCGCCCGCTGCGAGTCCGAGAGCACGCGCACGCGACCATCGGGAGTCATGACGTCGCACTCCCCTCGGTCGACCCGGACCACCCGGGCCTGCCTCGCCCCGTCACACCAGTCGCCAGCGGGAACGCGGCCGACTCCCCAGTCGACGAGCGACTCGCTCAACGGGCGTCATCCTGGCCGTGCACGTCGCCAAGTCTGCCCTATTGCGCCCGCACGAGAGCCATCTCCGCTGCCAAATAGTTCCCTCCGCCTGCGCGAGAAGGCATGGTGGACACCGTGAGTACTCAGCACCCGTCGCAGTCGGCACCCTGGTGGATGGGCGCGCTCTCCGGTGTCGCCGCCGCTGCGGTCGCGTTGGCATTCGGCCAGTTCATCGAGGGCGTGTTCGACACGATGCCGGGTCTCGTGCTCGGGGTCGGTGAGCTCATAATCGACTACACGCCCGGCTGGGCTGCAGAGGAATCGATCGAGAATCTCGGCACCGCCGGCAAGGGCAACCTCCTGCTCGGCATCACGATCGTCGCGTTCGTGCTCGCCGGACTCCTCGGCGAGCAGGCGCTGAAGCGCGGCAATCGCGTCGGCGTGGCCGGGTTCCTTGCCTTCGGTCTCCTCGGCGGATGGGCTGCGGCCCGCAACCCGCAGTCGTCTTTCATCGCCGGCTGGTTCTGGGCCCTCGTCGCCGCCGGCCTCGGCATCGCCACCCTGCGCATACTGCTCAACCAGGCGCGGGCATCAGCAACCGCAACGGCCGATGTCTTCTCGGAGCGCGTGGAGATCGCCGCCAGTCCGCTCGAGCCACCGCACAGTCGTCGGGCGTTCATGCGATGGAGCGCAGGTGCCGGTGCGGTGGCGCTCACCGGCGTCGGCGTCGGTCGCGCCGCCGAGGGCACCGGTGCCGGCGATCTTGCTCGTCGCGAGATCGTGTTGCCCGACGCAACCGCCGCAACGGTGACGACGACGTTCGCCGACGGCGCGGCCGGCACCGTCAGCACCAAACCGTTCGACGTCCCCGGCTTGTCGAGTTGGATCACTCCCTCGACCGACGATCAGTTCTACCGGATCGACTCCGCCCTTTCGTTCCCGCAGATCGACCCGGCCACGTGGCGACTTTCGTTCACCGGCATGGTCGACGATCCCTACGAGCTCACCTATGACGAGATCCTCGGCATGGATCTCGTCGAACGCACCATCACCCTGGCGTGCGTCTCCAATCCGATCGGCGGCGACTATGTCGGGAACGCCGTGTGGACCGGCGTCCCCCTCGCCGACCTCCTCGACCGGGCCGGGGTCCAGGACGGCGCCACCCAGATCGTGGGCCGTTCCGTCGACGACTTCACCGCCGGCTTCCCGACCGAGACGGCCTATGACGGCCGGAACGCGATGCTGGTTGTGGGGCAGAATGGCGAACCACTCCAGGTCCGACACGGCTTTCCCGCCCGGCTCGTGGTCGCCGGCCTCTACGGCTACGTCTCCGCCACCAAATGGATCGAGGAGATCAACCTCACCACCTGGGAGGCGTTCAACGGGTACTGGATCGATCTCGGCTGGTCCAAAGATGGCCCGATGAAGACTGCCTCGCGCATCGACGTCCCCCAGCACCGCAGTCGCATCACCGCTGGAACAACACCCATCGCCGGAGTCGCCTGGTCTCCGGTGCATGGCATTCAAGCGGTGGAGATCTCGATCGACGAGGGCCCCTGGCAGATCTGCGACCTCGCCGTTCCGGGTACTGACGAGACCTGGGTCCAGTGGAAAGCCGACTGGAACGCGTCTCCGGGGGTCCACCGCATCGACGTTCGAGCCATCGACAAGCACGGCGATGTCCAGCCAGTCGGCCCCAAGGACATCGCTCCCGACGGCGCCGAGGGCTACCACGCCATCCTCGTCGAGGTCGTCGCCTAAACGACCCTCCGAAGGGTGCTGCACCACGAGGCGTGAAGCCGGTCTCGCCGAAACCAACTGTTCATCTGAGGATCCACCCGACGCCCTCGTTGTCGTGCGTACGGTGACTGGGCACATGACGAGTTCACGTCGTACCTACGTCCTCGACACATCGGTCCTCCTGAGCGAACCGCAGGCCCTCCGACAGTTCGAGGAACACGCCGTCGTTCTTCCTCTGGTCGTGCTGACCGAGCTGGAAGCCAAACGCAACCATCCGGAACTCGGATGGGCCGCGCGGACCGCGCTACGAAGTCTCGAGGAACTCCGAGAACGACACGCGTCTCTCCTCGAGGAGCTGCTGGTCAACGAGCACGGCGGCACGATCCGCGTTGAGCTCAACCACACCTCGACCGAGCCACTGCCGGAAGCGCTGCGATCGGAGGCCAACGACCACCGCATCCTCACCGTTGCGCACAACCTGGCTCGCGAAGGACTCGACGTCACCCTCGTTACCAAGGACCTACCACTTCGTCTCAAGGCCGGCGTGGTCGGGCTTGACGCCGCCGAGTACCGCGACACCGAGGTCGCCGGCGGCAGCTGGACCGGCTTCACCGATCTCGCGGTGGAAAGCGCTGTCGTCGATGAGTTCTACGACGAAGGTGTGGTCGACCTCTACGAGGCTCGAGATCTGCCGGTCAACACCGGCATCACGCTGGTTGCCGGCTCACAGTCGGGCCTCGGCCGCGTGCGAGAGGACAAGCAGATCCATCGCATCCCCGACCGTTCCGTGTTCGACGTCCGGCCCCGCTCTCGAGAGCAACACATCGCCCTCGACCTGCTCACCGATGACTCGGTCGGCATCGTGTCGCTCGGAGGCCGCGCCGGCACCGGCAAGAGCGTGCTCGCGCTCGCTGCCGCGCTCGAGGCCGTCCTCGAAAACCGCACCCACTCGAAGGTGATCGTCTTCCGTCCGCTGTACGCGGTCGGCGGCCAAGACATCGGGTACCTCCCCGGCTCCGAGGCCGAGAAGATGTCTCCGTGGGCTGCAGCGGTCACCGACGCGCTGGAAGCGATCGCCGGGCCAGAGGTTGTCGACGAGATCATCCATCGTGACCTGCTCGAGATCATGCCGCTGACCCATATCCGGGGACGGTCGATCACCGACGCGTTCATCATCGTCGACGAAGCGCAAAACCTGGAGCGCAGTGTCCTGCTCACCGCCCTCACCCGCATCGGCGAGAACTCAAAGGTCGTGCTCACCCACGACGTCGCCCAGCGCGACAACCTCCGTGTTGGCCGCTACGACGGTATCGGCGCCGTCGTCGATCATCTGCGTGGGCATCCGTTGTTCGGCCACATCACCCTGACGCGCAGCGAGCGCAGCCCGGTGGCTGCGCTCGTCGCAGGGTTGCTCGACGGACGCAGCTGAGCCGCATCCGAGGCAGGGAGCGTCAGTCCTTCATGAGGTAGTCGGCGTCGTCGTCGCCGAGCAGTAGCTCCAGCTCGTCAGCGAGGCCGGGGTGGCGATCGAGCTCCTCGTCGGCATCGATGATCTCGATCGCGACCTGGCGGGCGGCGGCGACCCACTCTTTGTCCCGACGAAGCGAAGCGAGCTTGAGATCGTTCCGTCCCTTTTGACGCTCGCCCATGATCGTGCCTTCGCCTCGCAGGTCGAGATCTACTTCAGCAAGCTCGAAACCGTCGGTTGACGCAACGAGTGCCTCAAGTCGCGCCTCACCGTCAGTGGTCGATGGATCCCCGACAAGGAAGCAGCGGCTGGCGTGCTGGCCTCGACCAACTCGACCACGAAGCTGATGGAGCTGGGCGATCCCGAACCGTTCGGCATCGAGGATCACCATGACGGTGGCGTTCGGGACGTCGACACCGACCTCGATCACGGTGGTGGCGACGAGCACGTCGAGGTCGCCGGCCCGGAAGTCGCCCATGACCGACGCTTTCTCCGCCGCCGTAACCCGGCCATGAAGCAGCCCGAGCGTCAAATCCGACAGTTCGCTTGCCTGGAGGGCGGCGAAGGTGTCCTCGGCCGAACGAACGTCGAGCGCCTCGGATTCGTCGATCAGCGGACACACGACATAGACCTGCCGACCGGAGGCGACCTCAGCTCGAACGACATCCCAAACGTCTTCCTCGGCGGCGGCGTCACGAGCCCACTCGGTGACGATCGGTGTCCGGCCTGGTGGGAGTTCATCCAGCACCGACACGTCGAGATCGCCATAGACCGTCATCGCCGCAGTACGAGGGATCGGGGTGGCGGTCATGACCAGCACATCTGGCGCGGTAACGGCGTCACCCTTCTCTCGCAGCGCGGCCCTTTGCTCGACACCGAAACGGTGTTGCTCGTCGATGACGACGACCCCGAGGGCGGCGTATTCAACCTTTTCTTGAATCAGGGCGTGCGTGCCGATGATGATGTCGACCTTGCCGGTGACCAGATCGGCGAGGATCTTGCGGCGATCACCAGCCGCCACGCGGTTCGTGAGCAACTCGACCCGCAACGGGCGCTCACCCATGAGCGTGCTCGGGTCAGAAACCGAAAGGTCCCCGAGCATGGCGGTCACGCTGGCGTGATGCTGTTCGGCCAGCACCTCGGTGGGCGCCATCAACGCCCCCTGATACCCACCCTGCACCGCCGTGAGGAGCGCGTGCACCGCCACCAGTGTCTTGCCGGAACCGACATCGCCCTGCAGAAGACGATGCATAGGCCGGGTGAGTTCGAGATCCGCACCGATCTCGCCGATCGCCCGCTGCTGGGCGTCGGTGAGCGGGAACGGCAGCCGTTCGAGGAACCGGTCGGTGAGCTCACTGGTGATCTCGTGGGCAATACCCGCCGTCTCCCGCTCGATGCGGCGCTTCCGACGGACCAGTTCGAGTTGTACCCGCAACAACTCGTCGAACACGAGCCGACGGCGGGCCTCGGCAACCTCGGCCATCGATTCAGGCTGATGGATGCCGAACACGGCGGCAGCGCGATCGACAAAGTCAAAACGGTCGAGCACACCATCGGGGACGGGGTCGTCGAGACCGCGGGGTCGACATCGTGCGACCCCCTCCTCGACGAATCGGGCGAGGTCCTTGGTGAGGAGACCGGACTTTTCCGACTGCGGATACACGGCGATGATTCGGCCGGTCTGGTCACCCACGAGGTCGACGATCGGGCCAGTCATCTGGCGCTGGCCCTGGAACGTGTCGCACTTGCCGTGGACCAACACGCTCATACCGGGGGTGAGCTGTTTCTCTCGCCATCGCTGATTGAAAAAAGTCAACCGGAGCTGATGCCCTCCGTCACCGATCACGACTTCGGTGAGCGTGCGACGGCCCCGAAGCTGTCGGGTACGACTGGAGCGCACCTCACCAACGACCGTCGCCTCCTCGCCGGGTTGGAGATCACCGATCGATGCCTCTCTAGTGCGGTCGAGGTGACGTCGCGGGTAGTGCGTGAGGAGATCGAGGAGGGTGCGGATCTCGGAACCGGCGAGGGCGGCATCCTTCTTGTCGCCGACACCGCGCAGGCGAGAGACGGGGATCTGGTTGAGATCCCGCAGGGTGAGTGGCGGATCGCCCTCTGGCACGCCGTGCCCTCCGAGCGGGCTACTCGAGCCCGAAGTAGTAGGGGTAGAGCGGTTGACCGCCCTCGTGAACCTCGACCTCGACGTCCCCGTGATGCTCTTCAACCCACGCCTCAATGCGGGAGGTGGTGTCGTCGTCGGCGTCTTCGCCAGCGATCACAGTGAGCAACTCGTGGTCGCGAGTGATCATGACGTTGAGCAGTTCGATTGCGGCTTCCGCCACGGTCGACTGCACTGTGCAGATGCCTTCGCGGCGAATGCCGAGCCAGTCGCCGGTGGCAATCGGGCCGGCGTCAGAGGTCGATTCGCGGACCGCTTGCGTGACTTCACCAGCGAGCACACCCGATGCCACTTCGGCCATCGAGTCAGCGTTGGCCTCAGCCGTCGACTGCGGGTCGTAGGACATCAGACTGGCGATGCCTTCGGCGATGCCACGGGTCGGCACGACTCGGACGGTACGACTGGACTGGGCGTCGACCTGCTCCGCGACCGGGATGATGTTCTTGTTGTTCGGGAGGATGACGACCTCAAGTGCCGGAACCGACTCGACCGCTTGCACCAGGTCGGCGGTCGAGGGGTTCATCGACTGGCCACCGGTTACGACCGCGTGCACTCCCATCGACTTCAGGATCGATACCACCCCGTCGCCAACCGCGACCGCCACGACGGCGGTGGGGACGGGCGGGCCTGACGGCTCAGGATCACCGAGTTCACCCTTAACCCAATCCTCCTCGTGGGCGAGCCCTTCGAGCTCTTCGAGCAGGTCGGTGACTCGGATCTTGTGGGCTCGGCCCACGTCGATGCCACACTCGATTGCGGCGCCGATGTCGTCGCAATGGATATGGCAGTTGAAGATGCCGTCGCCGCCAACGACCACGATCGAATCGCCGACCTCGGCCCATGCGGACTTGAAGCCCGGGATCGATTCGTCGGGCGCGTCCAGCAGGAACATGACCTCGTAGCGCAGGTCGGCAATCGAGGGTTCGTGATCGTCGCCATCAGGACGCTCCATCTCGAATTCCGGAGGTGCCTGCACATCGGGTTCGGGAAGCGCGCGTTCGTCGACGACATTGAGCGCCGCATCGAGGAAGAGCAGGAAACCCGAACCGCCAGCGTCGACCACGCCGGCATCGGCGAGAACCTTGAGCAGGGTCGGTGTGCGCCGCAACGACTCGCCCCCTTCGGAGCGGGCAGCATCGAGGACACCGACCAAATCGGCACCAGACTCGGCGGCAGCGACCGCAGCCTCACTCGACTCGCGCACGACGGTGAGGATGGTGCCTTCCACCGGGTTGCCAACAGCGCCGTACGCACCCTCGGCGGCGGCAGCCAGGGCCGAAGCGAACGCTGCGCCGTCGATCGATGTCGAATCGGCGACGGTGGTGGAGAAGCCGCGGAGGATCTGCGACATGATCACCCCGCTGTTGCCACGGGCACCCATGAGTGAGCCGTGGGCGATCGCCTTGCACGCCGATGCCATGTCGGTGTCGGTGCCGTCGAGTTCGTCAACGACCGAACGCAGGGTGAGCGACATGTTGGTGCCGGTATCGCCGTCGGGGACGGGGTACACGTTGAGGTTGTTCACCGCCTCGCGGTGGTCGACGAGCGCGTCGCGGAAGACGGTCACAACCTGGCGAAGTGCAGCGGCATCGAGGACGTTCAGAGACACGGCTTCGGATCGTACAAGGCCGACGTCGCCGGGGGGGACCTTGACGGGGGTACGATTTGTCCGATGCAGGGTGTGATCAAGAGCTACGACCCCGGTACCGGCGACGGGGTGCTGATTGACGAGACCGACCTTCGTGAGATCGATCTCGCCGAGAACGCCCTCGAGGGATCGCTCTTCCGGATGCTGCGTCAGGGCCAGCGGGTGAACTTCGAACTCGACGACGCTGGCCGGGCCACGTCGCTCATGATCGGATCCGAGGCCGACATGGAGACGCCCGACCTCTCCGAGTACGACCTCTGATCAGAGGTTGACGATCGGGCAGAGCAGGGTGCGCTCGACACCCTCGATCTTGCCAATGGTGTTCACCACCACCCCACCGAGTACGTCCATGTCGGTGGCACTCGCCCGGGCAATCACGTCGTAGGGCCCCATGGCGACCTCAGCAGTAATGACCTGCGGCAGTGCACCGGTTTCGCATGCGACATCGGCGGCCGCGCCGACGGCAGCCTGGATCAAGATGTAGGCAGTGACAGCCACGACGGACCCCTTCTCGGTTGCGCTGGACGACCGTTCGACCGGCCATCGCTGAGAACGATACGTCCGATCGCGATTCGTGCACCGCTCTGGCTGGGTAAGCCCGTGCCAACGTTCTACGATGACAGGAACCTGTCTTGCACTTGTCTACCTCGTGCAACGCTGGTGGTGAACGACAAGGAACACACTTTGCGAGCGGGGAGCTCCCCATGACCACGACCGCCGACATCGCCACCCAGCTGGAGACCACCTTCGGTCTTGCGGGCGTCGAACTCCGCTACGGACTCAGCCAAGACGAACTGTTCCACGAAGCCATCGCTCACGACCGGGGCCGAATCAAGATCGACGGACCCGGCGACGCCCAGAAAGCCTTCGCCACCTCGCTCGGAGTCGACGGTCCACTCGTCTACTTCTCCGACCCCGAGTGCACCGGCCGTCCGGTGAAGGACACCTTCTGTGTCGACCGACCCGGCACGACCGGCCGAGTCTGGTGGAAGAACGGCTTCGCCAAATTCGACGCCGCCAACTTCGACGCGCTCCTCCAGCGAGCAATCGACCACCTCAACGAACGGCAGCGCCACCTGTACGTCGCCGACGTCTTCTGCGGCTGGGATCCGACCTTTGCCGAGCCGTACCGCTTCGTCGGCGAGTTCGCGACCCACGCCTACTTCTGCAACATCATGTTCCCCAAGGCCGTGCGTGAGGACAGCGACCGAGCCAAAGCTGGCTGGACTCTCATCAACGTGCCATCGTTCGAGTGCGTGCCCGAACGCGACGGCACCCGCAGCAACCGCGCCGTGATCATCGACATCGAGAACCGGGTGGGTCTCGTCCTCGGCCCCGCCGACTACTGCGGCGTGAACAAGAAGACCATGTTCACGATCATGAACTTCGTGCTGCCCGAAAAGGGCCAGCTCTCCATGCACTGCTCCGCCAACGTCGGCGATCGCAGCGACACTGCCATCCTCTTCGGGCTCTCCGGCACGGGCAAGACCACGCTGTCCGCCGACCCCGATCGGGAACTCATCGGCGATGACGAGCACGTGTGGACCGACGCCGGCATCTCGAACTTCGAAGACGGCTGCTACGCCAAGCTCATCGATCTCGACAAGAGCGCCGAACCAGTGATCGCCGCCGCCATGTCGATGAAGGGAACCCTGATCGAGAACGTACCCGCCCTACCCGGAAGGGCGATCGCCGGCACCGATCCCCAGGAGTTTGACCTCACCGACGGGTCGATCACCGAGAACACCCGGTTCGCGTACCCACTCGACACGAACCCGAACGTCCGAGAGGGAGCGGCCGGTCCGCACCCCGAGACGATCGTGCTGCTCACCGCCGATGCGTTCGGCGTGCTGCCGCCTGTGTCGATCCTCGACGGCAACGAGACGATGTACCACTTCGTGATGGGCTTCACGTCCAAGCTCGCCGGCACCGAGGTCGGTGTCACCGAGCCCGAGCCGTCGTTCTCGTCGTGCTTCGGAGCGGCGTTCATGTCGCAGAAGCCTGCCGTCTACGCCGAGTTGCTCGCCAAGCGCATGGCCGAGAACAACACTCGGTGCATCATGCTGAACACCGGCTGGACCGGCGGCCCCTACGGCAAGGGTGAGCGCATGTCCCTGAGGGACACCCGCGCCCTGCTGGACGCTGCGCTCAGTGGCGAATTCGACCGTGCCGACCTGCAGACCGAGCCAACGCTCGGCGTGAAAATGCCGACCACCTGCGCGGCAGTCGACGACAGGATCCTCAACCCGCGGGACACGTGGGAAGATCCCGACGCTTACGACGAAGCTGCCGCTCGCCTTCGGGACATGTTCCGCGAGAACTTCGTCCGGCAGAACTACGCCGAACTGGGGATCCAGCCGGCGATGTGACCGGCGACCGGTTTCACGCCGGGAAACACAGCACGAGGTAGGCAGCCCGGACACCGAGCCCCATCAGCCACAGACTGCCGAGCCCGTACAGCAGGTAGGGACGGTCCTGCATATAGCTGCGGTACGAGAAGATCAGGCCGCACGACATGAACGCAACAAGCCCGTAGAGCAGGGGTTCGCCCGGCTCGATCGTGTCCTGCGCCTGAGCAGCCACTGCGAAAACGACATGGGCGGCGATCACCGCTTGGGCACCTCCGACGGCGCACCACAGCGACCGATGGCGTAGCCGTGCTTCGAGATGAGCGAACAGCGCCCAGACCGCCACCACACCGTTCGCAATGATCCACGGCCAAATCGAGACCTCGTACAGGTCGAGCATCACCGCATCCATCCCATCGATCTCGGCATCGGGTCAGTCGAGCATGGCGTAGATGTCGTCGAGGTAGGGCTCACCCCGCTGCGACGAGCCGTAGTGCACGTACCACTCCTGCCCGAACGCCAGGGCGAAGGCATCGTCAGGCAACTTGAGGAAGACGGAGTCCTCGGTGATCTGAGACCCATGGGCGGCCATCGCCGCCTTCTTCTCGGCAACGACTCCGGTGACGTCGACTGCGTGGGTGATGTCGGCGGCCGGAGTGCCGAGATCCTGCTCAAGGAATTCGTTGCGCTCGGCCTCGAGTTCATCAGCCGAAAGATCGGTGTCCTCTGCTATCTCCGCCCAGGCCGGATCCTCACCGAACGACTTCATCTGCTCGCGATTCATCGTCGACTCGAACACATGGGGCGTACCGGCGAGCTCCGCAGCCCGCTTGCCGACCCGGTGAACCTGGATGTGATCGGGGTGGTTGTAGCCACCGATCGGGTCGTAGATCGTAACGATGTCCGCCTGCTCTTCACGAAGGATCTGGGCGAGTCGCTCGGCCGCCTCCTCGACATCGGCCTGCCAGAAGCAGTCGGGATCACCGTTGGTCGGGGTGTTCTCCATCCCGGAGTCCTTGTAGCCAAGAAACTCAAGCCGGCTGACCGAAAGCTCGTCGGCGGCCGCCACCAGCTCACGGGCTCGGACGTCAGCGAGGGTCTCGCCCTCGGGAATCATGTCGGGATCGGCCTCACCCACGGCGCCGTCGGTGGCGCACACCAGCACGATGCGATGCCCGCGTCGGGCACCGATCACCATCGTTCCGCCGGTAGCAATCGCCTCGTCGTCGGGGTGGGCGTGAAAGAAGACCGCAGTCGCCATCTACGCGACGCTACCGCCCTCGCGCAACACCGCGATCTCCTCAGCGGAGTGCCCGAGATCGGCAAGCAGCTCATTCGTGTGCTGACCGGCATGGGCGGGCGGACGTTGAATCTCGGAATCGGTGCGAGAAAAGCGAGGCGCCGGCCGTGGCTGTGTCACACCGTGGCGCTCAACGAATGTGCGGCGAGCAATGTTGTGCGGGTGCTGCGGAGCCTCCGACATCGACAACACCGGAGCAAAGCAGATGTCGGTGTGCTCCATGATCTCGCACCACTCGTCGCGGGTCTTCTCTTTGAAACGCGCCGTGAGTTCGGCCTTGAGAGCAGGCCATGCGGAGCGGCTCATCTGCTGATCCCAGACGGAGTCGGTGAGCCCCATCTTCTCCCGCAAGACGGCGTAAAACTGTGGCTCGATCGAGCCGATCGAAACGAAGTTGCCGTCGGCACACTCGTAGACGTCGTAGAAGTGGGCGCCTGTGTCGAGCAGGTTGGTACCGCGCTCGTCATTCCAGATACCCATCGCCCGAAAGCCGTGAAAGAAGGTCATCAGCGACGCGGCACCGTCGACCATCGCGGCATCGACGACTTGGCCCTCGCCTGATGATCGGGCTTCAAGGATCGCACACACCATGCCGAAGGCGAGGTACAGGCCGCCACCGCCAAAGTCGCCGACGAGGTTGAGCGGCGGAACCGGGGCCTCGCCCTTCCGGCCCATCGACTCGAGGGCGCCTGCGAGGGCGATGTAGTTGATGTCATGGCC
>PBTQ01000062.1 GCA_002729125.1 Acidimicrobiaceae bacterium | reverse complement strand
TCGAGCATCGTGTCGAGCATCGTGTCGAGCATCGTGTCGAGCATCGTGTCGAGCATCGAGGGAATCTAGCCCTGGGCTGCCCACAGAGTCCTGAACGATCGTTAGTAGACGACGAGCGAGGAATCCGGATCAGCCGGGATCGACAGACGGTTCATCGATACGCAGCCGGTCAGGCCGTTGACGAAGTCCATCCAGAGGCACTCACGCTCGAGATCGAGGCCGGCGAGAAAGTCGCTGTTGGGCGACCAGACCGCCCGGAGGCCGTCCTTGCGTGAGTTGAGCGTGACGATCTCACCGGACTCGACCCCGTAGAGGATCGGCACGTCGTCGAGCGCAGTACCGCGACTGAGGTAGAGCCACTTCCCGTCGGGGCTCATGGCGACATCGCCCCCAACGTCAAAACCATCGAGCGCCCACGCACGGCCGTCAGCACCGACGACCCAGTTCTCGATCCCGGTCGCGCTTTGTCGACGTTCGAGCCAACGGGTGCCGTTGGTGGTCAACACGTCGTGGATCGACACTTGGACAAGGCCGTCGCCAGTGACCTCGTAGGTGCCGCCGGCGTCGGGCTGGATAAAGACCCCGATGCCGGCGATGACCTCAAGGTTCGAGGGCACCGGCACCTCGGTGCGGGGCCGGTTCTCTCCGGCGACGTACTCGCCGAACTCGATCCCTGTGATGGTGCGGGCGACCACGACATGGCCACCGGTGCGTCGTTCGACCACCACCGAACCCGATGCAACACGAACGGCGAGGTGGAGTCGGTCAGGATCGAATCCGATGACACCGAGTCCGTCGCGCAGCAGCGCAAGGGAACCGAGTTCACCCTCGAAATCAGTCAGCGATGTCTCCTCGGTGACCGAGGTCAGCGAACCCGACGCCGTGTCGACGACAATCGGATGGCCATCGGCCCCGATATATGCGAAGTGGGGCCCTCCCCGTACGGCGTCGAGTGGCCGGATGTGGGTGTAGAGGTCGTTGCCCTCAGCATCGACCATCACCTCCAGATAGCTGCTGCTCTTCTCGAGGTCGGTAAGTGCTGCGATGTCGGCGGCGATGTCGAGTGGCGCCTCGTCACCCACACCAAGGCGTTCGCTGGCTGCGGGTGTCGTCACCGGCGTGCGGGCGTCCGGCGCTGACGATCCTCCGTCGGAGTCGCCACCACCGGTGCCGAACAGCCAGAGCAGGTACGCCAACACAGCCGCACCGATCAGCCAACGCGGATCGAGGCGCCGATTCGATGAGGAAGCGGGCGTCGCGGTTTCGCTGTGAATCGGTTCATCGGGTGCGCGGTCCCACTTGAGATCGATCTCAAATACTTCGACGCCGGCCTGTGCCCCGCCATCGGCTCCATCACCGGACATGGCTTTAGTACGAGCCTGACCGGCGGTGCGGATTCAGATCGATCCGCCCAGGGTTCCAACAATGCCGGTCTCGAGTCCGACCCACGATCGCTCCGTGTCCCGCCTCAGCCCCCGGTAAGTGGGGCGACGAAATATACGACCGTGTCGGGCCGCACTCGCACGAACTCGGGTTCGGCATGGATCTCGCCGTCGATGCCGGCAGAGGAACCGGCACGCAGCGCACCACCGAGTCCAGGGAACCGACGGTCGAGGTCGTCAATGACCTGACCGATCGTGGCCCCGTCAGCCTCGACGACCGCTTCACCGCCGGCAAGCGGGCGGTGTTGGGTCATCAGGTGAACGATGGCCACGGTGGTCCCGGTCTCGGCTCAGCGGGCGTCGCCGAGCGCCTTCAGCACCTTGGGAGGCGACATGGGCAACGAGCTCATGCGTACACCCGTGGCGGCCTTGATTGCGTTGCCGATCGTCGCCATCGGCGGGACGATGCCGGTCTCGCCGACACCGCGCACGCCATAGGGATGCGACGGGTTCGGGACCTCGACGATGATCGTCTCGATCATCGGCAAGTCCGACGCCACCGGAATCCGGTAGTCGAGGAAGCCTGGGTTCATGAGCACGCCGTCGCTCGAGAAGATGTACTCCTCGTTGAGCGCCCAGCCAATGCCTTGCACCGAGCCACCCTGCATCTGACCCTCGACATAGCTCGGGTGGATGGCGGTACCGGCATCCTGCACAGCGGTGTAGCGGATGATCGCGGTTTGCCCGGTCTCCTCGTCGACCTTCACATCGGCACAGTGCACAGCGAACGACGGGCCGGCGCCGGCGGCATTGAGCGACGCCGTTGCCGTGAGCGGGCCACCGGTGCGCTTCGCCTGGGCCGTGATCGCAGCGAGCGTGAGCGGCTCGCCGCCGTGGCTCGACGATACGGCCGCTCCGTCGACCCATTCGACCTCGGCTTCGTCGACCCCCATGGTCTGCGCGGCGCGGCGGCACAGCTCGACCTTGAGCTCTCGGCAGGCCTCGACAACCGCCTTGCCGGTGGCAAAGGTGGCGCGGGAGCCCTCCGTGACGTCGGTGAATCCAACGGCTTCGGTGTCGGCGACGACGGGGGTGATCGAGTAGACGTCGATTCCTAGCTCCTCGGCGGCCATAAGTGCCATCGAGGCACGAGAGCCTCCGATGTCGGGGCTGCCAGTGATCACCGTGGCGGTGCCGTCCTCGTTGAGGTTGACCGTCGCCGACGACTGCTCACCGATGTTGAACCAGAACCCGACGGCGACACCGCGAGCGGCACCCTCGGCCGGCTCGGACTGGTAGTGATCGCTGGCCTTAAGCGCTTCGAGGCATTCAACGAGGCCGATACGCGGATGGGGCATGCCCATCGCCGTGAGGTCACCCTCAACCGCGGCATTCTTGAGTCGCAGCTCGATCGGATCCATGCCGAGCTCGCTCGCGATGTCGTCGATGACCGACTCGATGGCGAAGGCGGCGTGCGGGGCCGACGGCGCGCGATAGGCGGCGGTCTTCGGCGTGTTGGAGAGCACGCCCCACGACTCAAGCTTGAGATTGGGGAACTTGTAGCTCGCCACCGACATCGCACCGACCATGCCGGCGAAGTCGCCGTAGGCACCGACCTGGTACGCCATCCACCCGTCGATGGCAGTGAGTTCACCGTCGCTGGTGGCACCGATCTTGATGCGGAGCTTGGCGCCGGGCGCAGGACCCGACGAGCGAAGCACCTCTTCGCGACTCATCACCAGCTTGACCGGACGACCGGCCTTCTCGCTCAGGCGAGCAGCAACCGGTTCGAGGTACACCGTGGTCTTCCCGCCGAAGCCGCCACCGATCTCAGCCGGCGTGACCTTGATCCGGCTGGTCTCCCAACCGAGTACCGCAGCCGTGATGGCACGAACCATGAAGTGGCCCTGCGACGAGGCCCACACGTTGGCCTTGCCATCGGCGCCGGTGTCGACGACACAGGCATGAGGCTCGATATAGCCCTGGTGGACGTGAGCGCAGTCGAATTCACGATCGATCACGATGTCGGCCGCCACCATGGCGGCATCGGCATCGCCTCGCTCGAGGGGCGTGTGGGTGGCGATGTTCGATGGATCCGACGGGCCGATGAACTTCTGGTAGTTCTGCTCGTTGGCGAGTGGCGCGCCGTCGGCCATGGCCTCGTCGATGCCGAGCACGAACGGCAAGAGCTCGTACTCGACCTCGATCGCGGCGGCTGCGGCCTGCGCCTCCGCCTTGGTGGTGGCAGCGACGGCGGCGATCGCGTGGCCGTGGTACAGCACCGTGCCGCGGGCCAACACATTGATCGACACGTCGTGGTTCGGGTCGGTGATGTCGAGCGCAGGGAAGTCGCCACCGGTGACCACGGCCTTCACGCCCGGCATCGCCTCGGCCCTCGAGGTGTCGATCGACACGATGTTGGCGTGGGCGTGCGGCGACCGCAGGTATGCCGCGTGCAGCTGGCTCGGCAGGTTGAGGTCGGCTGCGAAGCGGGCCTTGCCCACGACCTTGTCGTAGCCGTCGTGACGGATTGGACGGGTGCCAACCCACTTGTAGGTCTTCGGATTCTCGATGGCGGTCACGTCGCGCTCCTGAGCTGCACGGCCGCTTCCTGGACGGAGCGGATGATCTTGTCGTAGCCCGTGCAGCGGCAGAGATTGCCCGCCAGGGCGTACCGGATCTCGGACTCGGCGGGATCGGGGTTCTGGTTGAGCAGCGCCTTGGCGGCCACGAGGAAGCCCGGCGTGCAGACGCCGCACTGCAAGGCGGCGCCTTCGAGGAACGTCTGTTGCAGCGGGTGGAGGTGGTCGCCGCCAACCCCATCTCCGGAGGACAGGCCCTCGACCGTGAGCAGGTCACGACCCTGGGCTTCGGGGGCGAACACCAGGCATGCGCAGGTGACCTTGCCGTCCATCAGGACCGAGCAGGCACCACAGTCGCCCGTGCCACAGCCTTCCTTGGCGCCGGTGAGCCCCAGTTCGTCGCGCAGGGCGTCGAGCAAGGAGGTTCCAGGGTTTGCGAGGAAGTCGGTGTCCTCGCCGTTGACGGTGCAGGTGATGTGTGTGCGGCTCATGCGCGGGCCCTTTCGGCGGCGAGGACGGCGGCCCGCTTGGCGAGCACACCGGCGACCTGGACGCGGTACTCGATGGTGCCGCGCTTGTCGTTGATCGGGTTTGCCGCGACGGACGCCGCAGCGGCGACCTCTGCAAGGGCCGCCTCGTTGAGGCTCGAGCCGATGAGGGCCGCCTCGGCGTCAGGTACCCGCACGGCGGTGGGTGCAACGGCGCCGAGCACCACACGGGCATCGGTGCAGGTGTCACCATCCATCGTGACGCGGACAGCGGCGCCGACGATGGCGATGTCCATCTCCGTGCGGGGAGTCATCCGGATGTACGCATCACCGGTGTGGGCCGGGGGATCGTCAATCTCGAACTCGACGACGAACTCACCGTCGGCAAGCGAGAGTTGGCCGGGGCCGGTGACGACATCGGCGACCGGGATGGTGCGCTCGCCGTCGGTGCCGGCGATCACCGCACGCGCCTCAGAGGCGATCATCGCCGGGACGCTGTCAGCGGCGGGTGAGCCGTTGCAGAGGTTCCCCCCGAGGCTCGAGCGGTTCTGGATCTGATCGGAACCGATCCAGCCGGCCCCCTCCGAGATGCCGGGAAAGACGCTGGCGAACTCACCGTTGCTGGTGAGTTCGGAGGTGGGCATGGCCGCACCGATGGTCCAGTGACCGTTGTCGTGGGCGACCGACATCAGTCGGTCGATGCGCTTCAGGTCGATCAGCACCGAGGGCTCAGGGCGACCCGAACGCATCTGGGGAACAACGTCGGTGGCTCCCGCGAACACCCGGGACCCGGGGTTGTCGGTAAGCAGGGTCCGTGCCTCGTCGACCGTGGTCGGGGCGGCGTACTCCATCCGGCTTCCTCTCTCTTTCCGTGGCTGCGAACGGCCGTCAGCATGCCATGCCTCGAGCGTCGAGAAAGAACCGTCGAGGTCAGGCGGTCGCCACCGGTTTGTTCGGGTAGAAGGCAGCGACGATCAGTGCAACCGCGGCATAGGCGGCGACACCCACCAACCAGGAGTCCTCGTAGGCCGCGAGCGCCTCGGCAGGGCCAGCCGGGCGCCCGATGATGGCGACGGCGACGGCAATACCAAGGGCGATCGCCATCTGGAACGCTGTCGTGCGTCCGGCACCGCCCATGGCGTACTGATGTGGTGGCACATCGCGCATCGCCGCGCCGACGAGTTGTGAAAATCCGGTGCCGGCGGCGACGCCGATGAAGAGGCTCGGCAACAAGATGTCGGAGAGGTACTGCGGTTCCGCCCCGAAGTTGATGATGAACAAACCCATGCCGATCGCGCCGCTCGATCCAGACACGGTCAGGATCAAGCGGTTGCCGATGCGATCGGCCATTCGTCCCGCCGGAGGAGCGACGAAGAAGGCCATCAGCGGCCCCGGTGCGATCGCGAACCCGGTCGTCAACACCGACCAGCCCCACACGCTCTGGATCAGCGTCGGGAGCGGCACGAGCCAACCGAAGAACGCAAAGGCGAAGAAGACGGAGGCGATGTTGGCCACGGAATAGCTGCGAAGCCGGTAGAGCTCGAGGTCGAACAACGGCGCAGGGTGCCGTGACGACCGCACCGCGAAGGCCGACACCAGCACCAGACCGAGAGCGAACGAGCCCATCACCGCCGCTGATGCCCAGCCCCACGTCTCGCCCTGAACGATGCCCAGCACAAGAGCGCCGACGCCGACACCGGCGAGCGGAACACTGACGAGATCAACGTCGTCGGTACCGGGCGATGGCGGGGTGTTAGGCAGCCAGCGACGCCCGAGAACCAGCGCCACGCCGATGACCGGGATGTTGATCAGGAACACCGCCCGCCACCCGAACGCCTCGACCAGCAGCGCGCCGAGCGTCGGGCCAGCTGCGGCGGCGAGGGCGCCGGCCGCTCCCCAGATCCCGATCGCCATCTGATGCCGAGCGGGCGGGGCGGCGGCGAGGACCAGGGCAAGACCCGAGGGCGCCTGCAACGCGCCGCCAGCCGCCTGGACGACGCGGGCGCCGATCAGCATCTCGCTGGACACGGCGAAACCGGCCAACACCGAACCGAGGAGGAAGATCGACACGCCGGTCAGGAAGATCCGTTTGTGGCCATAGCGCTCCGAGAGCCAGCCGCCGATCAGAAGGAGGCTGGCGACACCGACGTTGTAGGCACTGAAAATCCAGCTGAGCGCCGACTCCGACGCCTCGGAAAACTGTTCGCGGATCTCCGGGAAGGCCAGCGAGATGACCGTGATCTCCATGCTCACCATGAAGACGGCCGCCGATGCGATGCCGACGGTACGCCAGCCGTCGCGGCCGACCGGTGGGAGATCGCTCATCTCGACGGACTCTAAAGGCCCCAAGGTGAACACCTAGCATCCCGGACATGGACTTCTCGCCCAACCCCGACCATGCGCTGATCGTCGAGGCCGTCGACGCCGCGTGCGCAACGTACGACGACACGTACTGGGCCCAACGCGACGAACGACACGAGTTCCCCTGGGACTTCTACGCCGACATGGCTGCCGGCGGCTGGGTCGGCATCGCCATCCCCGAGGCCTACGGCGGGGGCGGCCAGGGCATCGCCGAAGCCGCGATCGTGCTCAACCGGGTCGCCGCATCGGGCGCCGCAATGAACGGTTCCACCGCACTGCACCTAACGATGTTCGGGCTGAACCCGGTCGTGAAATTCGGCAACGAGCAACTCAAGGAGACGTTCCTCCCCCGCGCCGCCGCCGGCGACCTGCACGTGGCCTTCGGGGTGACCGAACCCGACGCCGGCACCGACACCAGTCGCATCATCACCCGAGCCACCGAAGACGGCATGGGCGGCTGGATCGTCAACGGTCGCAAGATCTGGTCGAGCAAGGCGCTCGAATCCGAGGTCTGCCTGCTCCTTGCTCGAACCGATGGCCAGCCGGGCGAGTTCAACGGTCTCACGCTCTTCCTCGTCGACCTCGACCCCGAGCACTGTGACATCGCGCCGATCCCCAAGGTCGGCCGCAACGCCGTCGCCTCCTGCGAGGTCGCCTACGACGACCTCCCTGTGGAGGGGTGGCGCATGGTCGGCGAGCGCGGCCGCGGCTTCCATCACATTCTCCACGGCCTCAACCCCGAGCGGATCCTGCTCTCAGCGATGGCGTGTGGCATCGGTGAAGCGGCGCTGCGTCGCGCCACGCACTACGCCAACGAGCGAGAAGTCTTTGGGCGCCAAATCGGCGCGAACCAGGCGGTGTCCCACCCACTCGCCAAGGCCCACATGGAGCTCAACGCGGCGATGACGATGATGCACCGGGCCGCCTGGCACTACGACCACGGGCTCGAGTGCGGCGAACTCGCCAACACCGCCAAGTATCTCGCCGCCGAAGCGTCGTTCTTCGCCGCCGACCAGGCGATGCAGACCCACGGCGGGCTCGGCTACGCCAGCGAGTACCACGTCGAGCGGTACTGGCGTGAGGCCCGGCTGCAGCGCATTGCGCCGGTCAGCCAGGAGATGACCCTCAACTACATCGCCCAGAACATCATGGGCCTTCCCCGGAGCTACTGATACCGGGGGCGGACCACAACCAGCGCTGACACACAGAGCCCGGACTGTCACACTGGTGCGGTGGAGGCGATGACGGACCGCGAGCAACGGGTCGATCAGATTCGTCGTGCCGCGATCCCCGTCTTCGCGAGCCAGGGCTTCAAGCGCACCTCGATGGCCGATCTGGCCGAGGCCGCCGGCGTTTCTCGCCCGGCGCTCTATCAGTACTTCGACAACCGAGCCGACCTCTTCCGCGAAGCCCTGCAGATCATCCTCGTCGAGGCGACCGATGCCGCACTGGCGGCGCTGAGAGGTGACGGCCTCGTCGCCGAGCGCATCGACGGCTACCTCCAGCGGCTCGTCGCCGATGGATACGAGACGCTTTACGGCATGGCGTTCGCCACCGAGTTCCTTGAGGCCAAGCACGAATTCGCCGCCGACGTTTCCGACGCCGAACTCGAGCGAGGCCGCGACGGATTGCGGGCGTTCATCGCCAACCAGACGCAGGCCAGTCCCTCCACCCGCAAGGCCGCCGCCGAGCTCGTGCTCCTCTCCCCCGCCGGCCTCAAAGCCGACTGGCCGAAGCCCGAGGTCTACCGCAAGCGACTCACGACCCTCGCCACCGCGGCGGCGTTGCTGCTCGACACCTGACCTGCGATCGTCGCGATCAGATGGCGACGGGCAGTGATTCGAGTCCGAGGACGAAGTTGCCGCTGCGCTCGGGGCGCTTTTCCTGCGGGCCGACAAGACGGATCTCGGGCAGCCGATCGAGTACCTCTTCGAACAGCACCGTGAGTTCGAGACGGGCGAGGTTCGCGCCGAGACAGTTGTGGCGCCCGTTCGCGCCGAAGGCCTGGTGCTTGTTGGGGGTGCGGAAGATGTCGAACTCGTGGGCGGTGGGGCCGAACTGTTCCTCGTCGCGGTTGCCCGACAGATAGAGCAGCAAGGTGCGGTCGCCCTTGAGGATCTTCTGACCACCAAGTTCGACGTCGACCGTGGAGGTGCGGTTCATGTTGCGCACCGGCGTGACCCACCGGAGCATCTCTTCGATCGCGCCCGGCAGCAGCGAGCGATCGTGCTTCAGCGCCTCGAACTGTTCGGGGTGCAGCAGCAGCGCTTCCAGACCGCCCGACATCACGTGGCGGGTGGTCTCGTCGCCGCCGACGAGGATCAACATCGTCTCGTAGATCAGGTCCTCGGCCGACATGGGCTCACCCTCGGGGAACATCAGCAGGCTGATGAGATCCTCAGCCTCCGGATCGGCGCGGGTGCTCATCTCCCCGAGGATGTACTCGACCCACTCGATCACGGCGCCGATCACTTGCTCGGCAAAGGCTTCGTCGGTGGCGCCGGTGGCGAAAAGATCGGACCAATGCAGGAGCTTGTCCTCGTCGGCAAGGGGCAGCCCCATGAGGGTTGCGATCATGCGCAGCGGGATCGACGTGGCGATGTCGTTGACGAAATCGCACGCACCGCGATCGATCACGTTGTCGATCAACTCGGTGACGGTCGCGCGGAGGAACTCCTCGTGACCGGCGACCCGTCGCGGCGTGAAGCCCGACGAGACGAGTCGACGACGACGGGTGTGTTCGGGCGGGTCGTTGTCGATCATCGACGGTAGGGAGACCTCGGGGCGAGAACCCTGGCCCGAGCAAAAGGTCTCGTGGTCGGCCTCAATGCGCTGGATGTCCTCGTGACGGGTGATCGCCCAGAGGCCGGACGTGTCGTCCCAGTAGACCGGCGCGTTCGCCCGCATCCAGGCCATCCGTTCGAGGGGATCGGCATTGAAATCCAGCGACATGACGACGATGTCGTCGCGGGTCGCGTGCTCGGGCGTGCGGTGGACGATCGTCTCGGGATCAAACCGATACGCGTCGAGCGGGTTGTGGCTCACGGCATCTCCTGCGGGCGGGGCTCGCGGGGCAGGCCGAGGACTCGCTCGCCGAGGATGTTGCGCATGATGTCGCTGGTGCCGCCCATGATCGTGTACGCCGGGCCGTAGGCGATGGCCCGGTTGAAGTAGTCGTCGGAGATCGCTTCCATGCCGAGCACCGAGGCGGCGAAGTCGGCGACATGCTGCTGATGTTCGGTGCAGAAGCACTTGGTGGCGGCGGAGAAGCCGGCCGGCGCCTGCTTCAGCGCCTCGCGGTAGACGAGCACCCGGCCGAGCCGGTACCCGGTCTCAAGGCGGGCGATCTCCTGACGGATCCGGGGGTCGCTCGTGTCGGCTGCAGCGACGGCCCGGTCGTACAGCGGCTTGTTAGAGACGAGCCGATCGATGCCGCCCCGCTCATGTTCGAGCTGGGCCATCGTCTGCTTGAAGGCGTTGCCCTCGACACCGACAAGGTTCTCGGCGGGCACGCGGACGTCGTCGAAATAGACCTCGCAGAAGTGCCGGCTGGTGGTCATGTCGGTGATCGGGCGGACCTCGATGCCGGGGAGATCCATCGGCACGATCAGCTCCGACACACCCTTGTGCGGTGGCCCGTCGCTAGATGTGCGACAGATCAGGTAGCAGTAGTCGGCGTCGGCTGCGAAGGAGGTCCAGATCTTCTGGCCGTTGACGACGAACACATCGCCGTCGCGAACCGCAGACGTCTTGAGGCCAGCGAGATCGGAGCCGGCATCGGGCTCGGACATGCCGATGCACCAGGTGGTCTCGCCGCTGAGCATGCCGGGGAGGAATTCCGCCTGCTGGTCCTCGGTGCCGTAGGTGAACAATGCCGGACCCATCTGTCGGTCGGCGAACCAGCTTGCGGCGATCGGTGCACCAGCCGAGATCATGGCCTCACCCATGATGATGCGGGCCAGATTCGACTGCCCACCACCGCCGTATTCGACGGGCCACGTCATGCCGATCCAGCCCTCTTCGGCGAGGCGCTTGCTGAACTCCTTGGAGTACCCATTGATCCAGGAGTCGGTGTGCATCCCGTAGTCGGCGACACCTTCCGCAGCGACTTTCTGGGCGCGGATCTGCAGTTCCTGGAGTTCGGGGGACAGTTCGAAGTCGAGCATGAGGGGCACCTCCGTGCATGGACGGTAGCGAACCATGCATCATTGCAGCGCATCCAGCGAGGGGGTCGCCGTGCACGGACTGACGAGGGAACAGACGCTCGCCGTCAACGCGAACGTCATCGAGACCTTCCGCGCCAACGGCGGGGAGATGCCCGAGGGGCATCCGCTGCACGGCAACCCCACACTCTTGGTGACAATGAGCGGCGCAAGGTCGGGCCGAACCCTCACCTCGCCGTTGAGCTACACGCCAGACGACGACGCCTTCATCGTGATGGCATCAGCCGGTGGGAGCCCGACCTTGCCGGCGTGGGCGCACAACCTGCGAGCCAACCCCGAGGTCATCCTCGAGGTCGGCGCCGAGACCTTCCCTGCACATGCGGAGGAGACTGTCGGGTCGGACCGTGACCGGGCCTTCGAGCTCATGACGAACTCGCTCCCCCGATTCGCCGACTATCAGGCATCGGTGGAGCGCCTGATCCCGCTCTTTCGACTTCACCGCCGCTGAGACGGAGGCGAGACGAAGTCGCCTGCGGTGACGCGCAGTTCAAGGATCGCTGCGTCGACCGCCCGTCGCCCGTCACCGGTCAAGCCGGCGACGCCGAACTCGATCTCGGCGAGTGCAACAGCAGCCTGCTCGACTCGGCCCCGACCGGCCGCCGTGAGCACGGCCAGCGTGGTGCGCCGGTCGGTCGGATGCGTTTTGCGGACGACGAGGCCGTCGGCTTCGAGCCGGTTGACGGTGTTGGTGACCGACGCCGGGTGGACTTGGAGACGGTCGCCGACCTTGCCGAGCGGCAGCTCGCCCTCCTTCGTGAAGGAGAGGAGGGCGAGGACCTCGAAACGCGAGAAGTTGAGGCCGAGCGGCGCCAGTGCGGTGTCGATCCGACCCGACAGGATCTGATGCGCCCGGGTGATCGAGGTGGCGGCGGTCATTGCGTCGACGGCCACCCAACCGGCGCCTCGCCAGTTGGCCGCCGCCTCGTCGATCGGGTCGAAATCCAGCGTCATCGTGCAGTAGCCTAAGAACAAATACTTGGACGTCAAAGTATTTGGAGATCTCTAATGAGCGATGACAAGCAAGCGTGGCCCTTGAAGAGCGACTGGCAACATGAATACGACGCGACCCGGCTGCGCGACGTGCCGTTCGAGACGATGTCCGGCGTACCAGTCGATCCGGTCTACGGCGACGCACCGCTCCCCGGGCAGTACCCGTTCACCCGAGGCCTGCACGCCGCCGGCTACCGCTCTCGTCTCTGGACGATGCGGATGTTCGCCGGCTTC
>PBTQ01000012.1 GCA_002729125.1 Acidimicrobiaceae bacterium | reverse complement strand
TCATCGCGTCGATTACCCGCCGCTGGGACAAGCTCTACCCATTCTCCGGCGAAGCCGACTACGAACCCGATCCGGCGGCGACGTGCGCAGAGATCGCCGCCGCCCGGGGTGTCGAGCCGGCCGAGGTCGCCTACGACCAGATGATGTCGGAGGGCGGGAAGGGACTCCTCTACTACCCGCTCTTCAACTACTCGAACCACAACCTCGATCACCTGTGGGAGCTCCATCAGCATCCCCACACCCGCATGGGTCTCGCCGATGCCGGTGCCCACTGCGGCACGATCGCCGACGGTGGCATGCCGACCTTCATGCTGCAGTTCTGGGCCCGAGACCGCGCGCGTGGCGACCAGATGCCGATCGAGTGGCTGGTGCATCGCCAGACTCGCCAGACCGCCCAAATGTACGGGCTTCGTGACCGTGGCCTGCTAGCCCCGGGCATGCGGGCCGACGTGAACGTAATCGACCTCGACGGCCTAGCGGTCGAGCTTCCGCATCTTGTCGCCGACCTGCCGACCGGCGCAAAGCGCTATGTGCAAAAGGCCGAGGGCTACGGCGCGACCGTGTGCCGCGGTGCCGTCACCGTGCTCGACGACCAGTTCACTGGCGAGACACCGGGTCGTCTGATCCGCGGGCCGCAGGGCGGCCCCCGCTGACCTCGCCTACGGGAACGTCGGCCACCTAGCCGGCGTGCCGTCGGCCAGCCACACCGCCGCCGCAACGGCGGCCATAACCGCATCGGAGCCATTGACGGCCGGTCGCTCGTCGGCCAGCACATCGATCTCGATCGTCGGCGTGTCGACGGCACGAACGACACCGAAGGACCGGATGGTGAGGTCACGGATCTCGCCGGTCTCGGGATCGACCGCAATCGACTCGCTCCGCACGAGTCCAAGCCCCATGTGAGCAGCTCCGGTGCAGTACGAACGCAGCGTGGTCTCGTCGAGCGGATTACCGGCTCGAACCTGCACGCGAATCGTGCCGCCGGCGGCGACTGCGGCAGTGGCCTCTCCCCCGGTAGGCTCCGCAATCCAACCAACCTCGCCACGCGCTGCAGCGAGCAGCACTGCCGCCTCGAGCCAGCCGGCGCCGCGAATGTCGGCCGAAGTCGGCGGACCGACCACGTCGACCTCCTCGACCGTGACTTCGGGGGCGACCCTCGCAATGGCCTCGACGATCCCGGGCGTGCGGGCAACACGGAGAAGACCGGAGCCATCGGCGTTCATCCCGCCGGCAATTGGGGGGCGCTTCGGCCCGTTGCGCACGACGTCCTCGCGGGCGAGCAGCACCCGCACCGGACGGCCATGCTCGTCGGCCAGTCGGCGGGCGACCTCACCGAGTCCGGACTCGAGCTTCCCGCCGAACGCCCCACCGTTGCCCAGCAGCGACGCCGGCTCACCACCAGGCTCACACCAGGACGCATCGGTCTCGAGGTAGGCCGGTTCGGTCCAGGTGGTCTGGAGCACGGCATCGAAGTCCCCCTCGGGAAGCTCGATCGGCGGCGGATATTCGGCGGTCGTGCGGCGGCCCTGAATCTTTCCGGCGGCGGCGAGCGCCGCAGCGCGGGTCTCGGCGACGGCCCAACCATCGCCGTCGGGCACGGCGACCAGAGCACCGGACGGCGCAATGTCGTCGCTGAAGCCACCCTCGCCGAGTGCGACGTGCGGTCCGACCGACTGGGCGACACCGCCCTCGATCGCCGCCTGCGCCGCCGCGGCCTCGGCATCGCCCAAGGTCACCGGCGTGCCGAAGACCTCCCAGGCATCAAGCACCGGTTGCCATCCGGTGCACCGACACACGTGGGCGAGCAAGGCGTTGGCTGCCTTGGCGCGATCGTCGTGGGAAATCTCCTTGGCACGCAGGCCCTCGAAACGGCAGACGATGCCCGGTGTGCAGAAACCACACTGGCTGCCACCAGTCGCAGCAAACGCATCGCCCCAGGCGGCGCGGATATCGGGCGCGAGTCCCTCGACGGTCGTGACCTCTCGGCCTCGCACACGACGGATGGGGGTTACGCACGAGACACGAGGCTGACCATCGACGAGCACGGTGCAACATCCGCACTGACCCTGCGGCGAACACCCGTCCTTGACCGACACCATGCGTGCTTGTCCCCGCAGGACCTCAAGCAGGGTCGCCGTGGTGTCGGCAACGACCACGGTCTCACCATTGACGATGATCTCAACGCTGTTCTGCGAGGTGCCGGTCACGAGCCCCGACGCTAGCGGTCGTCGATACCGCCACGGCTCGTCCTCCGACCTCCGACGGCGGTTAGCGTTGTGTCTCGTGCAAGGCCTCCCCCGTCGTTCATTCCTCCTGGGGGGTCTCGCCACCGGGTCGATCGCGCTGCTCGCCTGCAGCCCCGACAAGCAGACTGTTGTTCCGAGCGAGGAACTGAGCTTCCTCACACCAGCGTTCCCCGACGGCTTCCGGCAGGCGCCGATCCTCGTGGCAGGTATCGCACAGCGGCTCACCTTCCTCGTGCGCGACGAGATCGATGTCATGCGTGAATCCGCACCAGCCGAACTCGCCGTGCGCGTCCGCCAGGGCGACACGGTCGTGCTCGAGACCACGATCGCTAGACGTACTGAGGGCATCATCACGCCGTACTTTCCGCTCGTGATGACCTTCGACGCCCCCGGTGAGTTCGTCGCTGAGTTGCCCGACCATCCCACCGTCGAGCCCGTGCCGTTCCTCGTTGCCGATCAGGCCGACATCGAGATCCCTCAGCCCGGTGATCCGCTTCCATCGGCGCCGACCCCCACGTTCGACGACCCAAAGGGCGTCACGCTGATCTGCACCCGGGCGGTCGACTGCTCGTTCCACGAGATCGATCTCGTCGACGCCGTTGCCAACGACAAGCCGACCGTGCTGCTGATCTCCACACCCGGGTTCTGTCAGACCGACATCTGTGGCCCCGTGGTCGACCTTTTGATCGATGAGGCTGGTGACCGAACCGACCTGAACGTGATCCACGCCGAGGTCTACGTCGACCCGTCGGACTTCGCGACCGGCGGCTTCCCCGACCTCACACCAGCCGTGAACGCCATGGCGCTCCCGTTCGAGCCCGCTATCTTCGTCGCTGCCGCCGACAACACGATCCGCGCCCGGCTCGACACCACCTTCGACCGCAGCGAGCTCCGCGACGCGCTCTCGCTTGTCTGATCAGCGGGCGGAAAACGGCCAACGCCCCGCCGAAGCAGGTCGTTGGTCAGGGCCGTAGCCCGAACGCAGGGATCCGATTCAGCTGAACGACTGGCCGCAGCCGCAGGTGCGCTGGGCGTTGGGGTTGTCGATCGCGAAGCCGGCGTCCTGGAGGCCGTCCTTGTAGTCGAGGGTTGCGCCCTCGAGCAGCTGGGCCGACTGGGGATCAACGACGACGTCGACGCCACCGAAGTCCTTGGTGACGTCGTCGTCGGCGCGATCGGTGTCGAAGTACATCTCGTAGGAGAAGCCCGAGCAGCCCCCAGGGCGAACGGCCACGCGAAGGGCGAGTCCGTCTTCACCTTCGGCGCTGATGAGCTCGTTGACCTTCGAAGCGGCGTTGTCGGTGAGCATGATCATGGTGGGTTCCTCCTGAAGGACGGAGATGCGACGGGAGCGTCAGACATTTAGTGTATCGGTCCATCTTCGGTTGGTGGAAGTGGGCCGACCCCAAGCGACGCAAATCTGCCCCGCCGCTTTCGGCAGGCCACACGACGCCTATCCTGATCAACGTGGCCACGACGTCTCCTCCCACCCCCGACTACGTCATGGGTTTGATGCGTGGCGTGATCGATCCCGAGCTCGGAAGCGACATCGTCGAGCTCGGCATGGCCAAGGGCGCCACCGTCACCGACGACGGATGGGTCCGTCTCCAGATCGACCTCACCACGAGCGGCTGCCCACTGCGTGCCCAGATCCAAAAGGACATCCGCGCTCGGCTGACCTCGTTGCCCGGCGTCACCCGAGTCACGATCGACTGGGGCGAGCTCACCCAGGAAGAACGGTCCGAGGCGATGGCCAAGGCCCGCTTCAACGTCAGCCAGAACGCGCCCGATACGAGCATTCCTTCGACCACCAAGGTGGTCATGGTCGCCTCCGGGAAGGGGGGTGTCGGCAAATCGTCGATCACCACCAACCTGGCTGCGGCTCTTGCCGAGCAGGGATACGCCGTCGGGGTGATGGACGCCGACATCTGGGGCTTCTCGGTCCCTCGCATGCTCGGCGTCGACGGTGACCTGGTCTCCAAGGACGGCAAGATCCAGCCACTCGTGCGCGAGATCGGCACGGGCCGCCTGGAAGTCGTGTCGATGGGCTTCCTCGTCGACCAGGAGGACTCCGCTCTCATGTGGCGCGGCCTCATGCTCAACCGCGCCGTCCAGCACTTCTGTCAGGACGTCGCCTGGCCGAGCGATCTTGACTACCTTCTAATCGACATGCCGCCCGGCACCGGCGACGTGCAGATGGGCCTCGCCAAGATGCTACCCCGGGCCGAGATGTTGATCGTCACGACGCCGGCGCTCAACGCCCAGAAAGTCGCGGCCCGCGCCGCCGGCATGGGAACGAAGAACTATCTGCGAATCGTCGGTGTCATCGAGAACATGAGCGAGTTCGTGGCCCCCGATGGTTCGCGCCACTCGCTGTTCGGTGAAGGCGGTGGCCAGCAGCTCGCCGACGACATCGGTGCGCCTCTGCTCGGGCGGGTCCCGATCGAGCCGGCGGTCAGCGTCAAGGGTGACCAGGGCGATCCCGCTGCGCTCGGCGAGACACCGGCGGCTGAGCAGCTCCGGGCGATCGCCCGGATGCTCGCCGAGGAGTACGTGCCACCGATCGAAATGGCCGGCTGCAGCGCCCGCATGCTTGACGCCGCAATGGCAGCACTCGATGCGCTCGACGGAGACGAATCGAGCACCGAACTAGCAGACGACTCCGCAACGAAATCCGCCTCGGCGACAGCCGCCGTTCAGCGCTCGAGTTCAGGTGGATCCTCAGGGCGGTCGTAGTCGGCATCCCCGACATCGATGATGTCGCCGGAGGCCTCACCGCCCGGAAAACCCAGACCACTGAAACCGGCACCAGGAGCACCGCCGAAGCCGGGACCGGTCACAGTCATGCGCGACCCGAAGCGGGCGATGAGGACGGTTCGGATGATCGCCCGAGAGGGTGAGAACAGACACAGCAGGCCGACAGCGTCGGTGACGAAGCCCGGCGTGAGCATCAAGGCGCCGGCCATCGCGATAAGCAGACCGTCGAGCAGCTCCTTGGTGGGCAACTCCCCGGCGTTGAGGCGCTGCTGGAAGCGCATGAGCAAGCCGAGCCCCTCGCGGCGGACGAGGACCGCGGCCGCAGCAGAGATCAGGATCATCAAGGCGATCGCGTTGAGGCCGCCGACCACCTCTGCCGCCTGGATCAGGACCCAGATCTCCAGGATCGGGACGACGAGGAAGAGGATGGCGAGAATGCGGAACACCCTCTCAGCGTAGGACCCGCTCCTGGGGGTCCCATACGCGCCTGGGTCCCAGCGGGAACCAGCGCCCTAAGCTGAGGCCGATGAGCGCCCCTGCCGATCGTCCGCCGTCCGTCGACAAGCTGGCCCGGTCGATCGCAGACGTCGGCCTCCCTCACCCGATGCTGGTCGACGCGGCCCGAGCTGCGATTGCGGCCAACATCCCCGATTCCGCCCGGACGATTGCGGTTGCCACGAGCCGACGGATGCTGCGCCCCGTCATCAACGCCACCGGCACGATCCTGCACACCAACCTCGGGCGGGCTCCAATGGCGTGGGAGCAGCCCGAGCGCTACACCAACCTCGAGCTCGACCTCACCACCGGCCAGCGCGGTTCGCGCATGGCCACCGCTGGCGCGCTGATCGCCAAGGCCTGCGGTGCCGAGGACGCGATCATCGTCAACAACTGCGCCGCCGCCGTTCTGCTAGGCCTCGGAGGGCTTGCCGAAGGCAGAGACGTCATCGTCAGCCGCAGCGAGTTGGTCGAGATCGGCGGCGGTTTCCGCATCCCCGACGTCATGGCCCGATCCGGCGCCAACCTCATCGAGGTCGGCACGACCAACCGCACCCGCGTCGACGACTTCCGCAGCGCCGTCGACGATCCCGACAACGACGTCGCCGTCGTGTTGCGGGTCCACCAGTCGAACTACACAATCGTCGGTTTCACCGAGGCGCCCACGACAGCCCAGCTCGCCGGGCTCAACGCCCCGCTCGTCGCCGACATCGGCTCGGGCTTGCTCGACAGCCGGTGCCCGTGGCTGAAGGGCGATCCGCCCGGGTGGCTGGCCGACGAGCCCGCCGCCCGCCAGACCCTCGACGGTGGAGCCGGCCTCGTGATGTTCTCCGGCGACAAGCTTCTCGGCGGACCGCAGGCTGGGATCATTGCGGGCGACGCCGAACTCGTCCGGAAGTGCGCCGCGCATCCGTTGGCCCGGGCGCTCCGGCCCGGTTCGCTCGTGCTGGCTGCCCTGCAGGCAACGGCGCTCGCCTATCTGGCCGAGGACGGTGACGCGATTCCGTTCTGGCGCATGGCCTCGCTCAACGACGACCAACTCCGCGAGCGCGCCGATGCCTACGGGGTCGGCGAGATCGTCGATGTCATGTCCACACCCGGCGGCGGCACCCTTCCCGGCGTAGAGATCCCCTCGGTCGGTATCGCCGTCGAAGGCGACCAGCGCGAGGCTTTGCGCGAACTCGACCAACCGATCATCGCCCGGGTCGACCATGGCGACAGCTCCGCCGGCGAAACGACCGTGCTCGATCTGCGCACGATCCATCCCGACGACGACGAGGTCGTCGCCGGCGTGCTCCACTCGCTCCCGAGCGCCATCTGATGCACGTCGTCGCCACCGCCGGTCACGTCGACCACGGCAAGTCCACCCTGATCAAAGCACTCACTGGCACCGACCCCGATCGTCTCGAGGAGGAAAAGGCCCGTGGCCTGACCATCGACCTCGGATTTGCCGGGGCGAAGCTGCCGTCCAGCCGGGGCGTCTCGTTCATCGATGTGCCCGGCCACGTCCGCTTTCTCAAGAACATGCTCGCCGGCGTCGGTGGTGTCGACGCGTGCATCTTCGTCGTCGCCGCAACCGAAGGCTGGAAACCCCAAAGCGAGGAGCACCTTCGCATCCTCAGCCTGCTCGGCATCCGCCACGGCATCGTTGCGCTGACCAAGGTCGGCCACGTCGATGACGAACTGGCCACGATCGCCCAGATGGAGATCGCCGACCGGACCGAGGGCACTTTCCTGGCCGACGCACCCATCGTGCCTGTCGACGCGATCGACGGGCACGGCATGGACGACCTCAAGGCGGCGCTCGACCAACTCCTCGACGTCACCCCCACCGCAAGGGATGACAAGAAGCCTCGCCTTTGGATCGACCGCGTGTTCGCGGCCAAGGGCGCCGGCACGGTCGTTACCGGCACGCTCACCGGCGGGATGGTGCGGGTCGAAGACGAGTTGTCGTTGCTGCCGCAGCACGCCGCCGTCCGGGTGCGGGGGTTGCAGAGCCAGTATGCCGACCGCACGAAGGTCGGGCCCGGCAACCGTGTCGCGGCCAACCTCTCCGGCGTCTCCCGCGACCAGCTCCGCCGCGGTGACGTCCTCGTGCGGCCTGACGACTGGCATGTCACCCGAACGGTCGACGCCAGCCTGCGCGTGCTCGAATCGCTCGACCGGCCGGTAACCCGGCGCGGGGCGCACCTGCTCTACCTGGGTTCAGGCGAGCATCCCGTCCGCGTTCGCGTGCTCGGACCCGATGCGAT
>PBTQ01000061.1 GCA_002729125.1 Acidimicrobiaceae bacterium | reverse complement strand
GGTTGATGCGGACGAGATTGCGCCCGCGTATCTCCCTTAACGAAGGTTGGCGTGCCCCCGGATGCAGTCCGGGCCGTGAGGGCAATGCAATCTACGTCGGCCTAATTTCGGCAGCGTTCAGACTCAGTCTGTCTGCAGAAGTTCGGCGACCATGAATGCCAGGTCGACCGACTGGCGACCGTTGAGGCGCGGATCACACATCGTCTCGTAGGCCTGGTCGAGCGCCGTCTCCTGGAGATCGTCACCGCCGCCGACGCACTCCGTGACAGAGTCTCCGGTGAGTTCGACATGAATGCCTCCCGCCCAGGTGCCCTCCTGACGGTGGACGGCGAAGAAGCCTGCGATCTCGTCGAGGATGCCATCGAAATGTCGGGTCTTGTGGCCACCCTCGGCGGTGTAGGTGTTGCCGTGCATCGGGTCGCAGGCCCAGACCACTGGGTGCCCGGAGTTGCGGACCGCAGCGAGGAGCGGCGGCAGGTTATCGCGCACGTTATCGGCGCCTTGCCGGGTGATGAGGGTCAGGCGCCCCGGGATCTTTTCGGGGTTGAGCGCTTCGCACAGGGCGAGCACCTCGTCTGTTGTTGCCGTCGGACCGACCTTGCATCCGAGTGGGTTTTTCACGCCCCGAAGGAACTCGACATGGGCACCGTCGAGTTGGCGGGTGCGTTCGCCGATCCAGAGCATGTGGGCGGAGCAGTCGTACCAGTCGCCCGTGAGGGAATCCTCCCGGGTCAGCGCCTCTTCGTAGTTAAGGAGAAGTGCTTCGTGGCTGGTGAAGAAGTCGACTTCGTGCAGTGCCGGCACTGAGCTGCTGTTGACGCCACACGCATCCATGAAGGTGAGGGCGCGATCGATCTCATCGGCCATTTTCTCGTAGCGCTCGCCGGCGGGGGAGGAGGCGACGAACTCGCGGTTCCAGGTCGAGATCTGGCTGAGATCGGCGTAGCCACCTCGGGTGAAGGCCCGCAGCAGGTTCAGTGTCGAGGCGGCCCGATGGTAGGCAGTGAGCAGTCGTTGGGCGTCGGGTCGACGCTCGGTCTCGGTGAACCCGATGTCGTTGACGATCTGGCCGAGGAAAGACGGCAGTTCGATATCGCCCTTGGTCTCGACCGGGGAGGAGCGGGGTTTGGCGAACTGGCCTGCGATACGGCCGACTTTCACGACCGGTAGACCACCCGAATAGGTGAGGACGACCGCCATCTGAAGGATCACGCGGAGCTTGTCGCGGATCGAGTCGGCCGAACTGTCAAACGATTCGGCACAGTCGCCCGCTTGGAGCAGGAACGCTTCGCCCCGAGCGACTCGAGCCAACTGATCGGTGAGGTTCCGAGCTTCGCCGGCGAACACGAGGGGTGGCATCTGGCCGAGCATTTTGAGCGCCTGATCGAGCTCGCCCGCATCGGGCCATGTCGGCTGGTGCTTGATGGGCAGGTCTCGCCACGTGCTGGGTGTCCAGGTGGAAGTCACCCCTCAAGTGTGGTGTGCCGTGAGCCCGGTGCCAACTCGTCATTCACAGGCGAAAACGGCCAGGGCCCCCGCCGAGGCGGGGGCCCTAGTGAGCGTTGATGTTGTGAAGGGGTTGATCAGGCGACGCCGACGGTGTCGGCCATATCGGCCGCATGCTCGCGGACCGAGTGGATCGCACGCTTCACGAGACGGCGGGCGGCCTCGGCGGTGACACCGAGGTCTTCGCCGACCTCGCGGTACGAGCGCTTGCGGCCGTCGCCGATACCAAAGCGCTGCTCAACCGCGTACTTGGCGCGGGGATCGAGGATGTCGAGCAGACCGGTGACCATCTCCATTTCGGCGTTCGCCATAACCTCGACCTCGGGGCCGGGGTTGGAGTCGGGGAGGAGATCAACAAGTTCGTTGGAATCATCGTCGCCGATGGTGCGGTCGAGGCTGGTCGGGGTGGTCAGCCGGTGCAGACGTGCGTGCTCGTCGTCGAGTTCATCGCCGTCGCCCGACACGGCGCGCAGCGCTGCGCGGAGGCTGGCGGAACGGTCGCCGGGGAGTCGAACAAGCGAGGCCTTCTGGTCGAGAGCACGGCCAATGGCCTGGCGGATCCAGAACGTGGCATAGGTCGAGAACTTGAAGCCCTTGCGCCAGTCGAACTTGTCGACAGCGTGCTCGAGGCCAAGGTTGCCTTCCTGAATGAGGTCAAGCAGTTCCATGCCCGGAGGCAGGGGGTAGCGGCGAGCGACGCTCACGACGAGGCGCAGGTTGGCCCGGATAAACCGGTCCTTGGCAGCGGCGGCGTTGCGGATTGCTCGGTCGAGGTCGCGACCCTTTTCGCCAGCCTCCTTGCGAGCACGGGCTTCGAAGGCCTTTTCGTTGGTCTGGCTTAGCTCGCGCTCTTCCTGAGCATTCAGGAGGGCAACGGCGCCGATCTCGTTTAGGTACTGTCCAACAGAATCGCTCATGACAAACTCATTCGTCCGGAACCCGCCCAGGGAAGTTCCCAAGGCGGTGGGGTTTGGCGGGGGAAGCTGGTACCGTGAGCTCGCTCTCGGCTGATGCGCGCATCGCTGCGGTCCAACCGGAATATTGTGCGCACAAATTTACGCGTCAGTAAAGAACTGGCGATGTGACATGTGTCACCACGACGATGCAAGTCGCTGGCCAAGCGCTACCGCCGGCTCTGCATCACGCCTCGACGAGTCACGACTGTAGGTGCACGTGCGCTGAGGTCTTGGCTGCGCAAGGGACTGCACTCGGCTGAGTCCCTCAGCACCGTGCTGCGGGGTCCAAAGCGTATGCTCACGTCGATGTCAAACAGGTCGGGACGACAAGTCGGTGTCTTCGGAGGTACGTTCGATCCCCCGCACGTGGGCCACCTCGCCATCGCTCTCGAAGTCCGCCACACACTTGCTCTCGACGAGGTCTGGTTCGTCGTTGCCGGCGACCCATGGCAAAAGTCGGATGAGCGGTCGATCACGCCGGCGTCGATCCGCCTCATCATGGTGGAAGCGGCCGTGGCCGGCGCTCCCGGGGTGCAGGTCTCGACGATCGAGATCGACCGAGACGGTCCGTCATACACCGCCGACACCCTCACCAATCTCACGGCGGCGCACCCCAACGATACCTTCCATTTGATCATCGGGTCCGACGCTGCCGCCGGTCTCGATACGTGGCATCGCCCTGACGTCGTCGCTGAGCTGGCAAGGGTGGTCGTTGTCGGTCGTGGTGGCCGTCAAGGCGGGCGACCGCCGGCGGGATGGCGATTCACGCTCACGGATGTCCCAGTGCTCGAGGTGTCGTCGTCGGACCTTCGGCGTAGGGTCGGCGAAGGTGCGCCGATCCGGGGACTCGTCGCCGCTGGCGTGGCGGACCTGATCGACTCCTATGGGCTTTACCAGGAGCTTTCGTGATGCCCAGGGACAACGGAGCTCGGGATGAGGGCGAGATCCAGCTCGACAACTTCCATGAGCATTCGATTACCCCGAGTGGAAATGGTCGCAAGCGACGGGTGCCGGCACCGAAGGCGAACCCTTTCTGGCGCTTTGTTTTCCCTCTCGTGTTGGTCGGTTTCGCCCTGGCGTCCTTCCAGCTGTGGCGTACTGGCACCCGAGCGGTGCTCAACAGCACCGACGGCACCGTCGTCGAGGTCGTGAGCGACCCCAACGCACCTGGCTACCAGGCCTTTGCTGTTCCCACGCCCACGATGCTCACCCTGCACATCGATGACGGTGAGCTCGTCGGTGTCACGGTCCTCGCCCGGACGTTGCTCGATAGTGGTGGGCAGCTCGTGCTCGTGTCAGCCGATCTCGCCGCCGATGGTACGGGCGACCCTACCCTTGCCGAGGTGTATGCAGTGGAGGGAGCGGCGGGTGTCGAGCGCTCGGTTGGGGCGTTGTTCGGCTTCGGGTTCATTGAGGCCCTCGACATCGACACGATCAGCTTTGGGCGGTTGCTTGAACTCGCCGAGCCGATCGCCTTCAACCTCCTAGATGACTTGATCTCAACTGACGCCGCCGGCACCGAGGTGTGGCTGGAGCGTGGTGGAACGCTGCTCGAAGGTGAGGTCGCCGCTGAGGTCTATCGCTGGCGCAATCCAGGCGAGGTCGACGCGAATCGCAACGAACGCCAAGCTGACCTGTGGGAGAGCTGGCTTGCGTCGATCGCTCTCGCCGGCGATTTGGTCGCCGCAACGCTTCCGTTCGACAGCGGGCTGTCCCCTTATCTGCGTGCGCTCGCCTCCGGCGAGTCCGATGTTCAACTGCTGCCGGCCGTGCCCAACGATGCCGGGCCGAAACCGACCTACGTCCTCGATGAGAACGCGACGGCCTGGCTCACCGAGACCGCCGATCGCATGGTGCCACTCCCGATTCCAGCACCCGGGGTCGATGTCGCTACGGTCCGCTTGCTTGATGGAATCGGCGATCGTTCTATTGCGGATGAGGCCCGGACGGTTGTCGCCCGCCTCAGCGAACTCATCATTGTTGGCAACGCTGCCGAGTTTGGTCTTCCCACAACCACGGTCTCTTACCATGACGAGGCGGATGCTCCCCTCGCCGAGGCGCTGGCTGCACAGCTCAACGCCGAGGTTGCGGCCGAGCTTCGACTTGACGAACCCGTCGATCTCACCGTGACGATTGGCGCTGACTGGGAGATCCCGTGAACGAAGCTGACGAGCTTCTCCGTCTCGTTCGTGTCGCGGCAGCCGCAGCCGACGACAAGAAGGCCGACGAGACGTTGATCATCGACGTGGGTGATGTGTTCGCCGTGTCGGATTACTTCGTGATCACGAGTGGTTCGAACCCTCGCCAGGTCCACGCAATCGCTGACGCCGTCGAGGAGGAAGTAAGGAACGGAGGCGGACCCGGCCCCGTGCGGGTCGAAGGGCTCGACCAACGCGAGTGGGTGCTTATGGACTACGGCGCCTTCATCGTGCACGTCTTCCACGGCGAGCAGCGCGACTTCTACCAGCTCGAGCGGTTGTGGGGTGACCGGCCCCGGGTCGAGTGGGAGCCGATGAGTCCGAGACGCGAGTCAACTTGATCCCTGGTGCTCGAGCTGCCGTTAGGGGCAGCGAGCCTGGCATCCTGTCGGGTATGGCCATGACCAATCGCTCTGCGCTCCGCGACAACCTCTCGGTCGAAACATCCGATATCGCTGGGGTCGTCTCCGGTGTGCGTGCCGTCTTCGACAGCGGCCGCACCCGTCCGATGGCGTGGCGCCAGGCCCAGCTTGACGGCCTGCTGCGGTTACTGAAAGAGGAGGCGCCTCGGTTCGAAGCGGCGCTCGCTGCGGATCTCGGGCGCTCGCCGTTGGAGGCCTTCGCGGCTGATATCGGTGCGACAGCGACCGAGATAGCGCACATCCGCAAGCATGTCGACACGTGGGCCAAGCCCCGCAAGGTCCGCCTTCCGCTCAACGCACGCCCCAGCTCGGGTCACATTGTTCCTGAGCCGCTCGGTGTCGCGCTTGTCGTGGCGCCCTGGAACTATCCGGTGCAGTTAGTGCTGCTTCCGATCGCCGCCGCCGTATCGGCCGGCAACGCTGTCGTCGTCAAGCCGTCGGAGATCGCGCCCGCCACGTCCGCCCTGCTCGCCGAGACCTTGCCCTGCTATGTCGACGACGAGGCGATCGTTGTGGTCGAGGGGGATGTCCAGATCGCCACCGAGCTACTCGAGCAGCGGTTCGACCACATCTTCTATACGGGCTCCACGGCGGTCGGCCGCATCGTCTATCAGGCCGCTGCCCGTCACTTGACACCAGTCACGCTGGAGCTCGGAGGGAAGAGCCCGGTGTTTGTCGACCCGTCGGCCAACCTCGACGTGACCGCCCGCCGACTCGCATGGGGGAAGTGGCTCAACGCCGGCCAGACCTGTGTCGCACCGGACTACGTGCTCGTCACTGAAGGCCAACGCGACGAACTCATCGACAAGATGCAGGCGGCGTTCGTCGACTTCGCCATGGGTGCGGCGGCAGGGAAGAGCAACGACTTCTCCTCAATCGTCTCTCAACATCACGTAGGACGGCTCGCTGGGCTGCTCGACGGCCATGGCGGCACCATCGCGTTCGGAGGCGCCGTCGATGTTGAGGATCGGCACGTCGAACCGGCGGTGATCGTCGACCCTGACCTCGACTCGCCGGTCATGTCCGAAGAGATCTTCGGGCCGATCCTGCCGGTCATCACGGTCGATTCCATGGACGAGGCCGTTGCCCTGGTCAACCAGCGTCCCAAGCCGCTCGCGTTGTACGTCTTCGCCGAAGATCGCAATGCCGCTGATGCCGTGCTCGGCGCGACGAGTTCCGGCGGCGCATGCGTCAACCATGTGCTGCTCCACATCACGCCGCCCAACCTGCCCTTCGGTGGTGTCGGTGAGGCTGGGATCGGGCGCTACCACGGCCAGTCGGGCTTCGACACCTTCTCCAACCTGAAGTCGGTGATGCGTAAGCCGACCAAGCCTGACCCGTCGATCCTGTATCCGCCATACACCGGCTTGAAAGAAAAGCTGATACGCAAGTTTCTCTAGCGGGTTTGCTTCCCGGCGACGAGGGTTCAGGTCCGCAGCACGAACAGCTCCAGGTCGCGCCGTGACACGCCTGTGACGCTGCGATGCTCCAGCCATCGCACGAGGTGGCCAAGCACATAGCGGTACGAGTCCATGGTGCGGGGGCTGCGCTCACGCACCAGGTCACACCAGCGGATGAACGTTGCTACGAGACCCTCGTTGCTGCTCTGTGCGGCTCCTCTGCCCGTCGCAGCGGAATTGAATACGAATTCAGACGTCGTTGGGAGGAAGTGAATTTCAGCACTATTCCCGTTGCCTGTTTCTGTCGGCATTTCAGTTTCCCTTGCCATGTCAAGGAAGACGAGTTCAGACAGCGTTCGGAGTGGAGCTAAGGGGAATTGAACCCCTGACCTCTTCCATGCCATGGAAGCGCTCTACCAACTGAGCTATAGCCCCGAGTTGCGGTTGTGGATGGTAGCACCCTGATCGTTGGGCCCCACCTTCCCGACACCCTCCCTCGACGGGTATCTCTCAGGGCATACCGTCGTCTTGATGCGTGCGCGGTTTACATCCCCGGAGCTCTGGATGGCGCTGTCCACGTTCGCTGTGTTTGCCGCTGGTCTGATCGTGGCGACAGCGACCCCTGGGCCGCTCCTCACCGCCGATGATCTCGCCTCCTTAGGTCTCGCCTGGACTATGGCGGGCGAGGGCGCCGCACCGATGCCACCGCAGGCGCCGTACGGCTTGCTGTATCCAATGACGTTGGTGCCGGGCTGGCTTTTGGGGCTCGACGACGGTGGGATGCTGCTTTGGGCCCGCACGGTGAACGCCCTGTGCGGAGCCTTGGTTGTCCCGGTGCTGACCGCCTTCTTGCGGCGCCTTGATGGCGTGCCTCCCGTCTCGGCGATTGCCGCCGCAACGGCTGGGGCGATGATGCCGGCGTTTCTTCTGACCGGGTCGATTGCGTGGAGCGAGCGGTTGGGCGTGCTCATGGTGGCCTGCGCAGCGCTTGTCATCGCCCGTTCGTGGGACGAACGCAGCGGCCTCGACGGATTCCTCGCCGTGATCACCGCAGCTGCGATGTTTGCAGCTCACCCTCGACTCGGTCCGCCTGCGTTGGTGCTCATCGTGGTCGTCGCCTTTGCCCTGCGTCGGTTCGGCTGGGCACGTGTCGTTGGGTTGCTGGGTGCGGGGGTGGCAGCGCTGTGGTTGGTCGAGTGGGTTCGGGCCGCTGTGGCGGAGGCGGCGTTCGGAAGTGATGGAACCTATGACGCTGCCGACCTGGCGTCTCGTCGAGGTCTCGGGCTCGTTCCTGAGATGGCGCAGCTCGGGGTCGGCGCGTTGAGCTATCTCGTGATCGCCGGCACCGGCATCGCTGTCTGGGGTGTCGTTCGGCTCGGGGGGCGACGACCGGTTGGCTGGTCGGTGCTGTTGCTCGGCTTGGCCGTCCTCGCGATCACGAGCTGGTTCATCACCGGCATTGTTCGGGCCGACAAGTGGTTCCACGGCCGCTACATCGAGGTGATGGCACCGGTGGTGCTTGCCGTCGGCCTTGCCAACCTCCACCGAATGCGGTGGCGGGCGGCGGCGGTCGCCCTGTTCGGCGTCCCGGTGCTCGCCGGTGTTTACGCCGCCTGGAACGGGCCCGGGAACAACTGGCTCGATGCTCGCTCGCCCGTGATGATGCTCGGTGCGGAAGTCTCGGGTGCACCGTACGGGAGTCGGATCTTCGAACCTGGTGCTGCGGCCTTTGTGGCGATCCTTGCCGGGCTTGTCGTGTGGGGGTTTGCCCGGTGGCGCGGCACCGAAATCGCTGCCTGCGTCTTCGTTGCGTTGTCGCTGTGGGGAGCGCACTCCGGCGACCGAGCTCTCGACAATCTCTTTCCCGGCACGGCGATGGGCGAAGTCGACGCCGACTTCCCCGACAAGGAGAAGGTCGGCGAACTTTGGGTCGACACGTCGACGGTCTCGCCGAACCTTACGAACGCGCTCGCATGGCGGGTCGGGTTCGACGCCACGACGCTGTCCCTTGATGACAACACAACCCATGTGCTGATCCCGCCCGATGCCGAGCCGCCGGCGGGCGCCGAGTTGATCGCCCGGTTTTCCCAGGGATCGCTGTGGCGGCTCGCGGGCTGATCAGTCGTCGGTGTCGTTCTGGCTGCGCAAGAACGCTTCGAGTTCGTCGGTCAGGTCGTCGCTTGTCGCCATCTCGGCTTCGGCCTCGACCAAGTCGTCGTATTGCTTCTCGAGGGCAGCCAACATGTCGCGATTTGAGGAGTCGTCGTCGACGAGGTCGTCGAGCCGGTTTCGAGTCGCCAAGGCATCGGCCGCCAACTGACTCGAGTCGAGAACGACACCGGCGGCACCCACGAGTCCGTCGATAAGGGCCAACGACGCAGCGGGATAGTGGGCGCCGGAGATGTAGTGGGGCACCTGAGCCCACAGGCCGACCGACTCGATGCCGGCGGCGTGATGGGCCATCTCGAGCGCGGCCTGCATCCCTGCCGGCACGTCGAGCGTGGCCGGCGTGAAACCGAGCGATGCGAGGTCGGGCGTGGCGGCGGTGACCGACAGTCGGGAGGGGCGAGTGTGTGGTGACGAAGCCGGGTAGCTACCTAGGCCGATCACTCGCCGGACCCCGAACCGCTGCGACAAGGAGACGACGGCGTCGCAGAAGGAACGCCAGTTGTGATCGGGCTCTGCACCGTGGAGCACGAGGACATCGTTGCCGGTTGCGTCGCGGCCGGAAACGAGCGTGATCTCCGGCCAGTCGAGCCCGACGTTCACCCCTTCGACGATGTGCATCGTAGGGCGACGAGCGCGGTGGTCGAGGAGCCACTCGGTCTCGAACTCGGCAACGGTCACCGGCGCGATCTGCCCGAGGATGGTCTCGGTCGCCTCACGCGCGCAGAGACCGGCGTCGATCCAACCCGTGAGGTGAATCAACAACACCGGATCCTGCAGGGTCGGCGAACCGTGCAGGGTGTAGAGATCTTCGGGTCGTGCCGGTCGAGCCACAGGTTCCTCCCCGACCACACCGTAGACCGCCGCCCGCGAATTGCTGAACCCGCCGCTACGTTGGGCGTCACGATGGCTGATGTAACTGATGCAACGTTTGAGACCGATGTCGTTCAGCGGTCCCACCAGGTCCCGGTGGTCGTCGACCTCTGGGCTGAGTGGTGCGGTCCGTGCAAGACGCTTGGTCCGATCCTTGAAAAAGTGATCGGCGAGACCAACGGTGGCGTTGAGCTGGCCAAGGTCGACGTTGACGCCAACCCGGCGGTCGCTCAAGCCTTCAAGGTCCAGTCGATCCCGGCCGTGTACGCCATGGTCAACGGCGAGATCGTCGATGGGTTCATGGGCGCCCAGGGTGAGGCGCAGGTGCGCGAGTTCGTCGAAAAGTTAGCGCCCACGGAGGAGCAGAACGAGGTCGAGCGGCTGCTCGAAATCGGCGATGTGACCTCGCTCAACCAGGCCTACACCCTCGAGCCCGACAACCCGAATGTGCTCACCGCCCTTGCCGGAAAGCTCATCAAGGAGGGACAGATCGATCAGGGTCTTGCGCTGCTCGACAAGATTCCCGAGAGCCCGACCACCCGGCATCTCCGTGCGCTCGCCCGCACCGGTGGCGAGTCGATGGACGACGTCGAAGGAACGCTGGCTGCGTTGTTGCCCACCGTGAAGTTCAACGACGACGACCGCCAGAAGTTCGTCGACCTGCTCGAGGTGCTCGGTCCCAATGATCCCCGCACAGCCGACTGGCGTCGAAAGCTCAGCACGGCGCTCTTCTAATCGTCCCGCCCGGCCCATCGTCGGCGTCGCTGTCGAACTCGTCGAGGAGGGAAGCAGCGTTGGCCTTGCCGTCCGAGTGGCGGGCTAGGGTCGGAAGCGATGTTCGTCGAGCTCGGCACCACCCGTTTCGACATCACGACGCGTGCACTCGTGATGGGAATCCTCAATCGCACGCCGGATTCGTTCTTCGACGGTGGCCAGTACTGGGCCTTCGATGAGTTCCTCCGCAAGGCCGAACAGCTGGTACTCGAGGGGGCCGATTTCCTCGATGTTGGCGGCTCCAAAGCCGGCCCTGGCCCCGAGGTCACCGTGCAAGAGGAGATCGATCGCGTCGTGCCTGCCGTCGAGGCTCTCCGGCAGCGCTTCGACCTGCCGATCTCGGTCGATACCTTCCGAGCGTCGGTGTTCGAGCAGTCGTGCAAGGTTGGCGCCAACATCGGCAACGACATCAGCGGTTTCTCCGATCCGGAGTTTCTTCCTGTCGCCGCTCGTTACGACGCCTCGGTCGTGGCCACCCACGTGCGCATCGGCCCGCGTATGCCCGATCCTGAGCCCATCTACTCCGACGGTGTGCGTGCCGACGTCCGGCGATTTCTCGAACGTCGCTCCAATCTGGCGTTGGCGGCCGGCATCAAGCGCGAACGGATCATGATCGATGCGGGGCTCGATCTCGGAAAGAATCCCCAGATGTCGGCCGAACTGCTCCACCACAGCGACGATCTCGTCGGTATGGGGTTCCCGGTCTTTCTCTCGGCCTCCAACAAGGGCTTCCTCGGCGAGCTTGTCGGCACAGAGGTCGACGACCGGCGTGAGGCCACCTTCGGTGCTCATGCGCTGGGGATCGCCCTCGGTTGCCGGATCCTGCGGGCGCACGACGTCCGGGGCAACCGACGCCTCGCCGACACGATGTCGGCCGTGCTGCAGGCGCGTCGCGACGATCACTACTCCCTGCCCGAGGTCAGCTGAGAATGGTCCTACGCCTGATCGTCGGCGACGACTCGATCCTTGTCGGTGAGGCGATCAGCGCTTCGGTTGACGAGCTTGTGGGCGACGGCGACCGTAGCCTCATGCTGGAGCTGCTCACCGAGACCGACTACCGCAACGACGACGGCGATTGGGAGTCAGCCAAAGTTCTCGACGCTGCCCGAACCCCGCCATTTCTCACCGAGCGACGTGTTGTCGTTGGCCGTCATCTCAGCCGGTTCTCCCGCAAGGACGACTACGGCCCGATCGTCGATTTATTCGGTGAGCCGCTCGACACCACTGACCTGGTGCTTGTTTGGGAGAGGGGCGTCGAGCCGAAGGTCGATCGCATGCCGGCGCTGCCCAAAGCGCTCAAGGAGGCGGCCGAACTCGCAGGTGCCGAAGTCGTCCAGACCTCGGCACCAAAAGGCAAGGGTGGCGGCGACTGGTTGCGCGATCAGCTCGAGTCGAGCTCGCTGAACTTCGATCGAGGCGCAAAAGCAGCGGTCGAGAATCTCCTCGGCGAGGACCGCAGCCGAGTCGTGGGCCTCATTCGAACGCTGGAAGGTGCGCTCGGTCAGGGTGCGCCCGTGACGGCCGCCGACATCACGACCTTTGGTGGAGATCAGGGGTCGACGGTGCCGTGGGCGCTCGACGACGCAATCGACAAGGGCGATGTCGCTGCTGCGCTCGCCCTGTTGCCGCGGCTGATCCCGTACGCCGGTTCGCCATCGGATCGCAGTGGCGCAGCCTTCCGGTTGCTCGCCGTTCTGTACAAGCGCTTCAGCAACATGTTGCGCCTCGACGGTACCGATGTTCGCGACGACAAGGCCGCTGCGGCGTTGCTCGGAATGAAGGGCAGTACCTTCCCAGCGAAGAAGGCGATCCAGCAGAGCCGGCGGCTTGGCACCGAAAGGCTTAGCCGAGCAATCGACCTTCTGGCCGACGCCGATCTGTCGCTGCGCGGCACCAAGGATTGGCCACCGGAGTTGGTGGTCGAAGTACTTGTCGCCCGGTTGGCCAACCTCAGCGGTCGGCGGTAGCGGCCCGCTGTGTCAGCGGGCCACGAACGCTCAATTCTGCGCGTCAGCGTTGAGACGCTTGGCGAGCTGGCTCTTCTTGCGGGCCGCCGTGTTCTTGTGCATGACGCCGTTCGCCGCAGCCTTGTCGATCTTGGCGATGGCTTCGCGAACCAGCACGTCGGCGTCGTCGGCGCCTGCTGCGATCGCAGCGTCGGCGTTCTTGGTGCGGGTGTGGATCTCGCTGCGGACCTTGCGGTTGGCGAGGTTGCGCTTGACTGTCTGACGGTTGCGCTTTATCTGCGACTTGATGTTGGCCACGGTTACCTACTTAAAAGAGGGAATGGTGCGAGCCCCAGAGGCTCGGAGACCGACCTCGAAGGGTAGCGGGATGCGACCCTGGATCGCACCTGAAGTCCACAACTCGTCGGTAGCTTTGAGGCACCCCTCACGCCCCGAACGGTGCGCCGAAGGGCCATCGCGCCGGAGGCGCGAATCCACACATGGACCTCAAGCGCATCCGTAACACGTCGATTATCGCCCACATCGATCACGGGAAGTCCACGCTCGCGGATCGCATGCTGGAGCTGACCGGAGCCGTTGAGGCTCGGGATATGCGCGCCCAATACCTCGACTCGATGGACCTCGAGCGAGAACGCGGCATCACGATCAAGCTCCAGTCGGTGCGTCTCGACTGGCACGACCATGTGATCAACCTGATCGATACGCCTGGCCACGTCGATTTCGGCTATGAGGTCAGCCGCTCGCTTGCCGCCTGCGAAAGCGTGATCCTCGTGGTTGACGCCGCCCAAGGCATCGAGGCCCAGACCCTCGCCAACTGCTACCTGGCGATGGAGAACGACCTCGAGATTGTCGCCTGCCTCAACAAGATCGACTTGCCCGCCGCTGAACCTGATCGTTACGCAGCGGAGATCGAGAACGTGCTCGGCATCCCCGCTGACGACATTCTCCGCATCTCGGCCAAGACCGGCGACGGTGTACCCGAACTCCTCGATGCCATCATTGGTCTCACCCCTCCGCCCGAGGGTGATGTCGACGCCCCGCTCCAGGCGCTCATCTTCGATTCGCATTTCGACCAGTACCGCGGCGTGATCTCCTCAATCCGGGTGGTCAACGGCGTGATGCGCAGCAAGGACAAGCTTCGCTTTATGCAGGCCGGTGCCAGCCATGATCCCGACGAGATCGGTGTGCGTTCGCCCGACAATCTCCCGGTCGACCAGCTTGGTCCTGGCGAGACCGGTTACCTCATCGCCGGCATCAAAGATGTCGGCGAGGCGAAATCTGGCGAGACGGTGACCACCGACAAGCGGGGTGCCACCGACCCGCTTGACGGCTACAAGGAACCGAAGCCGATGGTGTTCTCGGGTCTATACCCAATCGATGGCGATCAGTTCACCGATTTGCGCGAGGCGCTGGAGAAGCTGCGGCTCAACGACAGCTCATTCACCTTCGAGCCGGAGACGTCTGGCGCTCTGGGATTCGGTTTTCGGTGCGGCTTCCTCGGCTTGCTCCACATGGAAATCGTGCGCGAGCGCCTTGAGCGCGAGTTCGGCCTGTCGCTGATTTCCACTGCGCCATCCGTGGAGTACCACATCACGAAGGGCGATGGTTCGGTGATCGAAGTCTCGAACCCCTCCGAGATGCCGTCGGCCGCCGAGATTATGGCCGTCGCTGAGCCGTACCTCAAAGCGAGCATCCTCACGCCCACTAACTACACCGGCACGGTCATGGATCTCTGTCAGACCCGTCGCGGTGAGATGGTGAAGATGGAGTATCTTTCGTCCGAACGAGTCGAGTTGCACTACCGGCTCCCGCTCGCCGAAGTTGTCATTGATTTCTTCGACCAGCTGAAGAGCCGCACGCAGGGCTACGCCTCGCTCGATTACGAGCAGGACGGCTACACCGAGGACGCGCTTGTCCGTGTCGACATCCTTCTACACGGCGATCCGGTCGACGCCTTCAGCACGATCGTCCACAAAGACAAAGCCTACGATTACGGCAAGAAGATGGCGGACAAGCTCAAGGAGCTCATCCCGCGCCAGAACTTCGAGGTACCGATCCAGGCGGCGATCGGCGGCAAGATCATCGCCCGCACGAACGTCAAGGCGTACCGAAAAGACGTCACCGCCAAGCTCTACGGTGGCGACATCACGCGGAAGAACAAGCTGCTGAACAAGCAGAAAGAAGGCAAGAAGCGGATGAAATCCATCGGGCGGGTGGACATTCCCCAGGAAGCCTTCATCTCTGCGCTTCAGCTCGACGATTAGCACTCGGTAGAGTCGGCAGATGCTCGACGAGCGAAAGGCCGCCATCCTCTCGGCAGTTGTCCGGGAGTACATCGAGACGGCCCAGCCGGTCGGTTCCGGTCGTCTCGCGTCTGCGCCCGGTATCGATGTGTCGCCGGCCACCGTGCGCAACGAGCTGGCTGCCTTGGAAGAAGCTGGGTATCTGGTTCAGCCCCACACGAGCGCCGGGCGCATCCCCACAGACACGGCCTACCGATTCTTCGTCGATGCGCTGCGCGACAGCCAAATCGAGTTGGCTACCGCCGACCCGTCGACCCTGCGTGATTTCTTCGTCGGGACCCACGGCCAACTCGAATCGATGATGCAGCGCACGTCCGACATGCTCACGTCGCTGACCGACTGGACCGCTGTGGTTGTCGGCCCCGCGATCGATCAGGCGACGATCCGTAGTGTGCAGATCGTCGACCTCGCCAGCCACATCGCCATGGTTGTCGCCGTCCTAAGCAACGGTGTCATCGAGAAGCGCACCGTCGAGGTCGCCACCGAGCTCACCCCCGAGATCGTCGAGGATGCCTCTCGGCGCTTGGTGCAGGCTGTGGAGGGCAAGACGCTCGCCGAACTCGAACAGGCCGCACCGGATGATCGTCCCGACCCACTGCTCGATGCCGCCATCGCCTCCCTCAGCGCAGCAGGTCGCCACGCCGAGCTCTACGTCGGCGGTGCATCGCGTCTCGCTGGCGCCTTTGACGCCGCTGCGCAGCTGCAGGAGATCCTTGCCCTGCTCGAGGAGCAGATTGTTGTCGTTTCGTTGGTGCGAAACGTTCTTGATCGCGGAATGCGGGTTGCGATCGGCAACGAAACTGGGGTCGAGCCGCTCGCCGATTGCTCCTTGGTCGTCGCCCCATTCGCGGTCGATGGCATATCGGCTGGCACGATTGGCGTCTTGGGCCCGACCCGGATGGATTATTCGCAGGCATTGTCCGCAGTGGCGGTCGTGAGCAAGCGCCTTGAGCGTGAACTGAGCGAGGGCTGATGGCCGATCATTACGAAACGTTGGGAGTGTCTCGCGGCGCTACCGACGATGAGATCAAGCGGGCCTACAAGAAGCTCGCTCGTACGTACCACCCCGATCTCAACCCTGGCGACCCTGAAGCCGAGGCTCGTTTCAAAAATGTTGGCGCCGCCTACGAGACGCTACGCGACCCGCAGCGCCGTGCCGCCTACGACCGCTATGGCGAAGACGGCCCACCAGCCGACCCGTTCGGTGGCGGCCTGGGTGACATCTTCGAGGCCTTCTTCGGTGGTGGTTCCGTGTTCGGCGGTGGCGGTCAAGCCCGGAGCGGGCCCCCGCGCGGCGAGGACCTTGAAGCTCACGTCGATCTCGATCTCGAGGAGGTGGTGTTCGGGGCGGATCAGGAGGTCACTGTCCGAACAGCCGTGCGGTGCGAAGATTGTGACGGTGCGGGTGCCCGCAACGGAACCTCGCCCTCGACTTGTGAGGAGTGCGGTGGCGCCGGTCAGGTCCGGCGGGTCCGTAACTCGGTGCTCGGGCAGATGGTCACCGCCAGCGCATGCGGCTCGTGTGGCGGGCTCGGTCAGGTGATCCTCGATCCGTGCCTGACGTGCGATGCGTCCGGCCGCACCATCGAGCAGCGCACGTACGCCGTGGAGATTCCGCCGGGCGTCGACGACGGCACCACGCTTCGTCTCTCGGGTCGTGGCGCCGCTGGCCCTCGCGGCGGCGCCCATGGCGACTTGTACGTCCACGTCAGGGTCCGGCCTCACCCTACCTTCCGCCGTGAAGGCAACGACCTGGTTCACGACTTCTACATCCCGTTCACACAGGCGGTGCTCGGCGCCGAACTTGAGTACGAAACACTCGACGGCAGCGAAACCTTCGTCGTTCCCGAGGCGACCGAATCAGGCACCGAGTTCCGCATGAGGGGCCGAGGCGTCCCTCATGTGCGCGGTCGTGGCCGTGGTGATCTGCGGGTGCGGGTGTTCGTCGATGTGCCCGACGAGCTTTCCGAGGCGCAGGAGCATCTGTTGCGCGAATTCGCAGCCCTGCGGCAAGAGGACGTCGCCGATCCCGGACAGGGCCTTCTCGGGCGCATCAAGTCCGCCTTCTCCTGAGCCGCTTATGACCGGCGTCTCTCCGAACGGTCAACAAGGCCCTCACGTCTTGGTCGAGTCGGTCGAGGTTCCCGTCGTCGCTGACGACGATCGACATCACCTTGGCCGAGTGTTGCGTTTACGCAACGGTGACCCGATGACTGTCGGTGATGGGGCCGGGTGCTGGCGGCCTTGTCGTTGGGGAACGACGGTCGAGCCGACCGGTGAAATCGTCGAGGTCCCGCCGCCGTCTCCGCGGCTTGGTGTCGCGTTTGCGTTGATTAAGGGGGGTCGTCCCGAGTTGGTTGTGCAGAAGCTCGTCGAACTCGGTGTCGACGACATCCGCCCGTTTGCCGCCGAGCGGTCGGTGGTGCGGTGGGACGATGCCAAGGCAACGAAGAGTCAGCAGCGGCTTGAGCGAGTGGCTCGCGGGGCAGTCATCCAGTGTCGGCGGGCCTGGTTCCCTGTCGTGCACTCAGTCGGAGCGTTCGAGGATGTCGCACGCCTGACCGGAGCGGCGCGCGCTGATCTCGGTGGAGAACCGGTCTCGCTCGACCACCCGGTCGTGTTGGTGGGTCCCGAGGGTGGCTGGACGAACGCCGAACGGGCGGTCGATTTGCCTGTCGTGGCGCTCTCGGGAGCGGTTCTGCGGGCCGAGACGGCCGCTATCACGGCTGGCGCGCTCCTGGCTGCCCTGCGCGATCTCGAACACTGATTACGGCTTGTTCGTCGTTCTTTGCTTGCCCCAGGACGACTGACCTAGGGTCCCGCCACGGTCTGTATTCGTTTTCTCTCGAAACGTGAGATTTGGATCGGGCCAGCTTGTTGGAGGGGGAGTGCAGCGTGTCAGAACTCAACACGACTCAGGGGTACAGCAAGCGTGTCGGTGAGCGGATCCGCGAGATTCGGCGGCAAAAGCGGCTGTCGTTGCAAGAGGTCGAGGCAGCATCGAGTCAAGAGTTCAAGGCGTCCGTGCTCGGTGCCTACGAGCGCGGCGAGCGAGCGATCTCGGTACCGCGTCTGCAGCGTCTGAGCCGTTTCTACAACGTGCCCGCTGATCAGTTGCTTCCCGCCGATGCGGGTCCGAGTTTCGGAGTGAACACGGGCGACGACGGTCCGGGCGGTCTCAAGGACCACTCCGGTCGGCCCACCGCCAGTCCGATCACGATCGACCTCACCCAGCTTTCGTCGCTCTCTGGCCCCGAGGCCGAGATGCTCACGCAGTACCTCACGATGATCCAAGTTCAGCGTCAGGACTTTAACGGTCGGGTTCTCACCGTTCGGGAGCAGGACCGGCTAGCGCTCGCGGCCATCCTTGGAACGAGTCTCGACGGCGTCGCGACCCGGCTTGAGGCGCTCGGGCTCAGCTACCAGCCGTAAGCGGCGGCCGGGTCAGCATCTGTCCCGGCATGATCAGATCTGGATCAACGAGGTGGTCAGCGTTCGCCTCGAGCACGCGCCTCAGTAGGTGGAAATCGAGCCTCAGGTTGTCGTCTCGCTGCGTTCGTTGATGACGGTTTCGGCGATCGCCCAGAGGTTGCCGCCTGGCTCGACCAACCTGATGCCGGTGGTCGACGGCGCAGTGAGAACTCCGGGGGGGGCGTGGCCGGATTGGTGGCGGGCGATTCGAATGGAGCCGTTGTCGGGGGCACGGTGACAGGGCCCAGCTCGTGCAGCACGATCTCTGTGACCGAGGGTGAGGCCGATCCGATGTCGGTTACGACGATCCTCGATTCGTCGGCAACCGCGGCGATCAGCGCGGCGAGGGCTGGAGCCCGGAACTCGTCGACGGGAGCACGGCGCTGCCAGGTGTCGGGGCCGACGAACACCGTGCGGAGGATGGCGGGCGGGCCCTCGGTCAAGTCGACGAGGCGGACGTTGCCTGGGTGATCGAGGCGAGATAACGGGTCCGCCTTGCGGCCGAGACGGGCGCTGCGTCCCGGGTCGTCGGTCTCTTTGACGGCGACCAGTCGATCGTCGTGGTAGCCGACCGTGATGTCCGTCATGACATGTTTCCAAGCAGTATCATGAATACTGAAACTACATGAAAAGTATTTGAAGGCAACCGGCGCGCGTCGGCCGGGGGGCGAACGGGTAGTCTGACTGAGTGAGCACGCCGCAGGTGGTGGCCATTGAGCCCGACTCACCCGCTGCTCGAGCGGGGCTTTTGCCTGGTGACGAGATCCTCGCCATCGCAGGGGAAGTTCCGCGCGATGTCATCCGGTGGCAGATCTTGACTGACGACGCAGAGGTCGAACTTGCTGTGCAACGCGACGATCGGCGTTTCGACGTCGTTGTCTCCAAGCACGCTGGCGAACCTCTCGGGGCTGAGGTCCATGCGGCGCTGTTCGACAAGGTGCAGACCTGCGACAACCACTGCGAGTTCTGCTTCATCCACCAACTGCCCAAGGGCATGCGGCGCTCGCTGTATCTGAAGGACGACGACTACCGGCTCTCGTTTCTCTACGGAAACTTCACCACCCTCACCCGCTTCACCGAACTTGACCTTGAACGGGTCATCACGGAGCGGCTGTCGCCGATCAATGTCTCGATCCATGCCACCGACCCCGATATCCGCGCCAACATCTTGCATAACCGTCGCGGCGCCGTCTCGTTGCGCTGGCTGCGGGCCCTGCTCGACCACGGCATCGAGGTGCACGGCCAGATCGTCGTGTGTCCGGGGGTCAACGATGCCGATGTGCTCGACGACACCCTCGCCGGGGTGCTCGAGCGCTTCCCTGAACTCGCGAGCGTCGCTGTCGTCCCGCTCGGGATCTCCAAGTTCTCGACCCAGGAGCGCATGCGTGAACACACGCTCGCCGAGGCGCAACGAGTCGTCGATCTGATCGAGCAGTGGCAGCAGGTCTTCCTCGACTGCCTGGGTCGCCGGATGGTTTTCGCAGCCGACGAGTACTACCTGATGGCGCAGCGTCCGTTCCCGTCAGCGGAGACCTACGGCGGTTTCGAGATGCACGAGGATGGCATCGGCATGGCTCGCACTCTCGAGCTCGAATTCCATGACGACTCGATCGCCGAGCCCACTGGTCCTCGCGCCGGCTTCTTCGCATGGGTCGACGGTGCCCCTGCGGATGGCTACCGGGCACCGCGCCAGGGTTCACCTGCGGAAGTCGTGTCGGCCGGGGATGGGGGGCCAGTCCTCACGTCGGTGAAGCTTTCGCCGCGCAAGAACGCACCGGTCGCCATTCTCACTGGCATCCTCGGCGCCCCGGTCATCGCCCCTTTGGTCGAGGCGAGTGGTCGCGACGATGCCCGCGTCCTCCCGGTGCCCAACGACTACTTCGGCGGCAATATCGGCGTCACCGGCCTCATGGTCGGCGAGGACGTTGCCCGGGTGCTCGAAGGAGAACCCGAGGGGCACCGCTATCTTCTTCCGGATGTCTGCTTGAGCCGTGGGGTCTTCCTCGACGGCATGAGCGTGTCCGATCTGCCCCGCCCGGTCGAGGTCATCTCCACCGATGGCGCTGCCCTCCGCCTCGCCCTGGAGTCCTCCTCATGAGCCTGCCTGCCGTCGCCATCATCGGCCGCCCCAACGTGGGCAAGTCCACCATGGTGAACCGCATCATCGGGCGTCGCGAGGCGATTGTCGAAGAGCGTCCCGGCGTCACTCGCGACCGCAAGGCGGTCGACGCCGAATGGCTTGGCTATCACTTCACCTTGCTCGACACAGGTGGCTGGATGGCCGATGGCGATGCGCTCGATGACAAGGTGTCTCAGCAGTCCGAACAGGCAATGCGGGAGGCCGAAGTCATCCTGTTTGTAGTCGACTCGACCGTTGGCGTCACGCCCGAAGACGAACGGGTGGCGTTGCTCCTTCGCCGGCTCGACACGCCGGTACTCGTGATCGCCAACAAGGTCGATGATGCCTCGCATGAGGCCGCCATATGGGAGTTCATGGGGCTCGGTCTCGGCGAGCCGTTCCCGGTGAGCGCGCTGCACGGCAAAGGTACTGGCGACCTCCTCGACGCGCTGATCACCCACCTTCCCGCGGGAAGTGATCGCGAGCTCGAGGAACCGGTCAGCGAGGATCCGGAGTTGTTCTCCGTCTCGCTCGTCGGGCGACCAAATGTCGGCAAGTCCACCCTGTTCAACCTACTGATCGGTGAAGAACGGGCGGTCGTCCACGACCGCCCCGGCACGACTCGCGATGCAATCGACACGATCGTGGAGACGCAGACGGGACCGATCCGTTTTGTCGATACGGCCGGTATGCGTCGTAAGGCCAAGATCGATGAGGACACGGAGTACTACTCGCTCGTGCGGGCCCTGAAGGCCGTCGACGAGTCTGATGTGTCGCTTCTGATCATCGACGCCACGATTGGCGTCACCCACCAGGATCAGCGTCTCGCCGAGCGTGTCGACGCAGCCGGTTGCCCGATCGTGATCCTGCTGAACAAGTGGGAGCTGCTCAAAACCGAACAGCGCGAGAAAATCGGTGACGACGTCGAACGCAAACTCGGCTTCCTCGGCAGTCCACCGGTCCTTCGGATCTCGGCGCTGTCCGGCAAGGGTGTCAACCGACTCTGGCCCGAGTTGCAGCAGGCGGTGGGCGACTACCGCACCCGCATCCCGACCCGTGACGTCAACAAGTCGATCCGCTCGGCCCAGTCGGCGCAACCTGCTCCGGGTGGTGCCCGCGTGCTCTACGCAACCCAGGGCGCCACCGACCCTCCGACGTTCACCCTCTTCGTCAACCGTGAACTTCCCAAGACCTACCTGCGTTACCTCGAACGCTCGTTGCGGGAGGACTTCAGTTTGGGTTCGACACCGATCAAGCTGCGGGTACGGAAGCGCAACGACTGAGTTCGTCCAGCTACCATTGGAGGACCCCTGTCCACGGAGGTGACTCCCGTGATCACGTATGTTCTCGCTGCCGCAGCGTTCCTGACGCTTATCGCCTCGCTCGTCTACATCCGATCCGCTCGTCTCCGTTTCCGGGTGGTGCGGCTCATCGACGCCGATGTGAACCGCGATGTTGAGGCCCACTCGCTGGCGTTCTCGGCCTACCGCAAGGAAGCCCACTCGGCGATCGTCTATGGCCTGCTCACCACCGTGCTGGGTTCAGCTGCTGTCATCGACAACCCCGACGTGATCGTCGGGTTTGCGGTGTTGGCGGCTCCCGCTGTCGCCTCCTTGTGGTGGGCCCGACTGTCCGTCCGCGAGGCCCGTATGGCCCGCAACCGATGGGATCTCGAACGTCGTGCTGGCGAGGCCCTCGAGCAAGAGCAACTCGCCCCGAAGGCGTGGGCAGCCCGTCTCGCCCCCGAAGAGGTGCCGGACTTCTCCGGTTTCGAGATTGGGCGGGTGTACCAGGCTGGTTCGGGTCTGATGGCGGGCGACTTCTTCGATGTGCACCGTGTCGGCCCGACCCGTGTCGCTGCTGTCATTGGCGATGTCGCCGGTCACGGCATCGAGTCTTCAATCACCGCCTTCCAGGCCAAGTACCTGCTCCGGGTCTTCCTGCGTCAGTTCCGTGATCCGGCCCAGGCATTCGAGGAGCTCAACCAGCAGCTCGCTGCCGGCGATCGGCACGAGGAATTCATTTCGGCTGCTGTCGTCGTGTTCGACACCGAGGCCGGCACGCTGCGTTACGCATCGGCCGGCCATCCGCCGTTCTTCTTGTTCGAGGAGGACGGCGTGCTGCCCTTGCGTTCCACCGGGCCGCTGCTGATGCTCGACCCGAAGGCTTCGTATTTCTCTCGAGAGATCCCGATGGAGTCCGGCGATCTCGTCGTGATGTACACCGACGGTCTGGCCGAAGCGCGCGCCGGCGGCTCGCTTTTCGGTGAGGAACGCATCATCAAGGCGGCTGAACGGGAGCTTGCGGCACCGGCCGACGTGCTTTGCAAGGCCCTGCTCGATGCCGCCAAGGATCACGCTGGCGGCATCATCGACGACGACACCGCCATCATGGCGATTCGTCGAGACTGACCCCGGAGCCCAACCTCGACGTCCGCTAGGTGGGGTGGCCGCTGACGGCCGTCAGGGCTCTAGTCTCAGTTTCGTGCCCTGGTGCGAGTCGTGCGACAGCTATTTCACCCCAACCTCGGTGGATGCCGATGGCGCGTGCCCGACCTGTGGCGACCGGCTCGAGTCGGCCCCGGACGCCGACCACACTCCACCGAAGACGCCGTGGCACTTCTGGCTGGGGGTGGTCGCTGCGGTTGGTTATCTGATCTGGCGGGCATTCGAGGGCGTGCTCTCGGTCTTTTGAAGCGCCTGGTGGCGAGACGTTTCTGGCGCCGACGGGGGTTGGCGGCGCATGCTTGGAGTGGTTGCCGCCTGGGGCAATGTTCGCAGGTGGGAGCAACGCCGGCCGTCCGGTACGATCCACCCCTCACACGGGCTGTGGCGCAGCTTGGTTAGCGCGTCGGTCTGGGGGACCGAAGGTCGGAGGTTCAAATCCTCTCAGCCCGACCCCTGAGAATCCCTGCTTCGGCAGGGATTCTCGTGTTTTTATCGGCCTCGGCTCACCAAAGAGGTTTTCCAAGCGCAGTGGTCCTAGTTGGGAGAACTGGTAGACGTGTGCTGCGCCCACGCTCACCTTGCCGCAGTAGTGGCTGCGTTCGCCGTCCAGAACGGACTCGGCTGCAAAGTTGAGCCCATGTCAAATGAGAAACGCCGAACGACCAGGGTTTCGATCTCGGCGGACGCCTCATGAGCCGGGTTATCGCCACTGGGACGAGACGGTGAACCCGGCCTCTTGGCTCTGCATTGGCGACGAAGAGCTAGGCAGTCAGCTCGCGGCCAGCGACACGTCCAGCCTTCCGAAGGGCCTTGCTATGGCGCTTTCCCTTCGCCACGACCGAAGCGCCCCTGGCCACCTTGTCGGGTTGGCCGGAGGCAATGGCTTCGGCCAATTGCTTGCGGCGCTCCTTCGTGCGGATCTTCTCAATCACGGTTGCTCGACCCTCAGTGTCGGCTACAACCACGACCGGCCCGTGGCAAACGTCGAGGCACTTCGACTTCACGATGCTGGCGCCCACATCGTGAAGACATGCCGAAAGGGCCCGGTAGGCGGCTCGCTCTTCTTTGGCACAGTCCGAGCCACTGCACAGAATCGTGGTCAAAGAAGCTGCGGAGCACTGTGTTTTCGTCTGCTCAGTCACTGTCAGGTAAGCCTAATAACAGCTGATCAGGCTTTCCAGCGACGATCAGGGTTTTCCAGTCACGAACAGCGATCGCGTCGGCGCTAGCAGTGCCCGATTGGCCCCGAGAAGAGTCCACCACCGACGCAACGGTCGTGTCGGGCCCGGGTGCTAAGAACAGGATGAATGCGCCGTGATGGCCGCTTAGCGGGGTGTACCCCCGGCGAGGTGATCACATCCGAGATCGTTGAGCGGGTTTTTGGCCTGCCGACGGTCGTGATCGAAGACCCGGTGACCGGTTCGCCGCTTTGCGTTCC
>PBTQ01000060.1 GCA_002729125.1 Acidimicrobiaceae bacterium | reverse complement strand
TCCACTGACGACCATCGCCCGTCCCGTCGCCGGAACCTGCCGATCCAGCAAGAGTCGGCCCACCACCTTGTCAACCGCATTGTGACGACCGACGTCTTCTCGGGCCAGCACGATGGCACCGCTGGGATCCAGCACTCCGGCTGCGTGCACCGCGCCGGTCATGTCAAACAGTTCCTGCATCGGTCGCAGACCCTCGGGACCTGCGGCCAACGCACCCCACTCGACTGGGGCGCCCTGGACCGGTGCGAGCATCGCCGCCAGTTCATCGATGTTGTCGGTACCGCAGAAACCGCACGAGGACGTGGTCGTTACCAGCCTCGGGGTCGGCTCCGGGGCACGGCCACCGGTCGAGACCGTGACGATATTGAACGCGGACGCGGCCGCCGAACCATTCGCGCAGTACTTCACTTCGACGACTGGTTGGCCGGCAAGCAACCCTTCGTTGTGGCAGAAACCGACTGCAAGTTCGAAGTCGTTGCCCGGGGTTCGCATGGTTGTCGCAACTCTCGTGCCGTCGAGCTCAATCGCCAAGGGCTCCTCGGTGGCGAGGATGACTGGTCGGCGGCCCCGCGACGGGTCGTCGGCGGACCAGGGCCGGACCAGCCTCGTTTCGGCGCGTGCTCGCGAACTCACGCTGTCAGGCTACGCCTGAGACTCTGGCATCGACTCGATCTCGATCGAGCCGCTCGGCCGTTCCACGCGCAGATCCAGATGCGTTGGCGTCTCTGATCAGGGCTGACGGGTCAAAACGCTCCGGAGATGATGGGTGAGCGGCTCACCCATCGCCGCCATCCAGAAGTCACACGTGAGCGTGTCGCCCTCGACCACGTAACGCCGGCGGGTTTCGCGCACCATCTTGGCCGACGGCGACAGGTGCACCGCCTCGGCGGTCAGGTCAACGTCGACTCCCGCCTCGGTCTCGACAACCGTCCCGCTGTGGATCTCGACGATGCCCGACGGCTGGCTCAACACGAGTTCGATCGTCCCGTCGCCCTGAGGCCGTAGATAACCGGCCTCGGCGTGCAGTGGCATACCCGACTGGCGCTCCTGGGTGCGCTGCTGCAGCGCAAGGAACGGCTTGCCAACATGCCCAAAGGTCAGCGTCTCACCATACGAGAACGATCGGATCGTCGGGTAGGCACCCTCCCCCGGCCCGTGCCACGTTCCCAGCAACGGGATGAGCCAGGCATTGAGTGGATGCAGGTCCGGTGCGTCCATGCCGAAACGGTAGCGCACGTGCCCGAGCGCGAAACGGCCCCCGCCAGGGCGGGGGCCGTTCTGCACACCTGAGGAAGCGGGCCAAACCGACGACCCCGCTGATCCTTGCAACTTCTCCCGACGTCAGAAGTCCATGTCGGGCATGCCGCCACCGGCGCCCTCGTCCGGGGCGTCAGCGATGACGGCCTCGGTGGTGAGGAACAGCGCCGCGATCGAACCTGCGTTCTGCAGTGCCGAGCGGGTGACCTTGGCGGCATCGATAATGCCAGCCTCGACCAGATCGATGTACTCACCGGTAGCGGCGTCGAGGCCGTTGTTGCCCTCGAGCGAGCGCACCTGCTCCACAACGACGCCACCCTCCATGCCGGCGTTGACGGCGATCTGGGTGAGCGGGCCCTCGAGCGCACGGGCGACCATACGGGCACCGACAGCGGCGTCGGCATCCTCGATCGAACCGACCATGGCGTTCACCGCAGCCTGAGCACGGATGAGGGTCGTGCCGCCACCGGCGACGACACCCTCTTCGATGGCAGCCTTGGTGGTGGAAACCGCATCTTCGATGCGGTGCTTCTTTTCCTTGAGCTCCACCTCAGTGGCGGCGCCGACCTTCAGGACAGCCACACCACCCGACAACTTAGCGAGACGCTCCTGGAGCTTCTCGCGGTCGTAGTCGGAGTCAGTGTTTTCGATTTCGGCCTTGATCTGAGCAATGCGGCCGGTGACATCACTGCCGTCACCGGAGCCTTCCACGATGGTGGTCTCGTCCTTCGTGACGACGACCTTGCGGGCCTGGCCCAGCATGTCGAGACCGACACCATCGAGCTTCAGCCCAACTTCTTCGCTGACGACCTGGCCGCCGGTGAGGATGGCCATGTCCTGCAGCATTGCCTTGCGACGCTCACCAAAGCCCGGCGCCTTGACCGAGACGGAGGTAAAGGTGCCACGGATCTTGTTCACCACGAGGGTGGCCAGGGCTTCACCCTCAACATCCTCAGCGACGATCAGGAGCGGGCGGCTCGACTGCATGACCTTCTCGAGCACCGGGACCAACTCACGGACGTTGCTGATCTTGGCCGACACAAAAAGGATGTAGGGGTTGTCGAGCACGGCTTCCATGCGCTCGGCATCGGTGACTGAGTAGGGCGAGATGTAGCCCTTGTCGAAGCGCATCCCCTCGACGAAGTCGAGTTCGAGACCGAAGGTCTGGCCTTCCTCGACCGTGATCACACCGTCCTTACCGACCTTGTCAATCGCGTCGGCAATCGTGGCACCGATCTCGGCGTCGGCAGCCGAGATAGCGGCGACGTTGGAGATCTGGTCCTTGTTCTCGGAGACGTCCTGCGAGTTGTCGCGAATCGAGGCAACCGCAGCCTCGACGGCGGCCTCGATGCCTTTCTTGAGCGACATCGGGTTGGCGCCGGCGGCCACATTGCGCAGGCCCTCACGGACCATCGACCACGCAAGGACGGTAGCGGTGGTGGTGCCGTCGCCTGCGACGTCGTCGGTCTTCTTCGCGACTTCCTTGACCAGCTCGGCGCCAATGCGCTCGAACGGATCCTCAAGCTCGATCTCCTTGGCGATCGAGACGCCGTCGTTGGTGATCGTGGGGGCGCCCCACTTCTTGTCGAGCACAACATTGCGGCCCTTCGGGCCGAGGGTGACACGAACGGCGTCGGCGAGCTGGTTCATGCCCGCTTCAAGGGCACGGCGGGCTTGCTCGTCGAATTGAATGGTTTTCGCCATCATTCCTCCGGAGGACTGGGTTCAGGGCGTTGGCACTCTCGTGCCTCGACTGCTAATTCAACCGGGCGAAGCCCCGAATCGCAACCAGGAGCGACACGATCAACCGCCGGCAACAGCCGGGACGATCGACACGACGGTGTCGGTGCCGACCGGAGCCGCAAGACCTTCGAGTCGACGGCACTCCGTGTAGTCGACGAAGACGTTGACGAAGCCGTGCAGGCGTCCATCGTTAGTCATCAACCGTTCCTCGAAGCCGGAATGTCGGGCCTCCAGCGCAACCAGCACGGCGGCGAGATCGGCACCGTCGACCGTGAGTTCACCGACCCCACCCGTGAGGGAACGCAAGGTGTTGGGAATCCGGACGAGCGCCACGAACGACGACCCTACGTCGGTGGACCCTCTTTCGGCAGATGACACTGGACCCCGGTGGAACCCCCGGCCTCTACCATCGGGGTATGGACTTCAATCGTCAGGACGCGCAACCGTCAGCGCCCCGACTGCCTTTCGCAGCGAAGGTCGCCCTCGGCGCGCTCGCCCTATGGGGGCTCTTCACCGTACTCGACTGGTTCATCTCCAGCGCGCTGCAGTTGATCCGCTTCGGGCTGTTCGTGGTGATCGTCATCGCCCTGTTCGCGTGGGCGGTCAGCGCGAAAGGACGTCGCTGATCGACGCAGCGACCGCATCGGCGGTCGCCGTCAGCGCGGTCGTCTCGCCATGAGCGTCGACCAAATCCACCCACGAAACACCGAGATCATCGAGGCGTTGTCGAGCCTCGTCGTCGATCCGGCCACCGATCACCAACACGTCGCGCTCAGCTGCTGCTGCGAGCTTGATCACCGCACTGACCACCTTGCCGTCGAACGAGGTCGCATCGACCCTGCCCTCGCCGGTGACAACGAGATCGGCGATCTCAATCTTGTCGTACAGGTCGACGGCGTCAGCGATCAGGGCCGCACCCGACTCGAGTCGAGCCCCAGCAGCGACGAGACCACCGGCAAGTCCTCCCGCTGCTCCCCCGCCCTCGATCCCCGCAATATCGGCTCCGTGCTCGGACCGGTACACGCCGACCAAGCGTTCGAGCCGAGCGGTGAGCAAACGAATCTGGGCCGCACTCGCACCCTTCTGCGGCCCGAACACCCGAGCTGCGTCCGTGAAACGCGTCTCGACATCGCAGGCGACGACCAGATCTACCCCGCGCAGCCGTGACGGTGCAGGAAGGGCGCGGAGTGCACCAAGACCCCCGTCGGTGGTCGCCGAGCCACCCAGCCCAACGATGATCTCACCTGCGCCTGCCTCGACCGCCTTGGCGATCAGTTCGCCCGTTCCCGCAGTGGTCGCTTCGAGCGGCTCATTGCCGTCAGCGCCACCCACGAGCGACAGGCCCGACGCCCTCGCCATCTCGATCACCGCACGTCCACCCGACAGCCGCCATGCAGCATCGACCGGCTCACCGAGTGGTCCGGTGACCGTCGTGCGCCGGTTCGGCCCACCGAAAGCATCAAGCGTTCCTTCACCGCCGTCGGCGAGAGGCTGGATCACAACCTCATGCCCATCGGCACCGCCCGCCACCGCTTCCCCGAACTCGGGGGCGGTGAGGGTTCCACGAAACTTGTCAGCGCAGGCGAGTACGTGCATCGCTCCCATGGTGCCCTGCAGACGCCGGTGAGCGTCAGTCAGCCTGACCCCGACGCGACGAGTGCGACGAGTTCTTCGAGCAGCGCCTGCACGCCCGCCGGGCCTTCGACGACATGGTCGGCCCGGTTGAGCAGGATCGGCGGTACCTCGTTAGACGCAACCGCAACTCGAACCGTCACCACGCCACGAGCGGCAAGCACGTCAAGACCGTCGAAGGCGGGTAGGTCGCCAAGGTCGTCACCGACGAACGCGACCGCACCAAGATCCGACGCACGTTCCACGACGGCGGTGCCCTTGTCTCGACGAATCGGCGGGTGAACCTCGAAGGAGTACTTGGCGGGGCGCCCGTCGGCGCCGGTTCGCTCTGCGACATCCGTGACCCAGGCCTGGATCGGTGCCCTCAGTTTGGGGTCGCTGCGGTAGTGGATCGTGAGCGACAGACCCTTGGGTTCGACGACCGCATCACCGAAGCGGGCCACTGCCTCGTCGGTGAGCTCCAGGATCAACGGACGCCACTCCTCGGCTTCGCGCAGGGTGTGATGCCGGCCTCCGGATCGCCACTCAAGGCCGTAAAGCCCCACGATGTCGACCGATTCGGAGATGTGCGGGGCCAGATAGGCGACGGGACGACCGGACACGATCGCAACGCGCCCCAAACGTCGTTGGAGTTCACAGAGCAGATCGGGCACACCCGGGCGCGGTACCGCCCCCTCGGGCGTGGACGCGATGTCCGAGAGCGTGCCGTCGAAGTCGAGGAAAAGACCGCTTCGGTGAGGGGCCAACGAGAAAACGGCAAGTGGATGCGTACTCATCGACTCCGCCGCAAGGTCGGTGGGATCAGCCGAGCACCCGGTCAGTGCCGAGGATCACGAACACATGGAAGCCGTCGACCGCCGTGGCATCGGTAACGAGTGCACCCGGATCACTCGGGGCCGGGCGCAGCACGGCGGCATCGCCCCCAAGCTCAACGGCGATGCCCTGGGCCTCTTCGCCGTAGCCTTCGACGTAATACACCTGCGACTGCGCAGTCTCGGCGGCGGCGTTTGCTGCGACCGTGACATAACCGGCGGTCGACAGTACCGACGCCCGAGAGCCCGCAAGGCCCGCCTCGCCGACCCCATTGGCCACGGCGGCCTTCACCTCGCCCGGCGGGCGTGTGACCGGCGTGGGAGCGACGGTCTCTTCGGGCGCGGTGTCGACCGTGTCGTCGGGCACGGCGGCATCATCGCCGTTGCTGTCTTCGGTCGCCGCGTCGGTCTCGCTCGTGATACCCGCGTCGGCTGTGTCGCCGCCGATGGCGTCATCGCTTTCGCCGCTATCCGCGGCGGTCACGGCATCGCCCGAGCCGCCAACTCCGCCCTGCCACAGCAACAGAAAACCAATCACGACGGCGACGGCGACCAGCGCACCGCCTCGGGCGGCTGCGTTCCCGGCCGAACGGCCGAACGACGAATCAGGGGTGGCGTAGCGTCCTTGTGCAGTCATCGATCAGAAACTCCCTCGTGAGCGACACCCGCGCGAGTGTGCGCAACAGTTCAAGCATCGCAGATTCCGGACCAAAGGTGGCGACGGCGCGGCCTACGCTACTTCAGCCGGTCGGATTCCCGACCCTCGCCCGTGTAGCTCAGTTGGTAGAGCAGCTGTCTTGTAAACAGCAGGTCGCAGGTTCGATCCCTGTCGCGGGCTCAGTTTCCACCCGATGCCTCAGCGCGACGACGGGTGATCTCGTAGACCGAAATCGCAGCAGCATTTGAGACATTGAGACTGTCGAGCACGCCAGCCATCGGAATGCTGGCGATCGTGTCGCAGCGCTCGCGCACAAGACGAGACAGGCCAGAACCCTCGGCGCCCACCACGAGCGCAACGGGCTCGTCGGCGACGGGCAGATCGAAGATGCTGCGTTCACCGCCAGCATCGAGCCCAACGGTCCAGATGCCCCGCTGCGAGAGCGTCTTCATCGTTGCGGGCAGACCGCCCACGACCACCATGCGCAGATGTTCGACAGCACCAGCCGCTGTCTTCGCAACCGTCGGCGTGATGTGGGCCGCACGGTGGCGGGGCAGTACGACCCCGGTGACGCCGGCACACTCCGCCGTGCGGAGGATGGCACCGAGGTTGCCGGGATCGGTGATTCCGTCGAGGAGCAGCAGGAACGGTGGCGTCCCGTCGCGCTCGGGTTCGAGCAGATCCTCGATCGGGGTCGGGCGCAACGGTTGTGCCATCGCGAGCACACCCTGGGCACCGTCGGTACGGGTCATCGACTCGAACTTTGACCGAGCGATCTCGCGGATCGTCACCTTCTGCTCGTCGGCGAGATCGATGATGTCGTCGAGTATCGGAGCCGGATCGAGATCGCCGGCGAAGATCACCTCACGAGTGCGGCGGGTCCCGGCCATGAGAAGCTCTCGCACGGCGTGACGACCCTCGACCTGATCACCGCCCAGATGCTGGCCGCCACGACCCTCGTCAGGCGTTCGGATCGGGGTGGTGCCTCGCTGGCCATCGCCACGGCGAGGCCGTTTCGGCTGACCCTTCCCCTGCCCTTTGCCGCGCCCCTTTGTGGTGTTCCTGGCTGGCCGGCCACGCCCACCCTTGGGCTGCGGCTTGCTGTTGCGGCCGCCGGTGCTCATCGATGAACCAGGGCAACAGCCCACGCGGCGACACCTTCGCCTCGTCCGAATGCGCCCACACCCTCGGTGCGGCGGCCCGTGATGGTCACGGGGCAGCCGGCGGCGTCGGAGAGGTTGCGTTGCATATCTTCCTTCACGGAAACGAGTTTCGGCCGGTCGAGCACGACCGACAGGTCAATGTTCCCAGGATGCCAGCCAGCGGCGCGCACGGCATCTGCTGCCCGCCGCAACAGCTCGATCGAATCGGCCCCCTTCAGCGCCGGGTCAATGTCGGGGAACATCTGGCCGATATCGCCAAGCCCTGCAGCGCCCAAGATCGCATCGCAGCACACATGCGCAACGATGTCGGCGTCGCTGTTCCCCGCCAGGCCGCGCTCACCCTTGAAGCGAACCCCCCCGAGGATCAACACCCGGTCGGGATCGTCGGTGTGGGCGTGAACATCGAACGCCTGGCCGACGCGAAACGGCGGCGATGCGGAGATATCGGTCATGAGCTCTCTTCCAACAGGAGTTCGGCGATCTGGAGATCGAGCGGATTGGTGATCTTCAGGTTGGCGGCATCACCGTCGACCACCACCACCGAACCTCCATCGGCTTCGACGAGTGTGGCATCGTCGCTAGCTTCGGCACCCGACGCATGGGCGGAACGAAGTCGGTCTGCAGCAAAGCCCTGCGGCGTTTGCACCGCCACCAGCGGTGACCGATCAAGGGCGCCCTGGGCACGGTGACGGATCGAGTCGACGACCGGCACGGCCGGCACGGCGGCGTCGGCGCCGTCGGCCACGGCCGTGATCACGCCCCGAAACACGGAATCGGGAGCGAGTGGGCGAGCTCCGTCGTGGACCAACACGATGGCGACAGCGTCGGGCACCACCGCAAGGCCCTTGCGCACCGACTCCGAGCGGGTGGAACCACCGGCCACGACGAGGACCGGCGTGGATGTCACCTCGCCGTAGCCGAGGTTGACATCGGCGGGCAGCACGACGACCACCCCACTGCTGTGAGCCGCTGCTATCGCAACCGAACGGTCGATCACTCGCTGGCCGCCGAGCGAGGCAAACTGCTTCGGCGCCCCGAACCTCGACGCGCTCCCAGCCGCGACAACCACGGTCCAGACCTCGGGCTTGTCGGCAACGACGTCGTTCACCTCACTAGTCTGGGCTGCGCTCATGTCTGACACCACCATGCCCCAGTCGCTTCTCAAAGCCACCCTGCTGTTCGCCGACCTCGACGATGCATCGCTCGACCGAGTCGCTGCCGCGGCTGACGAACGAATACTTCGTCGCGGCGACGTGCTCTTCACCGAGGGTGAGGAGTCGAACACGCTGTACGTCGTCACCGAGGGCCGCATCGCCATTGCCAACAAATCGATCGACGGACGCGAGAGCGTCGTTGCGTTGATGGAACCAGGTGACCTGTTCGGTGAGATGCCGCTCCTCGATGGTCTTGGCCGTTCAGCGGAGGCCCGAGCGCTCGAGCCATCGACGGTCGTCGAGATCCCGTATGCGCCCGTCACGGCGCTTTACGAGGAGAACCCCACCGAACTGTGGGCCGTCGTCAGGCTGCTTGCAAGCCGGTTGCGATCGATGGACGAGAGCCTCGCCGACTCCTTCTTCCTCGACGTCACGGGCCGAACCGCCAAGCGTCTTCTCGAACTCGCCGACGACAGCGACGAATTCACCCTGCCAATCACGCAGGAGGAACTCGCCGGCATGGTCGGCGCCAGCCGCGAGCGAGTCAACAAAGCCATCGCCTCGTTCGTGCGGCTCGGATGGCTCGAGCAGAACGATCGGCGCTACGTCATCACCAACCGCGAACAGCTCTCGATCCGCAGCCGCTAGCGCGGGCCAACCGCCGCGATCGCAATCGCCGCCGCGAGCGTGGGGACACGCAGGAGCTCGAGCCCGTCGACCTCAACATCAGCCCCCCGCGGCACGATCGCTCGCCGGAACCCCATTCGAGCCGCCTCGTGAAGGCGCCGGTCGAGGTGACTCACGTGGCGCAACTCGCCGCCCAACCCGACCTCACCGACCGCCACCACATCATCGCCAAGGGGCTCACCGGTAAGCGACGACGTGACCGCCAACGCAAGCGGCAGATCGGCCCCAGGGTCGGTGACCCGTGCGCCACCAACCGCAAGGGCGTAGACGTCGCTACTTCCGGTGGGAAAGCCGCAACGGCGTTCAAGCACCGCAAGCAGCATGGACAGGCGACCTGAGTCGACACCCTGCGCCGACCGCCGCGGGTTGGAAAGATGCGACTCGGAGACCAGGGCCTGCACCTCGATCAGGAGCGGCCGATTGCCATCGACGGTGGCGACGACCGCCGAGCCCGACACACCGGTGACCCGATCCGCTAGGAACAACCCGCTCGGATCCTCGACGGTGACAAGGCCGGACTGTTCCATCTGCAAGAGCCCGACCTCGGTGGCGGCGCCGAAGCGATGCTTCGCCGCACGCAGGAGCCTCAGACCGTGGTGACGATCGCCGTCGAACTCGAGAACCGTGTCGACCACATGCTCGAGCACTCTGGGCCCGGCAAGGGTGCCCTCTTTGGTGACATGACCGACCAGCAGAACCGTCGTGCCGTGGGCCTTGGCGTGGGTGACGAGTCGGTTGGCACACTCACGAACCTGCGCAACCGAGCCAGGGGCAGAACCGAGGTTGGGATCATGCAGAGTCTGGATCGAGTCGATCACGACGATCTTGGGCTGCACCTTCTCGATGTGGGTCATGATGTGAGGGAGTGCCGTCTCCGACACCAGCCACAGTGCGTCCTGCACCGCATCAAGGCGGTCGGCGCGGCTCCGGACCTGCCCCGCAGACTCCTCACCCGAGACGTAGAGACTCGTGACGCCGGCGGCCGCGGTCGCACCGACCAACTGCAAGAGAAGGGTGGACTTGCCAATGCCAGGCTCGCCGCCGACGAGGGTGACCGAACCAGGGACAAACCCGCCACCGAGGACCCGATCGACCTCGGGCAGGCCCGTGGGGCGAGCTGCAGTGGAGATGTCGATCACGTCGGCGATGCGCGCCGGACTGGACGACGGCGGCCCCACGGAAGGGGACTCACCACGAACGTCGAGCTCCTCGACAAGCGTGTTCCACTCATCGCAACCGCCACAGCGCCCCGCCCACTTGAGGCTGGACCAACCGCACTCGGTGCAACGGTGAACGGTCTTGGTGCGGGCCATGACCGAACCCTACGCCGCGCCTGTGACGGTCCCGAGGCTCAGGAGCTGCGGCTACGGAGGAGATCCTCGAAGCCGCGTACGATCGTGTGCTCAGTCTCGGGGGCGGCCTCGTTCCCGGTGACGAACAGACCAGTCGCCATGCCGAGCTCTTTCGCCGTGTCGAGGTGCTCAGGATTGTTCGACAAATAGAAGCAGTCGTAGAGGTCGACTGACATCGTGCGACGCGTCGCCTCGAACAACGCGGGTTCGGGCAGACCAGAACCGACATCGCCACTCACCATCCACGAGGCGATTGCGCCGTCGAGCGACGCCATGCGCCGCAGACGGTCGCCCCAGACATGAGGCTGGTTGCCGACTGCGGCAACAGGCAGGCGGTTGGTCGCCATCCGGTCGAGGAACGGATGCAGGCCCGGTACGAGACGGAACGAGGACAAGTAGCGGGTCTCGATCTCCTCAGCCATCGGGCCGAGACCACACTCGCCCCAGAACTCCTCAGGCGACAGACGGCCCAGGATGAGCTGCCGATGGTGCTCGCAAATGCGCTCGGGATCGGCGTCGGGTCGCTCGGCCGTGATCAAGGGGATCAGCAGACCCTCGACCGGGTCGGTCGGACGCACAAGCACGCCGTGGACATCGACGACGAGCAAGCGCAAAAGGCGACGGCGCGGCCGGTTGGCCTCCTCCGCCCGGGTGGCGGCCCGCCTCTCGCGCTGACGCTGATCACGGCGCCGGCGACCCTTGGGTGTCCGGAGCTTCACGATCACGAAGGTCGCCAGGCGGGACAACACCACCAGCACAAACAGCAGTGCCGCAAGGATCGCCACAAGGGACCACACCCGGGGCAGGATCTCATCGATCGACGCTCGGGCATCGATCGTGGTCGGGGCGTCGCCGAAGGAGAACTCCCAGGTGACGACATTGTCGACCGTCTCACCGAGTTCGCTGTCGGTCGCGACGTTGGCGGGCAGTTGGACGTTGACGACGAGACCGAGCGAGCCGGCGAACGAGCCACCGGCGTCTTCCTCGACTCGGGTGAGCGAGCGGCCGAGCGACGAACCGAGCAAACCCTTGATCACCTCGTCGCCAAGAATCTCGAGATCGGGCACTGGATTGACATCAGCAGCGAAGCCGTAGGACGTTTCGGCCGGGCGCAGGCCGAGCATCGAGAAGTCGTGGGCCTGCTCGAGAGCGACGTTCGAGAATACGACGCCCTCCCCGAGCAACTCGTCGAGCAGACCCGGCAATTCCTCAGGTGAGAGGAAGGGCTTTGAGGCGGTGACGGTCACGCCACCGTCCTCGACGGTGGGGCCGTCAAGGTTCCAGCTGGCGGCGGCAAGATCATCGAAACGCAGATCAGTCGGATCGTCGCCCAGCAGGCTCACCGCATCGGCGTTCGCGATGACGGTGTAGGCGACGCGACCCGAGCCGTCGTCATCGACCCGGATATCGACGGTCGTGTCGACGCGACACGCGGACGCGACTAAGAGCATGATCAGCCCCACCCCGACGATCTTCGCCCGTTTCACGGCCTCGAACCTAGACGCTTCGGGCCGAGATGCGGCTCCACGTCCGCGAACCCGAGCGGGGAAAACCCGGTTCGGCGCTCCGCCGCACGGGTCGAGCAGGTCGAACAACAACGGCCCACCGGAAACCGGCGGGCCGTCCGTCGATCATTGACCGTCAGCGACGGTTAGAAGGTGTCGCCACCCTCCAACGCCTCTTCGAGCTCGGGTGCCGACGGAGGCTCGAAGCCCTCGATCGCTCGGAACACGATCTGCAGCTCACCGGGTTGATCATCGTGCGGCTCGACGTCGACGATGATGATTTCGCCGGCTCGGAACTCCTTGTAGAGGAGCTTCTCCGACAGCGGATCCTCGACCATGCGCTGAATCGCGCGGCGCAACGGTCGGGCGCCGAGGGTGGGGTCGTAACCCTTGTAGGCAAGATGATCCTTGGCGGCGTCAGTGAGCTCGAGGCCCATTCCCTGACCACCCAGTTGCTTGGCGGTGCGGGCGATCATCAGGTCGACGATCCGACGCACCTCGTGCTGAGCGAGCTCGTGGAACACGATCGTGTCGTCGATGCGGTTCAGGAACTCTGGGCGGAAATGGGCCTTCAGCGCGTCGTTGACCTTTTCCTTCATCTTCTCGTAGTTGACCGCTTCGTCGCCGCTGCCGAAACCGATCGTGGCCTTCCGCAAATCCGACGTGCCGAGGTTCGAGGTCATGATCAGCACGGTGTTGCGGAAATCGACCGAGCGACCCTGGGAGTCGGTCAGGCGACCCTCTTCGAGAATCTGCAGCAGAGTGTTGAAGACATCGGGATGGGCCTTCTCGACCTCGTCGAATAGCACTACCGAGAACGGCTTCCGGCGCACCTTCTCGGTGAGCTGGCCGCCTTCGTCGTAGCCGACGTAGCCAGGGGGCGACCCGACGAGTCGGCTGACCGTGTGCTTCTCTTGGTACTCGGACATGTCGAGCGACAGCAGTGCCGTCTCGTCGCCGAAGAGAAACTCGGCGAGTGTCTTAGCGAGCTCGGTCTTTCCGACACCGGATGGGCCAAGAAAGATGAACGAGCCGGACGGACGCTTCGGGTCCTTCAGGCCGGCACGGGTCCGGCGGATCGCCTGCGAGACGGCCTTGATCGCATCTTCCTGACCGATGACCCGCTTGTGCAGTTCATCTTCCATACGGAGGAGCTTCTCGGTCTCCTCCTCGGTGAGCTTGTAGACCGGGATGCCGGTCCACAGTGAGAGCACCTCGGCGATGGCTTCCTCGTCGACCTCGTCGAAGAGATCGAGACCGGAGGCCTTGGCCTCGGAATCCATGGCCGCACGACGGTTGAGGAGCTCTTTCTCCTTGTCACGAAGACGGCCGGCCTCTTCGAACTGCTGGCCTTCGACCGCTTCCTTCTTGAGGCGGACGACGTCGGCGATTTCCGCTTCAAGTTCCTTGTACTCCGGCGGGGTCTCCATCCGCTTGATCCGCAGACGCGAGCCAGACTCGTCGATCAGGTCGATGGCCTTGTCAGGAAGGTGTCGGTCGGAGATGTAGCGGTCGGCCAGATTCGCAGCCGCCACGATCGCCTGATCAGTGATAGTGACCCGGTGGTAGGTCTCGTAGCGGTCACGCAGCCCCTTGAGGATCTCAATGGTGTGCGCGACCGACGGCTCCTCGACGACGACCTTCTGGAAGCGACGCTCGAGGGCGGCGTCCTTTTCGAGGTGCTTGCGGAACTCGTCGAGGGTGGTGGCGCCGATGGTCTGCAACTCGCCACGGGCAAGCATCGGCTTCAGAATCGATGCAGCGTCGATCGCGCCCTCGGCGGCGCCCGCACCGACGAGGGTGTGGATCTCGTCGATGAAGAGGATGATGTCGCCGCGGGTCTTGATCTCCTTGAGGACCTTCTTGAGGCGCTCCTCAAAGTCGCCGCGGTAGCGCGAGCCGGCGACGAGAGCGCCGAGGTCGAGCGTGTAGAGCTGCTTGTTGAGGAGGGTTTCGGGCACCGAGTCGTTGGCGATTGCCTGGGCGAGGCCTTCGACGATCGCCGTCTTGCCGACACCGGGCTCACCGACAAGGACCGGATTGTTCTTGGTGCGGCGGCTGAGG
>PBTQ01000059.1 GCA_002729125.1 Acidimicrobiaceae bacterium | reverse complement strand
GGTGCGAGCGTGACGATCTCCGCCCGCCGACAGGACAAACTCGACTCGCTCGTCGCCGACTGGGGTGCCGGCAATGCGATCGCCGCTGATGCCACCGACCCCGGGGCCGTGCGAGCAATGATCGCCACCGCGACCGCGCGGATGGGCGGCCTCGATCTGGTTGTCTACGTCGCCGGCTTCGGTTTCCTTCAGCCACTCGCCGAGACCGATCCCGACGGATGGGTTGACGTCTTCCGCGTCAATGTCGTGGGCGCCAACCTGGTCGCCGGTGCCGCACTCGGCCACCTCGGCCCTGATGGCGCAGTGGCATTCATCTCTTCGCGAACGGTCGAGGACAACAACGCCTTCTTCGCTCCGTATTCGGCGACGAAGGCGGCGCTCGACCAGTGCATCCGCGCCTGGCGAGCCGAACATCCCGATCGCCGATTCATCCGGGTCGTGATGGGGAACGCCCAACCGACCGAGTTCGCGAACCACATGGGCGACATAGAGATCCTCGGGCGAGCGTTACCTCGATGGATTGAGCAAGGCATCAACGTAGGCCACATGATGGAGACGACCGACGTGGGCCGGGCGTTGATCGATGCCTTCGCCGTGGCTCTCGACCACCCCACGGTCGACAGTTCCGAGCTGAAGTTCGACGCACGGATTCCACCCACCGATACGGAGGCCTGATGAGCGACGACATAACCGACCGGTGGGAACGCGGCGCCGCCAAGATCAACGAGGTCTACGCCGGCAACGTGTTCCCCATTCCTAAGGGCACGATGCCGTTCTACGACGTCATGCTCGAGACGATCTTCGGCACGGTTTGGGATCGACCGGAGCTCTCCATCCGCGACCGCCGACTGCTCGTGATGGGCACCATCGCTGCGTTCGGCTCCACCGAGACGTGGAAGGTGCAGGCCCGGTCAGCGCTCGATCGGGGCGAGCTCACCCCCGAGCAGCTTCGCGAGTGCCTAATCCAACTCGCGCCGTACGCCGGTTATCCGAACGTCGCCGACTTCACCGTCCCCACCGAGGAGATCATCGCAGCATTCGAGGCAGCGAACGAGGGCGACGCCACATGAGCGATGCCGTGACCTACAACCCGTACGCGTTCGCGCTGCACGACGACCCCTACGACACGTACCGCCGGTTGCGCGAGGAGGCGCCGGCGTACTGGAACGAGGAGCTGCAGTTCTGGGTGCTCAGCCGCTTCGACGACGTTCAGGATGCGTTCCGCAACCACGAGACGTTCTCGTCGGCCGGTGGCGTCGCGCTCGAAGCGCGACGTCCGGTCGGAAGTGGCGATCCCTCGTTCCAGCAGATGATCGATCTCGACCCGCCGGACCACACGGCGTTTCGTTCGATCGTCTCGCGCGTTTTCACCGGTCGTCGGGTCCTCGCCATGGAGGACGAGGTCCGCCGCATCGTCGACGGCTACATCGACGATGTCATCGAAGCGGGCAGTTGCGATCTCGTCAACGACATCAGCGGGCCGTTTCCGATGGATGTCATCAGCGCCGTCCTCGGGATCCCCGAGCGCGATCGTGACGCCCTGCGGGTGTCTGCCGACAAGATCCTCATTCGCGAGGACGGATCGATGCAGATCCCCGAAGAAGCGATGAACGGGATGTTCGAACTGCTCGGCTATTTCGTGCAGGACCTCGAATCTCGTCGTGCCGGTGATCGCACCGGCCTGATCACCGACCTCCTCGATGCCGAGGTCGACGGCCGAAAGCTCAACGAGCAAGAACTGCTGGGCTTCTGTGTGCTGTTCGTGATCGCTGGGCACGAAACCACGACCAAGATGGTCGCGAACGCCGTCGAACTTCTTTCCTGCCATACCGATCAGCAGGCACTGCTCGCCGCCGAGCCCGAACGCATGACGACCGCTGTCGAGGAGGTGCTCCGGTTCCATAACTCGACGCAGTACATGCACCGCACCTTGACCGCCGACGTCGAGCGTCACGGCCAGACGATGAGGGCCGGTGACTCGGTGCTGTTGCTCATCGGTGCTGCGAACCACGACGATCGCGAGTTCGGCGCCTCAGCCGAAGTGTTCGACGTCACGCGCACCCCCGACCGACACCTCGGCTTTGGTTATGGCGCCCACTTCTGCCTGGGTGCGGCGCTCGCCCGTCTCGAGGGACGTGTCGCCCTTGAGCAGATCCACGCCCGTCTGCCTGACTACGTCGTCGATCACGAACGCAAGGTGCGTTTTCACTCCTCCAACGTCACCGGATGGACGAGCCTTCCCCTCAGTTTCACCCCCGGGCCTCGTCTCGGAGCGGCATCATGAGCTGGCCGGAGGCCCGCCTGACGATCGATGGTGAACTCGTCGCCGCCGAGGGAGGCGCGACCTACCCCAACATCGACCCGTCGACCGGTCAGGAGATCGGCGTCGCGGCCGATGCCTCACCGGTCGACATCGAGCGAGCGCTTGTTGCCGCCCGACGGGCGTTCGACGAGAGCGGCTGGGCCGACGACGTTGGGTTGCGCGTGCGCGGGCTCCGGCAGCTCGACGCTGCGCTTCGCGATCACGTGGTGGAGATGACCGAGATCACGATGGCCGAAGTCGGTGCACCGCAAGCGGCGTGCGACGTGGCTCACCTCGGTGAGCCATTGAAGTTCCTCCCCTACTACGCCGACCTTGCCGAGTCGTTCGAATGGGCGACACCGCTCGGCATCGCCGACACGGTCGGTGGGCCGGCCGAACGTTGGACCGAACGGGAACCAATCGGGGTCGTGGCGGCGATCACCCCGTGGAACGTGCCCACACAGATCAATCTCGCCAAGACCGCACCGGCGCTCGCCGCTGGCTGCACGGTCGTGTTGAAGCCGGCACCACAGACCCCGTGGAGCGCATTGGCGCTCGGTCGACTCGTCACCGAGCACACTGATATCCCACCTGGTGTCTTCAACGTGATCTCGGCCGCCAACCCCACCATCGGCGCACTCCTCACAGCGGACCCACGCGTCGACATGATCTCCTTCACCGGCTCGACGGCAACGGGCAAAACCATCATGCGAGCGGCGGCGGAGCATGTGACCAAGGTGTTCCTAGAGCTCGGGGGCAAGTCGGCAATGATCCTGCTCGATGACCTCGACGACGTCGGCGGCCCGGCCATGACGGCTGCATTCGGCACGGCGCTTGTCTGCGGGCAGGGCTGTGCGCTTTCGACCCGCATCTTGATCCCGCGATCGAGGTACGACGAGGCCGTTACCGCCATCGGTGAACTCTTCGGCAGCATCACGCCAGGCCCACCCACGGTCGAGGGCACGACGATGGGGCCACTCATCGATCTCCGACAGCGCGATCGCGTCGAGGGCTATGTGCAGTCCGCCCTCGATGAGGGCGCAAGGATTGTCTGCGGCGGGGCTCGCCCAGTGGGACTCGACGGAGGCGCGTTTTACCTCCCGACGCTGCTCGCCGACGTCACGCCCGAGATGCGGGTGGCTCGCGAGGAAATCTTTGGCCCCGTGCTCGTCGCGATCCCCTACGAAGACGACGATGACGCCGTACGCATCGCCAACGACTCGATCTATGGCCTTTCCGGGCATGTCTTCGGCGCCAACGACGCTCGGGCGCTTGCGGTCGCTCGTCGTATCCGCACCGGCACGATGTCGGTCAACGGCGGCGTCTGGTACTCCGCCGACGTGCCGTTCGGCGGCTACCGGCAGTCCGGCATCGGACGAGAAATGGGTGTCGCCGGCTTCGAGGAGTACCTGGAGACCAAGGCACTCGCCCAACCAGCACCCGGAAGTGCACGATGACGGTCCACGGTTACATCGGCCTCGGCATGATGGGATCGGCCATGTGCGAACGCCTGGCGACGAGCGGTGCCGCCGTGCTCGCCTATGACGTGAACCCCGCTGCGGTCGACGCCGCTGTCGAGCGTGGGGCGACCGCAGCGAGCTCCACCGAGGAGGTCGCAGAGCAGGCCGACATCATCAGCACGTGTGTTCCCGCCGCCGCGCACCTTGATGCCGTGATCGACGAACTCGCCACCGTCGGTCGAGCAGGCCAGATCCTGCTCATCCACTCGACGGTCCACCCTGACACGATCGGCGCCGCCCAGACCCGGGTGGCGGCGTGGGAAGGCCTCGTCTTCGATGCCGCCGTCGCGGGCGGCGATGAAGCAGCCCGTCGGGGCGAGCTCGCGATCTTCGCTGGCGGGCTCACCGACGCTCCGCCGATCGTCGCCGAGGTACTCGAGATCTACGGCTCGAAGGTCATTGATGCCGGGCCCATCGGTTCCGGCGCGGCTCTGAAGATTGCAGTCAACGTGATGACCTACGCCCAGTTCACCGCAGCCGCCATCGCCCACGACGGCGTGGCGAACACCGGCGGCGACCCGAGTGCGCTGCTCGAGGCATGGCGACACACCGGGATGCTCGGGGCGCTCACCGAGCAATGGGCCGGGCTGCTCGGCATCGGCCCAGAACACGTCACGGGCGAGTTCCGCACCATGCTCGAAACCCAGGTCGGCATCGCCACGAAAGATCTCGAGTTGGCCATGACGCTCGGCGGCCCCGCTGCGGGTGCCGTGGCGGTAGTCGATGCGATCCGTGCCCTGATGCCACACGTCTACCGCACCACCACCATGGAGGAAGCCTGATGACCCAACGATTCACCGACCGCGTCGCCGTCGTCACCGGAGCCGGGGGCGGCATCGGCGAGGCGTATGCCCGAGCGTTGCACGCCGAAGGGGCCAGCGTCGTCATCGCCGAACTCAACAAGGAAGCGGGTGCTGCGGTTGCGGCTGATCTCGGTGAGCGCGCCCTATTCGTCCATACCGACGTCGGCGATCTCGGCAGCTGCAAGGCGATGGCCGACGCCGCAACCGAAGCGTTCGGCGGCATCGATCACCTCGTCAACAATGCAGCGATATTCGGCGACATGGAGGGGGTCGGCATCACGACGGCCGACCCGTCGTACGTCGAGACCTTCATGCGGGTCAATGTGCTGGGCGCCACCTACTGCACGCGGGCTGTCGTCCCGTCGATGCGAGAACGAGGCGGCGGATCGATCGTCAACCAGTCATCCACGGCGGCGTGGATGTCCCTTTCGGGCTTCTACGGCGTCGCCAAAGCCGCATTGAACTCGGTGACGGTGTGCCTGGCCCAGGAACTGGGGGGCCAACACATCCGGGTCAATGCGATCGCTCCCGGCCCGACCGATACGCCCGCCATGCAGAAGCAGGTTCCAGCGGAGTTCCACGACATGCTCGTCCAGGGCTTGGCCCTCAAGCGGATGGGAACCCCGGATGATCACGTCGGCCCGGTGCTGTTCCTCCTGTCGGACGAAGCGGCCTGGATGACCGGCCACATCCTTGCGGTCGATGGCGGACAGATCCCCCGGATCTAGGCATCGGCAGCGTCGCCGAGACCGAGTCGAAAACGACGAAATCCCAGGCCGGCGGACCCGACACTGGGACTTCTTGGGGTGGAGGTGAGGGGAGTTGAACCCCTGGCCTCCTCGATGCGACCGAGGCGCTCTACCAACTGAGCTACACCCCCGTTGGAGACCACAGCGTAGCGGCTGTGTATCCGAACCGACCCCGGGCTCCGGGGCCCCGTTCGACCGTGTGTGGATCAGGCGTTCACCCGGCGGCGACGCTCGGCATCCAGCGAGGCGACACGCTCGGGGTACAGCATCTGCACCTTTATCTCGCGCTCGGCGTCGAGGTTGCGCCGCTGCACGACGGCGTAGGCGTAACCGACGATAGCGAGGTCGACCACAAGGTGGATGAGGAGCGCGATCAGGCCGAACACAAAGGCGGCAAGCAGCGAGAGTGCGGCGAGGGTGCCGAGGAAGGCGGTGACCTCGCGACGTCGACGGGCGGCGGCGCCGGCCGAACGAGGGGCGAGCACGAAGCCGGCGGCGGTGAGCGAGCGAGGGCGAGCGGTGGTGCCGCCGAGGGAGCCCATGCCGTGCGAGAACGACGAGATCGTGTCGGTGCGATCCTGCGACACCTTTCGAGCGTCCTTAAACCACACGGCGAGGTAAGCAGCCCAGCCGGCGCTTAAGACCAGCAATACGATCGACGTTGTCATGTCGAACCCTCCAGACGAGCACTGGAGCCGGTGAGACCGGTTGCTCGCTCGGGCCTACCGGACGGCAGAACCCGCACTCCAGGTTTCAATTGTATGACGAATCGACACCAAGAGGCAACGCAAGCGGCACATTTTCAGCCACCGGCTAGCAACCGCCGCGGCACCGCTATGACACGGCAAACGTGTCGCTGATCAGTGTTCATCACCGCCCGACATCCACGACCCGGCAAATGACGCGATGCCGTCGACTATGGGGCTATTCGACGGCGTCAGAACGGCGATATGTACCGGACTTGCCGCCGGTCTTCTCCCATAGTGCGATGTCGCCGATCACCATCGACTTATCCATCGACTTGCACATGTCGTAGATCGTCAGCGCTGCGACCGAACACGCCGTGAGTGCCTCCATCTCGACACCGGTGCGGTCGAAGGTGTCGACCGCAGCCTCGACCTCAATCGAGTCGTGGTTGATCTCGAAGTTGACCGTGACCGCACCCACCATCAGCGGATGACACAGCGGGATGAGATCCGATGCCCGCTTGGCGGCCTGGATCCCGGCGACGCGAGCGACAGCGAGCACATCGCCCTTCTTGATCGCCCCCTGGGTGATGGCCGACGCCGTCTCTGGGGTCATATGGACCCGACCGCGAGCGGTTGCTCGACGGTGCGACGGCTCCTTGGGTGTGACGTCGACCATCCGGGCCCGCCCGAGCGGGTCGAGATGGGTAAAGCCGTGGTCGGTCATGTCAACCCCCGATCTCACTCATGCTGCGCCGAGGACGGATGAAGTGCACCTGATTGATCTGGTGGCCCGACCACTTTGCGGCGACCGTGCGTTCAAGTGCCTCGGCCACTACATCGTCGGACGAACCGTCGCGCAACAGCGCTCGGACGTCGGTCTCGTCGGTGGCGAACAGACACGAACGGAACTGACCATCGGCGGTGATCCGCAAACGGTCACAGCTGTCGCAGAAGGACTCGCTCACGGTGGCGACGACCCCGATCTCGCCCTTGCCGTCGGCGTAGCGCCAGCGGGTGGCCGGTGCCGACGTGCGGGCAATCGGCTCGAGGTCGTGCGCCGACTGCAGTGTCTCGAGGATCTCAGCCTGGGTGAGCACCAGCGAGTTGTTCCAGATGTGGTCGGCATCAAGCGGCATGAACTCGATGAAACGGACGATCACGCCCTTTTCGCGCCCCCATTCGGCGAAGTCGAGAACCTCGTCGTCGTTGATGCCTTTCATGACCACGACGTTGACCTTCACCGGGCCGAATCCGGCAGTGAGCGCTGCGTCTAGACCTTCAAGCACGCGATCCAGGTCGTCGCGGCGAGTGAGTTCGCGGAAGCGATCACGCTGTAACGAATCGAGCGAAATGTTGACCCGCCGCAGGCCCGCCTTCTTGAGTTCCTCGGCGACCAGCGGCAGCGACACCCCGTTGGTGGTCATCGCCAAGTCGACCCCGAGGTCGGCGAGCTTTTCGACGAGCAGCGGGAGACGAGCACGAACCAGCGGCTCACCGCCGGTCAGACGGATGCTGTCGACCCCGTAGCGCTCGACCATGATTCGCGCGACTCGCTCGATCTCCTCGAACGTGAGGATCTCGGAGCGAGGTGTCCACTGCATCCCTTCCTCGGGCATGCAGTACTGGCAACGAAAGTTGCAGCGGTCCGTGACCGAAATGCGCAGATCGCGGTGAACCCGCCCGAAACCATCGATGAGCTGCCGTACCATGTGCGAAGACTACCGGAGGGGCAGGATCCGAACCTCGTCGCCGGGCTCGATCTCGACCCCATCGGGTGCCAACGCGAGCGCATCGGCTCTGGCCATCGCCGTGAGCTGATGTGAACCCTGGCCACCGGCCCTGCGCACATGCCAGCGCCCGGTGTCGTCGATTCGGCCCTTGACCCGTAGTAGGTGTGTCTTGCTATCGGGGCCGTGGCCGAGGGTGTCCTCGCTGATCGCCAGCAGGAGCGGAAGGTCGGTGTCTTCGTGCCCGGCCATGAAGCCAATCGCCGCCCGGGCGAACAGCTCGAACGAAACCATCGACGACACGGGATTGCCCGGAAGGCCGAACACCGGCGTCGCGCCGATGAGACCGAAGGCGAACGGTTTGGCTGGCTTGATGGCGATCTGCATCCAGCGCATGTCGCCGATCTCATCAAGCACGACCTTCACATAGTCGAACGCCCCCATCGAGACGCCACCCGACGAGAGGATCGCATCGCACTCGACCGCACCCGCAGCGAAGGCGTCGCGGATCGTGTCAGGCTGATCGACCGCAATGCCGAGGTCGACCGCCTCCCAGCCGGCCTCGGCGACGAGGGTGAGGAGGGTGCGACGGTTGGAATCGCGGATCTCTCCAGGCTGCAAGGGTCGGCCGTCGTCGACGAGCTCGTCGCCGGTGGAGATCACGCCCACCTTCGGTCGCCGAACACACTCGACGTCCTGCACGCCCACGCTCGCAAGCACGCCGAGATGGCCGGCGGTGAGGAGGGTGCCGGCAGCAAAGAGCAGGTCGCCAGGCTCGATATCTTCACCTGCATGGCGCACATGGTTGCCCTCAGAGACAGACAGGTCTATGAGCACCGTGCCAGCCGCTTCGTCGAGGGTGGTCTTCTCGACCATGACCACGGCGTCGGCACCCTCGGGTATCGGCGCGCCCGTCATGATGCGGGCGGCCTGGCCAGAACCGACTTCGCCGTCGAGCGTCGAGCCGGCGGCAACCGTACCGACGACCTCGAGGGTCACGGGCACGGAAGCAACATCGGCGGCCCGGACGGCGAAACCGTCCATGGCCGTATTCGCGAACGGCGGCACCTTTTCGACTGCAACCACGTCGGCGGCGAGAACGAGACCGGCGGCATTGGCGAGCGGGACGGGTGCCGACCCAAGACGGGCAACACGGTCGAGGACGTACTGACGAGCTTCGTCGAGGGGGATCACCCCCTCAGACTAGAAGCCGTTCGACTCCAGAGCAGCACGCAACATGGCGGCCACGTCCGCGCCATCGTCACCTCGCAGCGAGAGCTCGACATTGGCTCGGAGCCAGTCGGCTTTCCGCCCGGCGTCGAAACCCGCGTCGTCGACCACCAGGCCGCGCATCCCACGGTCATCGATCTGCAGCGCCATGGCGTCGGTCAGTTGGATCTCACCGCCCCTGCCCGGCTCGGTGTGCTCGAGCTTTTCGAAGATGTCGGGCGTGAGGACATACCGGCCCGTGATCCGGAGATTCGACGGAGCGTCCTCGAAGGCGGGCTTCTCGACAAGCCGGTCGACCGTGATGACGTCACCCTGTCGCTCGCTGAAGCCGGCACAGCCGTAGTTGGAGATCTCAGGCCCCTCAACCGGGACCAGCGAGATCACCGACTCACCGGTCGCCTCGGCAACGTCGACCATGCGCGAGAGGGTCTGTCCGCCGTTCGGGAGCAACTCGTCGGGGAGCAGCACGGCAAACGGCTCATCGCGCACATGACGGGCGGCCGTGCCGACGGCGTGACCGAGACCGAGTGGCGCGCCCTGACGAGTGAAGTGGAACGTCGCGAGATCGGTGATGTGACGCACGGCGCCGAGCATCTCGCGCTTCCCTTTAGCCTCGAGCTCGGCCTCTAGTTCAGCCATGCGGTCGAAATGATCTTCGAGCGCCTTCTTGTGCGGGCTGGTGATGATCACGATGTCGTCGATGCCGGCGGCGACAGCCTCCTCGACAACCCACTGGATCGACGGGCGGTCGACCACCGTAAGCATCTCCTTCGGCATGGCCTTGGTAGCGGGAAGGAAACGGGTGCCGAGCCCCGCAGCAGGGATCACCGCCGTTCGAACACTCGTGGACATCAGCGGATTCTCCTCATGCATCGCCGGTGGTACTGCACCCCAAGGTTCATACCGTTGCTTCGTCCCGAGCCAGGAGTCGTCGAATGTTCGACTGATGACGAACGACCAGGATCGCAGCGACCCCAGCTCCGACGGCGACCTCCCACCCGGGCCGACCGGCAATCGCACTCACGATCGGGAAGGCAATCGCGATCGACAGCGAACCGAGCGCAGCGACACGACCCCACTTCACGACCGCGAAGAAAAGCAGGCCACACGCGATACCGATGAGCGGCGAGATCAGGAGCCCGCCACCGCCTGCGGTAGCGACGCCCTTCCCGCCTCGGAGCCAACGGGTCAGGGGCCACACATGGCCGGCCACCGCCGCGACCCAGACCGCATGCGCCTCGGGACGACCGGCGATGAGCAGCGCAATGCCGACGGGCATCGCCCCCTTCAGGGCGTCGATCACGCCGACGAGCACACCCGCCCGTCTACCCGCAGTGCGATACACGTTCGAGGCACCCGGATTTCCCGAGCCCTGAGTTGTCGGATCGTCGGCGCCCGCGAGGCGGGCGACGAGTTGCGCTGTCGGGAATGTGCCGACGATGTAGCCGGCGATGACGCCGAGAGCCAAAAGCACCTCCCCATCGTACGGTGCTGGCCGGCAGGGGTACCGGTATCCTCCGAAACGTGCCGACCTACGACTACCGATGTGAGCGCACCGGCGAGATGTTCGAGCTGTGGCAGTCCTTCTCGGAGGACACCCTCTCCATCTGCCCACAGACACACGTTGGCGAGTCCGAGGTCTGCGGAGCCGAAGTGAAGAAGGTGTTCTCGAAGGTCGGCATCGCGTTCAAGGGCGACGGCTTCTACAAGAACGACCATGGCTCCAGCGGCAAGGAATCGTCGAGCACCTCAACCTCCTCGACGGAGTCGAGCGGTTCGTCGTCGAGTTCCGACAGCTCGTCGGACTCCTCAAGCGCAAGCTCCTCGAGTTCCAGTTCCTCGTCGAGTTCCAGCAGCACGGGCGACTAATTTCGACGCAGCGGCGTCGATCACTTCCCCTCGGGATCCCGTCTCTAGGAGTCGATCATGCGCGCGCCTGAGCGCCTGACCCCTCTCTCATCTCGTCGGCGACCGTCGCCGTCGCCCGATCTCTCCTTCGCCGCTACCGAGTCGGCCCCGTCCTCGTGATCCTCGCCGCCGCGATCCTCGTCATCGGTGCGATGCGCCACGCCGAGACGACAACCGTCGAGGTCTGGGCCACCACGGGGCCGGTCGAGGGCCGGCGACACGATCGAGTCCGGGGCGGTCCGGTCGATACTCGTCCCCGCCGACCTCGTGCCCGTCGGGGCCGTCGCCACCGATCCCCGAGGTTCGCGCACCCGCATAAAACTCGGCATCAGCGAGATCGTGGTCGAGCGCTGGCTCACCGACACCGGGTCGACACACGCCGTCCGCACCCCTGAGGGGTGGCGAACGATCAGCATCGGACGACGAGACGACCTCTTCACCGTCCGTGATCTCGTCGACCTCCATTACGCCATTGACGGTCGACGGATCGCCGCTGACGCGCTCGTCGTCATGGCGTCCGATGCCGACCTCGGGGTGGCCGTACCTGCCGACGTCGTGGGCAACGTGGTCAGAGCATCGGGGCAGGCCGGGGTTGTCCCGGTGCTCAGCGGCTGATCAACGCCAACCAGTGGCGAGAATCAGCAGTACCGCAACACCCACCACGACGCGGTAGACGACGAACGAGGCGAAGGTGCGCGATCGCACGAGCTTGAGCGTTCCCCAAACGGCGACATAGCCCGTGAGGGCGGAGGCGGCCATTCCCCACAAGAACGGTGGCCAAAAGTCCGATGGGATCGACGCATCGGCCAGGGCGAACACGCCGGCACCCGCGATGACCGGCAAGCTCATCAAGAAGACGAGTCGGGCCGCTGCATCCCGCTCGTATCCGAGGAGTCGGCTGACGGTGAGCGTTGCACCCGAACGGCTCACGCCAGGCTGAAGGGCGAGCGCCTGACCGACGCCCATCGCAAGCGCATCTCGAAGTCGGAACGCCTCGAGTTCTTTCCTCTCCGGCAAGCGATCAGCCACGAGCAGCAGCAGACCAAACACGATCAACATCGCTGCGATCATCCAGATGCGGTCGAAATCGGCGATCTGGTCCTTTAACACCACGCCAGCGATCCCGGCGGGCACAGCGCTGGCGACGAGGAGCCAGGCGATCTTGCCGTCGGTACCGAGTGGTCGGCCGCGAAGCGGACAGAAGCCGGCGGTCACGTACGTGACGACATCGCGCCGCAGGTAGGCGATCGCTCCGACCAGCGTGCCGAGGTGCACAGCGACGTCGAACGCCGTCTCGAGATCCTCATCGAGTGCGTTCCAGCCGAAGAGCCAACGGGTCAACTCGAGGTGGCCGCTCGATGAGATCGGCATGAACTCCGAGAGGCCCTGGACGATGCCGAGCACGATGGCGTGGAGGATCTCCATGATGTCGCTCCCATCGGCGGTGGAACGCCCGACGTCGGGCGCCTGAGGTCAGACTGCTGAGACTAGGCGCCGGAGCCACCGCCCAGGGTCAGGCCATCAAGGACAAGGGAAGGCACCAGGGTGCCGCCCGGTTGACGCTCGAGGTCGGCACCGACCCGAGCCACGTCTTGCAGCATCCGAGGGATGGCGCCGGCGAGCGTGCCCTCGCGGATCGGTTCGGCGAGTTCGCCGTTGCGGATGACGACACCCTCGACACCGACCGAGAAGTCACCGCTCACAGCGTTCACTCCACTGTGCAAACCCTGCAGCGAGGCAACGAGCAGCCCATCATCGATCGAGGCGATGAACGCGTCGAGGTCGCCCTCACCAGGGCTGACCGACAACGAGCGGTAACCGGGGCTGGGCGTGCCCCGCACGGACCGGAGTGCAGAGCCGGTCGACGACACCCCAAGACCCCGTGCGCTGCGAGCATCGTGAAGGAACCCCTGCAAGACACCCTCCAAGATCAGCGGAACACGGCGACAGGAGAGACCTTCGCCATCGAAGGCCGAGGCGCTGAGTGAGTCGGGGTCGGTGGGGTCGTCCAACATCGTGAGCGCATCGGTGGCGATGGCCTCGCCGACACGGTCGCCGAAGGGGGTCCGGCCCTTCACTGCCAGCTCACCCGAAAGCATGCCGGCGACGATGCCGAGGATCGTTGCGGTGAACCGGGGCTCGAGCACCACCAGTGGCCGACCGGTGGTCGGAGGTTCGGCCCCCAGAAGACGAACACCCCGCTCGACCGCAAGCTGGGCGACCTCCTCGAGATCGAGCAACTGGGGCGCCGCCGCAGCGTCGCCCGCATAGCCGGTGCGAGTGGAGCCGTCGGGATCGTCGATGAGCGGCTGCGTGCCGATCGATGCCGATGCACCGCGATCCCAACCGTCGATCCCGGCCGTGGAGACGATGGCGCTTTCACCACGGGAGTCTGCGTACATCGAGGTGCGGACGCCTCGGACCCGAGGGTCGGCGCCCCGGGTGGCAGCTTCGAGCGCGACCGCGATCGCAACCTTGTCGTCGACCGAGGTCGCCTCAATCCGATCGTCCCAGGGATTAATGTTGGCGGCGTCAACGCCGTCGGGTTCGGCAAGGCCGACCCGATCATCGGGTTCGGCGAACGACATGTTGTCGCGAGCCTCCGCAAGGAGCGTGTCGAGGACGTCGGGATCCCACGAGCCCGCGTGGGCGAACCCTTCCCGCCCGTCGCGGATCACTCGGACACCGACTCCGCGGCTCTCGGCAACGGTGAGCGACTCGACCTCGCCGTCATAGACGCGGATCTCGGTGCGCACCGACGAACCGGCACAAACCTCCGCCTGTTCGCCGACGTCAGCTCGACTCACGAGCTCACGGGCAAGGCGCCGGGATTCGGGGATCGCCCCCATCACGCGCCCGACATGGTGACGTCGCCCACGACGAGCGAGACGCCCGCCGAACTCATCGGCAGCCACTGGAGGTCGTCGCCGATACCGGTAACGTCCTGGAGCAGGCGTTGGATGGTCGACGCGATGGTGACCTCACGGATCGGTTCGGCGAGTTCGCCGTTGCGGATCCGCAGACCCTCTGCCCCGGTGGAGAAATCACCCGATACCGGGTTGACCCCCGAGTGGAGCCCGGAGACGCCCTGGACAAGGAAGCCGTTGTCAATGCTGGCGATCAGGTCAGCCTGACTCTGCTTCCCAGGGAGAAGCGTGAGCGCCTGGGCGCCGACGGACGGGCCGCTCTTGAAGCCGCCTCGGACGGCCGAACCGGTCGAGTACAAACCGGCTCGACGGGAGGAATACGCGTTGTGGAGGAAGGCCTGCAGTTCGCCCTCGACGATCAAGGGGGTACGGCGGGTGGCGATGCCCTCTCCATCGAGCGCGCTCGCCGTGAACGCCGCCGGGTCGGTGGCATCATCGACAAGGGTGATCATCGGGTTGGCGACGGCGTCGCCGAGTCGGTCGCCGAACATCGAGCGACCCTTCAACACCGCTTCACCGGTGAGGGTGTGGCCGACGATGCCGAGGAACTGGGCGGTCACCCAAGGGTCGAACACGACGGCGAGCCGTTCGCTCCCCGGCTTCGATGCCCCAAGAAGACGAGTGGCCCGATCGGCAGCATCGGTGGCGGCGATGGCCGGATCAAGTTCACTTGGGTCGCGGCCGATCGAGAACCCGAACCCGGTCTGGGTCTCGCCATCGGCTTCGGCAAGCGTGTACACCGAGACGTAGCAGCCGGTCTCGCGGGCCGCAGCAGCGATACCAGTCGAGGTGGCGACCGCCGACTCGTAGGCGGTGTCGATGTATTCGGCCGACTCGATGCCCGAGATCCGGGTGTCAGCGGCGAACGCCGCCCGCTCGAGCTCGATCGCAAGGGCGATCTTGTCCTCGGTTGGGAACGTACCCACGGTGTCGCTCCACAGTTCGAGCGACGCCGGCTCGACACCATCGGGCACGGCAAGACCGTTGAACTCGTCGGGTTCGGCGAACGACGCATTGTCGCGGGCCTCGCGGAGGGTCTCCTGCATCGCAGTGTCATCGAGAGTGCCGGCATAGGCGTAGCCCTGCTTGCCGTCGACGATGACCCGGACACCGACACCCTGAGACTCCGCTCGGGTGAAGGACTCGACCTCGCCCTCGTAGGCGCGAACCTCGGTCTCGGTCTCGTGGACGACGAACACTTCGACCTGCTCACCGTCGTTGGCCCACCCGGCAACCCGGGTAGCGATGTCAAGGAGTTCCGACATCGATCAGGCAGCCGTACCGCCGACGGTAAGCGACGTAACCCGAAGCGTCGGGGTGCCGTCGCCGACCGGAACACCTTGGCCGTCCTTACCGCACGTGCCGGGTGACCCCATCGCGAAGTCGTGGCCGAGCCGATCGATGCGAGTGAGCACATCCGGGCCATTGCCGATCAGATTGCCCTCACGGATCGGATCGGTGATCTCGCCATTTTCGATCAGGTAGGCCTCTGTCATGCCGAAGACAAAATCGCCGGTGGCGGTGTTCACCTGCCCCCCACCGAGCTGCGCCACGTACACACCGGAGTCGGTGTCGGCGATGATCGCCTCGGGGTCGTCGTGGCCGGCAGTGATGTAGGTGTTGGTCATCCGCACCATCGGGAGGTGCTGGTAGCTCTGGCGGCGGCCGTTGCCCGAGGAGAGACGACCCTCCTTGCGAGCCCGGAGCTGATCCCACATGTAGTCGGTGAGCACACCGTCCTGAATCAAGACGTTGTGACCGGCAGGACGGCCCTCGTCGTCGATGGCAAAGTAGCCCCACTCGCCAGCCATGGTGCCATCGTCGATGAGCGTGACCAGCGGGGAAGCGACCTGCTCACCGACACGGTTCGCGAAGACCGACGCCCCCTTGCCGACCAGGTCGGCTTCAAGGCCGTGACCACACGCCTCATGGAATAGCACACCGCCACCGCCAGGGCCGACCACAACGGGAACAGCGCCAGATGGAGCCGGTCGGGCAGAGAGCTTCGTGATGGCACGTTCGGCGGAGCGTCGCCCCATCTCCTCGACATCAGCCTCATCGAACAACTCGAAGCCGACAGTGCGGCCGGTCGACTCTCGCCCGGTCTGCAGACCGGTGTCGCCGCTCGCAACACATGACACCGAGAAAAGGGTGCGGACCTGGTCGTCCTCGGCGAGCACACCATCGGAGTTGGCGACCAGGATGCGGCGACGAGAGTCGCCGTAGCGGGCCGACACTTGGGAAATTGCGCTGCCCTGGGCCCGAGCGGCCTCGTTGGCGAGGGTGAGCAAGCCGACCTTGGTCGCTTTGGCGACGTCCTCGGGCGGTATCCGCGCCGGGGCCGAACGTTCGACATCGATCGGCGAGACGGAGACGACCTTCGCCCCGCCCCCGCCGCCGCGCGCCGCGGCGGCAGCGGCCTCGGCGGCGGCCGACAGCCCCGCCTCAGAGAGATCGGCGGTGTGGGCGAAGCCTGTGGTGTCGCCCACGACAACCCGGATACCGGCGCCTCGGTCGCGCCCGCTGGTCAATTCCTCGACCCGCCCATCGTCGAG
>PBTQ01000058.1 GCA_002729125.1 Acidimicrobiaceae bacterium | reverse complement strand
GAAGGGCAAACCCCGTCGACATCGCAATGCGGACGTGATCTTCACCTGTGCCAGACATCGCCTTGGCGTCACCCTCATTGGTTACAAGGACCTCGTACTCGTAGCCGGTGAATGTCTCATCGAGCTGCGTCAAGGTGAAGTGCTCAACCTGCTTGTTGGCTTCGCTCCCAAAAGTGCCCACGTGGGTGTAGGCAAAGTGAGCGAGGTCGAGCATGTTGTCGATCATTCGGGTGGCTGAGCAGTTCCAGACTTGCATGCCTGTGTTGAGGCGGGTCGAGTCGGCTTGCTTCTCGACATCAAGTGCTGGAATTGGACGGGAAGGAGTCCCTGGGCACAGCCAAACGAGGCCGTATTGCTCTTCGACCGGCCGTTTCACGAGATGGGCAGAGGGCGGGATCGGGGCGCCGTCTCCTGACGAAGGGATCTCGATGCAACGGCCCGCTCCATCAAAAGTCCACCCGTGATAGGGGCATCGGAGACACCCGTGGTCGAGCGTTCCCCCTGAGAGCCTGGCTTCGCGATGGCTGCACCGGTCGTCAGTTGCGATCAGATCGCCAGCAGCGTTTCTCCAAAGCACGTATGGCCGGTTTCGCAACGTGACAGCAACTGGACCCGTGCCAATCTCGGCACTCGCTGCAACAGCGAACCAGCACTCGTCGAAAGCATCGTGAAGAACTATGTTGGGACGTGGTCGGATGGTCTTACCTTACTTAGGGGGGCCAGAGGGCTACAAGAAAAGGGGTAGCGCATGAACGAACCGATCGATCTTCTCATCAAGGGGTGGTACGTGGTGACGATGAATGCGACCCGAGACATCATCCGTGATGGCGCGGTCGCAGTGCGGGGGTCACAGATTGTCGATGTCGGCAAAGCAGCCGACTTAGAGGCCCGATACGACGCCGCCCGAACCGTTGGAGGCGACCGCTTTGTGGTCACCCCTGGTCTGGTCAATACCCACATTCACATCACCGGCGAGCCGCTCACCCGCGGGTACGTCCCTGATGATACGCCCTTCGAAGAAAACGTCTTCATGTGGCTGTGCCCGCTGTACTCGGTCCACTCCGCAAAAGAGGAACGCCTCTCGGGGCAACTAGCTGCGGTCGAGATGCTGAAGTCAGGCACCACATCGTTTCTTGAAGCTGGCACCATTCGATTCCTCGATGAGGTAATCGACGGTCTTGACGAGGTTGGAATCCGTGGGAGGGTTGGCCGGTGGGTATGGGACCTTCCGCCTGAGCCGTCGGTCTATAAGCAAGACACTGACCAAGCGATTGCGTTCTTGCAACACCAACTCGAACAACACCGCGGCACAAGCAATGATCGAGTGTCGGCCTGGTCGATCCTGGTTGGCCACACCACTGCGTCGGATCCGCTGTGGAAGGCCGGTCGCGAACTCGCAACCGAACACGGCACTGGGATGAGCTTCCACATGTCGCCAGCGAAACTCGACCCCGAGGGGTTCGTCGCTGAGTTTGGCCAGCGTCCGATGGTTCACCTCGCTGAACTCGGTGTGCTCGACGACGACGTGTGCATTACCCATTGTGTTCAGGTCGATGATCAAGAGCTGGCGGTTATGGCCGAAACTGGCGTCAGTGTCGCCCACTGCCCTACTACTGCGCTCAAAGTCAGTTATGGCGTTACCCAGGTCGGCAAAATGCCGGAGATGGTGATGGCGGGTATGAATGTCGGTATCGGGACTGATGGCAATAATGCGTCGAACTACTCGGATCTGATGCGGGCGACCTATCTCGTTGCTGGACTGTTCAAAGACGCCCGTCAGGACCCGCAGATGTTCCCTGCTGAAAAAGCATACGAAATGGCGACGCTGGGCGGGGCGAAGGCACTGAGGCTCGATGACCAGATCGGCTCACTCGAACCGGGCAAGAAAGCCGACGTGGTGCTGCACGACACCGACCGCCCGGAATGGCGGCCGTTGCTCAACGTGATGAATCAGCTCGTATGGTCTGCGGATGGTCGTGGCGTGCACACGGTGGTGTGCGACGGTCAAATCGTCGTCGAAGATGGAACGATGACCACGATCGACGAAGAAGCCCTGTACGCCGCTGCTCAGCAGGCTGGCGAAGCCATCACTGCTCGTTCCGGTCTACCCGACAAGGCGAAGTACCCCGTGTACTGAGCGTTACTGACTGAGGAGGTCAACCATGAGTGATGCGCCTGTCGCTCCCGTGCCGATCATCGACCTTGCGCCGACCCTCGGTGGAGACCCGACGGCTCGAGCCGCGTGTGCAGCCGCAATCGATCAGGCGAGCCGAGATCATGGCTTTCTGGTCATCACTGGCCACGGGATCGACAACTCGCTGATCGATACGGTCGTCGACGCAGCCCGAGGATTCTTCAACCTGCCACATGAGGAGAAGTCGGCGGTTGCGCCTCCGGGACCGTTCGACTTCCGCGGCTATCTCGGGCTCGACACCACGTCGCTAGCATCGACCTTGGGCGATGATGCCACCCCGCCCGACCTGTGCGAGTCGTTCAACATCAGCGGGTTCGACGATCCGGTCGTGCGAAACCGGGCAACGATCGCTGGCTACGAGCCCATCTTCTTGGAGAACCTTTGGCCGGCATCTCCGTCCGAGCTGCGCCCCGCGTTCGAGGCCTACTACGCCGAGCTCGAAGCGTTGAGTCGAGCGATGTTGCCGCTGTTCGCCGCTGCACTCGATCTTCCCGACACCTGGTTCGACGACAAGATCGCCGACCACACCTCCTTGTTGTTGGCCAACTGGTATCCGCCCGTTACCGCTGACTTGCGCGCAGGACAGCTGCGGCGAGGGGCACACACGGACTACGGAGCCTTCACGATCATCTCAGTCGAACAGATTCCCGGCCTGCAGATCTCGCTCGACGGGATCTGGCACGACGTGCCGCTCGTGGAGAACTCCTTCGTTGTGAACCTCGGCGACCTCATGGCCCGCTGGACCAACGACCAGTGGGTTTCGACACTGCACCGGGTCGTGATCCCTGAAGGAGCCGCAGCTCAACAAGATCGCGTGTCGGTCCCATTCTTCTTCCAACCGTCGTTTGGTGCGGTGATCGAAACGATTCCGACAACGATCGATGAATTTCATCCTGCCCATTACGAGACGGTCGTGGCCGGAGAGTGGATCACCGCTAAGTCGATGGCGATGCTGGACTAAGCGACGTGTTCGAGACAATCGAAGCCGAGATCACCCCGGGTATGGCTGCTGGTGACGTTGTAGCACTCGCCCAACAGACCGAACACGTTGGCTTCGATCGCCTCGGGATCTCTGATGTAGTCTTTTGGACGGACTGTTTCGTTCTGCAGGGACTGATCGCCGCCGCGACCGAACGTATCCACATCGGCTCGATGGTCACCAACCCTTACACCCGGCACCCCGTCGTGCTCGCAGCGATGGTGGCGACGTTGCAAGAAATCAGTAATGGGCGCGCCTTTCTAGGCATCGGGATCGGTGCTGGCCTCGAGGATCTGGCCCTCGAGTACGAGCGTCCCGTTCGAGCTCTGCGAGAAGCGATCACCACCATTCGGGACCTCTTGTCGGGCGCACAGATCGATCGGGTCGGAGAAATGTTTGCAGCGCGTGGTCAGCTGTTTCGGCCACCAGCGACTCCGGTGCCGATCTCGGTCGGCACGCGCAGCCCTCAGATAATGCGCTTGGCTGGAGAGCTGGCTGACATTGCGTTGGTCGGTGCTCGCCACATCACCTCGCCGATAGCGGACCAGTACCGCAGCTGGCTCGCAGAAGGCGAGCAGCGGGCTGGGCGAGAGTCCGGCAGCGTCGAGGTCGCCCCCCGGTTGACGTTGTGTGTTTCCGATGACGCCGAACTGGCTCGTAATAGTGTCGTGCGTTACGTCGCTCACTATTTGGCCATCATCCGCCCCGACGAGCTGGGCGAGGACCGGCTAGAAGCGATCGACGCTGCGCTGGCTCGCAGCACCGGCTGGTACTTCGACTTGGGTCGACACGACGATCCGGAACTGTTCGATCTCGTGCCGCCTGATTGGATCACCCGTTACGCAGTCGTAGGCAGTCCGAGCGGCGTTGTCGAGCAACTTCAAGCCGTTGCCGACCTTGGCTTCACCTCGGTCAGCTTGAACCTCGCAGCTGTCACCCGCCCGTCGATGTCTCAGGGGTTGGCCGAAACGATCGATGGGTTTGGGCGCGCTGGCATCCTGGCTGGACGCTGAGCCCCTCTTCAATTGCTGGGCTCAGGCAAGAGTCCGTGCCCTTAACCCCAGCGGGGGGCAGGGCGAACGCCGCTCCGTTCGGCTAGCGACATGGCGGCCCGTTGAGCCTCGACGGCGATTGTTTCGATGTCCACGCGAGTCGAAGACCCATCGGTGATCACTCGCTTACCAGCGATCCAGACGTCACGAACCGAACCCGCCACACCCTTCCACACGAGTTGGAGCACGGGATCGCTCGACACCGGCACCCACGCCGGGCTGCGCCGGTCGATCACGACGAGGTCGGCCTGCTTGCCGACTTCAATTGACCCGATCTGGTCGCCCATACCGATTGCTTCTGCGCCGCAACGGGTCAGCAGCTCCAGAGCGTGATGGGCCGTGAAAACTGTTGGGTCCATTGGAACGTCTTTCGCAAGGCCGGCGAACAGGGCGGCAGCCCGTACCGCGTCGAGCGCGTCACCGGCGTTTTCGGTGTCGCACCCAATCGCCAACCGCCCACCGCCAAGCCACAGATCGAGGTGACGAAAGGCGCGGGTCGTGCCCTGCCCGAGCCGCAGGTACGCCCACGGGCAGGCGGCGACTGCCGTGTCGGTTTCGAGGATTGCCTCGAGTTCATCGTCATCAATGTGCACGCCATGGCCGATCAGCACGTGGGGCCCCAACACCCCTAGCTGCCGCAGGTGTACTGCCGGACGCAGTCCGGTCCGGGCGAGATACTGCTCTCCATCGCTGACGCTCGGTGAGAGATGGAACGTTAACCCTGTGTCGTGTTCTCGGGCCAGAGCTGAAGCGCCAGTGACCAGTGCGTCGGACATGAGGTCGTGCCCGACAAGGGTTACCCATGGCGTGACCAACGGCCCTTCGTCGCGTTCGATCACCATCCGCTGACGGTCCAAGACCTCGTCCGCCGGCGCCGCGAACGGCCCCTCTTCGACGTCCCAGCCCCAGGTGCCGAGGGTGATACGGGCCCCAACCCGTCGCGCCGCTGCCGCAACCCGTTCGGGATGGGCAACTGTGCCAGCTTCGACGGTAGTGGTGATCCCGTTCCCAAGACTCTCAGTCAACGCCAGGGTCGCAGACAGTTCGTCATCGTCGGGGGTGTGGCTGGCGTGGAGCGGGACCGCCCACTCAAAGATCGCCGCTCCGGGTTCCAGATCGTCGGGAATTGTCGCCTGCAGGAGGCGGTCCCCAGTTAGATGCTGATGACCGTTGATGAAGCCGGGAACAACGAGGTCGCGCGAGTCCCCAACGATCGTTGCCTCTGGGTAGTCAGCGCGGACAACTGAAAATGGGCCGATGGCTCTAATCGTTTCGCCGGTTACGACGACTCCGCCGTCGTCGACCACCCGCCGATCGGGATCGACGGTGATGATCGTGCCGCGCAAAAGGGTTGCTGGCCTCGAGGTCATGTCGCAGGCGTACAGGGGATGTCGAGGAACGCCGCAATTTCAGCGACCGAGTCGCTGACGACTTGTGTCTGTTCGATATCGCTGACCAGGCCGACCCGTGCCCAGGCCCCGGCGTCGGACACGCTGACGTAGCCGGGACGGGCGATGGAACCGACAACCAGTCGCGCCGCCGAGACCCGGTGGCCGTTCATGACTGCTGGGCCGTCACTACCAAGGTGGCCCGGCCCGACACGAAGCTGTTGATGGACGGCCAGTGCGCCGTCTCTAACCACCCGCATGAGAGAACTCCAATCGCCAGAGGATTCGCCACTGCGGTCCAAGAGGACCGTCTCGGTACTCCATTGTCGCGTCCCCCTAAAGCTCCACGTCTACCACCTGTTCATGGCTCCCGCCTGCCACCGACAAGGCTGGCTCCGGTCGCCAGTCGAGGTGGCCGTCAGATTCGACGATGATGGTGAGGTGCGGGCTCGATGCAATCGGATCTTAAGACCGAAGTGTTTCGTGCCTGTGTCCGTGAAGTGACACCTCTTCGGTCGCATCGAATAGGGGTCTCTGATCGAGAGCAGCGTCGTGCCTGTCGCACCGCTTCGCGCCAGTAACTGTGGCAAGATCCGCGCTTGTGAGCTTCGATCCTGCCCTGTTGGCCGCCATCCGCGATCGCTTTCACCACACGGACGTGTGCCCCATCCAGGGACCCCGTGCCTTCTTCGAGAACGCCGGTGGGTCTCTCACCCTGAAGGCAGCTGTGGAACGCACGGCCGAGCTGATGGCCTTCCCCGATAACCAGGGTCGGGCGAACGCCGCTTCGCAGTACCTCATGGAGATCATCGCCCAGGGCCGCGAGGACATGAAGCTGCTGATGGGGGCGGCGAGCGGCGAAGTGTTCATCGGAGAGTCCGGTACGGAACTACTTGGTCGGTTGATCCGCAACGCAACGCTTGCGTCGAGCGGGGCGAAGATCCTCGGCAGCCATCTCGAGCACCCAGCGACCTATAGCGCCAGTTGCCGATGGGCCGAGGTCGCCGGCATGACCTACGAGCAGGTCGACTTCGACACAGCGTCGACGGTCGTCAGCGTAGAGCAGTACCGCCCCGCAATCACGCCCGACCTTGCGGTGGCGACGATCATCCATGCCAGCCCAGTCACAGGCATGCATGTCGATGTGAAGGCCATCGCCGCCGAGATCCGGGCGGTCGCGCCCAAGTGTTTCGTCATCGTAGACGGCATTCAGCACGCAGCCCACGGCCATGTCGCCGTCGACGACTACGGGATCGACGGCTACGTCGTATCGGGCTACAAGCTGTTCTCTCGGCACAACTTTGGTGTCGCATGGGTCTCCGACCGCCTCGCAACGGCACCGCACGATCAACTCGCCGGTGCACCCGCCAACAGCTGGGAACTCGGCACGCGCGACGCCTCGGCCTATGCCGCATTTTCCGAGGTCGTGCGGTACCTCGAATGGCTCGGTGCCGAGGTCAGCGACGAAACCGAACCGAGGGCTCGGCTCGAAGCGGCGTCCGTTGCGATCTGCGACCAAGAGCAGGATCTCGTCGACGCCATGATGTGGGGCACAGGCGGCTTGGCCGGCCTGGGTCAGGTTGATGGCGTGCACGTGGTCGGCCCCGAGGCGAGTGAGCATCGCTCCGGCATGGTGTCGTTTTGGATCGAGGGCCACGACAGCCTCGATGTCGTCGACACACTCAACGCCGAGGGCGTGCGGACCCATGCTCGAAAGCAGGACTATTACTCCGCGAGCGTGCTCGAACCGCTCGGCATCGAGAACTGCATTCGTGCTTCGGCCAGTCACTACAACACCCGAACCGAGGTCGAGCAGTTGCTCGCCACCGTCAATCGGCTGGCCGGGTCCTAACCCGTGGCTTGCCGGGGCAACCGCACCCGGCCGGCTCCGCCGCCGATGCCGGTCGTCACCCCGCCCCGTCGGGTGGCGCCTACCGGCCGCAGTCAGACATCGACCGGGACCGCATCGTCGAGCATGCGTTCGAGATGCTCGAAGAGGTTGGCATGGCTGATGCCCCCAATCGGCACGCCGAGTTATTGATTGCCGCCCGTGGTCGACGGCGCGACGACGGTCGAGTTCTGCTGCCCCGTCCGATGGTCGAAGCTGCGCTCGGCCGAGCGCCGTCGACGGTCGAGCTGCCCGGCTTCGTCGAGGGCCGCCATGCGAGTACTACCGAAGGCTTCACAATCGATGGTTATGGTGCCGTTCTAGCGGCTATTCGCCACGCTCACCGCATCTACGACCTGTGTTACTAGTGAATTCGGCACTGAAAACAGTCGGGGATTAGACCGGAGCCATGGCGGTCATATGGGTCCGAATCGCCGCGAGCCCGGCACGGATCTCTGCCGCAACCTCGAGTGCCGAGGTGCTGGTGCGAGCCGCGATCTCTGCATGGTCGAGGTGGTCGATCAGCGCCAGTGTGACGAGGCGGCGACGAGGTTCGGCGAGTCTCCGGAGCCCATCTGCAACCCGGATTCGCTCGGCCGCTTCTGCGACCGCATTCGGGTCGGCATGGGCGGCGAGTCGGCGTGCCGTTTCGTCGAGCAGGGCCGGAGCCTGGTCAGCTTCGCCCCGAGCGGCGACGGCCACGAAGATATCGCGGGTGAGCGCCGAAGCAGTTGCATCGTTGAGAAACCGACGACACAGGGTGAAAATCGTCGAGCCGTGGGCGTCAAAGGCCCGACGGATGTCGATGGCTTGGTGTTCGAGTGTCGTGTTTGCCACGGAAGAGACTTTCGACCGATCGGGCGCCGGTCAAACACACGTCTTGCTCAGAACTCCGATGCGGCGTCGTGCAACACGCCAAGGAAATAGGTGACAAAGCTGCCGTCAAGCAGCAGCAGGTAGCTCCGCACGCCGTGTTGGTCGTCACGCACGATGTCGCATGTGACGCCGGCGATGCCGATACCCATTGATGCGCCGTTGGGGGTCATGTGGTCGCTGAAGTCCGCACTCCCAAGCTTGGCCAACGTGTCGGCGGCACGATCGCCGGTGATGCGAACGGCGGTGCGGCTGTGGCTGGTGTCAACCGTCGAGGCGAAGCCCGAGAGGTCGAGACCGGCCGCCATCGCCGGAGCGCCATCGCCGAGCAGGTACCACTCGTCGGGTCGGATCCGAACGACGAGGGTGTCGTCGCGCTGCTCAGATGAGCCAAAGTCCAGGCCGAGTGCAGCGGCCGCTGCGGTGCCGTCTGCGGCCCGCACGCTGGCCTTGGGCATCGAATCGAGTTGGGTGATCTCAACCACGGAGACGCGCTCCTTCCGGATCGAAGTGGGCGTGATGTTCCTGCACCGTCGCTGTGATGCGTTCACCGCTGATCAGCAGGACCTCGAGCGAGGTCCCCGGGTCGGCGAACTCCTTGGTGACCTGCGCAAGGCAGATCGACCGGTTCAGGGTTGGGGACATGCGACTCGACGTGATGCGGCCGACGATCTCGGTGGTGCCAGCTCGCAGGATCTGCGCCGCCTCCTCCGGGATAACCGAGCCGTTGTCGGGCTGACACGCCACGATGACCGGGTGGTCGCCAGACTCCATGGTCCAGGCGACCTCGGGCATGCCTGCCCAGTCGTCCTTGTCGAGCTTGAGGAGTGGGTTCAGGCCGGTGACCGGCGCCTTCGACAGGCCGTCGGTGTCCTGGCCCACGATGAAGTGTCCCTTCTCGAGTCGCATAATGCGCTGCGCCTCGAGGCCAAACGCCTTCACACCGAGATCGGCGCCCTGCTCGAGGAGTTGTTCCCAGACGTGCACTGCGTGGCCCGAAGGCACGTGGATCTCATAGGAGAGTTCACCGGTGAAGCCGATGCGCCAGGCGATGCAGTTCTCAACACCGGCGATCGCGCCTCGGCGCACGTTCATGTAGGGGAATGCGTCCGGGTCGAGATCGATGTCGTCGGTGAGACGGCCGAGCAACTCGCGGGAGTTCGGACCTGCGATGTTGATCGATGTCAGGCCGGTGGTCACCGGTGTGACGTGGACCTGCCAGTCGGGATGCTCGGTCTGGAGCCACATCTCGATCCAGTTCCAGATCTTGGCGGCGCCCGACGACGTCGTGGTCATCAGGTAGTGCTCCTCCCCGAGGCGAGCGGTGACACCGTCGTCGAGCACAACGCCGTCCTCGGCGCACATCAGGCCGTAGCGAACGCCTCCGATCGGTAGTGCCATCCACTTGTTGGTGTAGAGCAGGCTGAGGAGTTTCGGGACGTCTGGGCCCTGCAGGTCGAGTTTGCCAAGCGGCGTGACGTCGATGACGCCCACGTTGGTGCGCGTGTTGCGTACCTCGGCGGCGGGGTCGCCGTAGTGCTCGGGGCGTACCCACTGACCGGCCAGGATGGGCGTGGCGCCGTTGGCCTCGTGCCAGGGTTGCAGCACGCTGATCCGCGTCGGCTCGTTGATACGCCCAGCGAGTGCCCCCAACGAGATCGGCGCGTACGGCGGACGCCACACGGTGGTGCCGACCTCGGCGATGGTTTCGTTCCGGGCCTCGGCGAGCACGGCGACAGTGTTGACCGTCTCAAGTTTGCCCTGGCTCGGGCCCATCGTCGCCGTCGTGAACCGCTTGATGAGTTCGACCGAGTCGAAACCCTCACCGGCGGCGCTGAAGAGGTCCTTCGAGGAGACGTCCTCGGAATAGTCGACGATGCCGTGGGTCGTGGAGCGGTACAGCTCGGGATGCCGGACCCGGTCGAGCGGGGTGCGCTCGTCGGCAGGGTAGTCGAGTTCGGGCCCATCGACCGCTGCCGCTCGGGCCGTTGCGGCCTGAATGCGCTGGCGAACGACGGCAGCGCGGCCAGCGGCGAGTTCGCCCGTGGCTTGCCCGTGAGCGATGAGTTCGTCGCGGCTGCCGTCGCCGACCATGCCGCCGGTGGCGAGCACGTTGTCGGGTGGGCCGGCGGGGAAGAAGCGAGCAGCGTCGGCGTCGTACACCGGCCGATCGCCCGCCATGTTCAGCAGCGACGTCGGAGTAGTCCATCCGACTGCGGTGACGAGCAGATCACACTCGACCGTGGTGCCGTCGCTCAACGTCACCCGCTTCACCCGGCTCTTCGAGCCGGAGGCGGAGGTGATGCCCTCACCCGATCGGGCGTCGACGACGCGGGCGATCGAGATGCCGGCGGACTGCAGGGCCTCGACGGCCGAGTCTCCGGATTCGTTCGCCGTGAACACCACCGCTCGAGTGCCCGGCTTCACGCCGTACATCCGAATCAGCCGCTGGGCCGCACCCGACGTCATCACGCCGGGAAGGTCGTTGCCCTGGAACACGTACGGACGCTCGATCGTGCCAGCCGCAACCACGAGGGTTTTGGCTCTCGCCTTGATGAGGCGCTCGATCACACCAGGGTGGCTGCGCTGGGAGATTGAGATCCAGTTGTCCTCGTAGCGCCCGGCAACCGTCGAGTTCGTGAGGATCTCGACTCCAGCCGCTGCGCAAGCGGCTGCGAGTCCGGTGGCTGCTGTCCGGTCGTCGTCAGAGCCCCAGAGCAGGTACCCGCCGAGCTGATGTTCGTGCTCGACGAGTATCACTGAGGAGCCGGCCGCCGCTGCCGCAAGCGCCGCAGCCATGCCCGACGGCCCGCCGCCGGCGACGACGACATCCGGGTGGGCGTAGCGCTTGTCGTAGCGACCGTGCGGCGTGTTGAGATCGACGGCACCGCCTGGGGCGAATTTCGCCAAGACATGTTCGTACGCCGGCCACAGTTTCGCCGGCTTCATGAAGGTCTTGTAATAGAAGCCGGCGGTGAGGAAGCGGCCGACGAGACCGTTGGCGGCTTTCACATCGAACTTCAGCGACGGCCACACATTTTGCGCCGACACCGCCATGCCGTCCGCGAGTTTACGATGCGAGGCACGCACGTTGGGTTCGTCGTCGACCTGCACGGTCGTGTTGGGATCCCAGAAGTCAGCGGTCAGCACGCTGCGGGGCCGGTGGTACTTCATGGAGCGGCCGAGGATGTGCTCGCCGTTGGCCAAGAGCGCCGAGGCGATGGTGTCGCCCTCGAAGCCCTGGAGCTTCGTGCCGTTCCAGGTGAACGAGATCGCCGATGAACGATCGATCACGTCACCCAACGGTGCTGGAAGTCGCTGACTCACTTCATGTCTCCCTGGGTCGCGCCGGGCTTGCGGCCGGGCAGCACCGGCGCTCGCAACTCGCCGGTGAACGTGTGGCGTTCAATCTTGAAGTGCTTGCGGCAACCGGAGCTGCAGTACCAGTTCTCGAGCAACCAGCCCGACGGGTTCTCCCGCAGGTACAGATAGGTGCGCCACTCCTCAGGAGTGCAGGTCTTCGGGTCGGGTCGACGGTGCGACTCGCCGTTGTAGGTCAGGTCGCCTGCGTTCATCGGGCCGCAGTGGGGGCAAGGAACCAACAACATGATCAGTGCCCCACCGCAGCAGCGCCCTTTTCACCGACGAGGGTTCCCTCGGTGAAACGGCTGAGTTCGAAGGGCTTGATGAGTTCCGGCGTGGCGCCGTTCGCGACGCAGGCCGCCATCTGTTCTCCTGACACAGGGCCGGCTTTGAAGCCGTAGGTGCCCCACCCGACGTCGACATAGAACCCGTCGACTGTGGTCGGGCCCATGACGGGCGAGTAGTCGGGGGTCATGTCGCAGAGGCCGGCCCACTGTCGCAGCAGGCGCATCTTCGAGATGCCCGGCATGAGCTCGAGCACGTGCCCGGCGAGCTCTTCGGTGAATTCGAGCGTGCCGCTCATGTTGTAGGTAGCAACGGGGTCGACCGAGGCGCCGAAGACGAGTTCGCCGCGGTCGGTCTGGCTCACGTAGACGTGGAGCGAACCTGACACGACGACAGTCGGCAAGAACGTCTTCACCGGTTCGGTGACTGCTGCCTGCAACGGGTGGGTGGTGATCGGCAGCTGCACATCGACCATCGACGAGATGGTGCTG
>PBTQ01000011.1 GCA_002729125.1 Acidimicrobiaceae bacterium | reverse complement strand
TCCGGCCCGGTAGAACTCCTGCACTTCCGACGACGGGTCGCGCATGATGTCCCATTCGTCGAGGGCGGCGGCCATCGTTGGGGCGTGGACGGTGGGCTGCTCGGTGTGGAGGAGTCCGGCCCGGTCGAGCTCTCCGAGGATGCCCATGATGCCGCCGGCTCGGTGGACGTCTTCGATGTGGTACGTGTCGGCGGCGGGCGCGACCTTGCAGATGGCGGGGGAGGGCCGGCTGAGTCGATCGATGTCGGCCATCGTGAAGTCGACGTGCGCCTCGCGGGCGGCAGCGAGAATGTGCAGCACGGTGTTGGTGGAGCCGCCCATTGCGATGTCGAGGGTCATTGCGTTCTCGAACGCCTCCTTGGTGCAGATCGAGCGGGGGAGGACCGAGTCGTCCTCTTTCTCGTAGTACCGCGTGGCGAGATCGACGATCTGGCGACCGGCCTGAAGGAAAAGCCGCTCGCGATCGCTGTGCGTGGCGACGACGGTGCCGTTGCCCGGCAGCGCCAGACCGAGCGCCTCTGCGAGGCAGTTCATCGAGTTGGCGGTGAACATGCCCGAACACGACCCACAGGTCGGGCAGGCGGAGCGCTCCATCTCCTGCACGTCCTCGTCGCTGACGGACGTGTCGCCGGCCTTGATCATCGGGTCGATGAGGTCGAGCTTGACCTCGACACCGGCGAGCTTAGTCTTCCCGGCCTCCATCGGTCCGCCGGTGACGAAGATCGTCGGGATGTTGAGGCGCATTGCCGCCATCAACATGCCAGGCGTGATCTTGTCGCAGTTGGAGATGCACACCAGCGCGTCGGCGCAGTGGGCGTTGACCATGTACTCGACCGAGTCGGCGATGAGATCGCGGCTCGGGAGGCTGTAGAGCATGCCGTCGTGCCCCATGGCGATGCCGTCGTCGACCGCAATGGTGTTGAACTCTTTCGCCACCCCGCCGGCGGCTTCGATCTCGCGGCACACGAGCTGCCCGAGATCCTTGAGGTGGACGTGGCCGGGTACGAACTGGGTGAACGAGTTCGACACGGCGATGATCGGCTTGTGGAAGTCGTCGTCGGTCATGCCGGTGGCACGCCAGAGCGCTCGGGCACCGGCTTGGTTGCGTCCCTGGGTGGTGGTCTGACTGCGGAGATCAGGCATGGCAGAGAATCTAGTTGGTCCGGTGGCTAACTCCGATCGTGGTTCCGCGGACGGGCGTAAGGTGACGTCGTGCAGGTCCCATTCCGGCTTCTCAACGCGCTTCGCCTGCACACCGAGATCGGTCTCGTCGCCGCGATGGCCGTGGCAATGGCGACCTTCTCCGCCACCCCACTCGTCCTCGCCCCGCTCGCGACGGAGTTCGAGGTCTCCACCGGAACCGCAGCGCTGTTCTCGGCCGCCCAGCTCGGCTCGTTCGTGGTTGGCTCGTGGACAGCGGGGCGAGTCGTCGACCCGTCCCGGCGCCTCTTCGTCGTCGCGCTCGTGACACTGTCGGCGGCCAATGTCGTGGCGGCGCTCGTCAGCTCGTTCGTCGTGTTGGTCGTGACGAGATCGGTCTCGGGCCTCGCTCTCGGTGTCCTAACCTGGCTCGCCTACTCACAGGTCTTCGGTGACGATGAGCGGACGGGCGACATCACCACGGTCGGGCCACTCACTGCCGTCGTGTCGGCGCCGATCATCGGCGTGCTACTCGAGCTCAGCGAAGTCCGTGCGGTGTTCCTCGTGCTCGCCGGCGTCTCGCTCGTACCGCTCGTTTGGGTGCCCGCCATCGTCGTGCCCGACCGCACACCCACCGGTCGCAATCGCGCTGTTCGGGCTGCGTTGGTCGTCATCGCGGCCCTGACCATCGCCACGTTTGGTGGCTCGGCCGTATTCGTCTTTATGGGCGCGATCGCCGCCGACCGCTACGGAATGAGTGCGCTTGTGATCTCGTTGGCCTTTTCGGCGAACGCATTGGTCAGCATCCCGGCGGCTCGCTTCCGCGGTCATCGACGCTTCGCCGGTGGCTACTTCGCGCTCACCGGGGTCTGTGCGGTGATCTCGACCCAGGCCGACCAGTCGGCGGTGCTGTGGTTCGTGCTCTGTGTCTGGGGCGCCGCGTTCTGGATGGCGGTGCCCGGCTCGTACACCCTGCTCGCCGAGCGGTCCCGGTTCCCGACCGAACGTGCCGGCGACGCCCAGGCCGCCATGGCCTTCGGGCGAGCGCTGGGCCCACTCGTTGCCGGTGTGCTGGTCGTCGGTGGTGAGTACGCCATGCTCGGGTGGGTCGGCGGCGGGCTGCTCGTGGTGGCAGGCGCCCTGCTCGTCGCAGTTGAGTTGGTGGTCCCGCCGATCCAGGCCGAGACCTAGTTGGCGGCTTCTCGGCTCCAGAGCGCGGCGCCGAGTGCGCCGGCGTCGTCGCCGAGTTGGGCCATCACGATCTCGACCTCGGGTCGGTACCGGGCACCGAGTGTGAGTTCGTCGAGCCAGTACTTCGTTCCTGCCCGGAGTGGTTCGCCGACGTCGGTGAGCCCCCCGCCCAGGATGATGCGCTCCGGGTCGAAGATCATGACGAGGTTGGCGAGACCGACCGCCACCTGTCGGCAAAAGCCTTCGAAGATGCGCTTGGCTTCCTTGTCGCCTCGGTTCAACGCTTCGGCGACCGTGAAGCCGGTGATCGCTGCGACCGACCCGGCCAGACTGAGCGCGGAAGGGAAGAGGCCGATCTGGGCTTGCGAGCGTCCGATCTGGCCGAGCGCCGTGCCCGACGAGTAGTACTCCCAGGGACCCCGCTGGCCGGTGTGGTGGGTCGGGCCGTTCGCGTCGACGACCATGTGCCCCGACTCGCCGGCGAAGCCGTTGTGGCCATGGATCAACCGGCCTCCACAGACGAAACCGCTGCCGATACCGGTGCCGAGGGTGATGAGCATGTAATCGTCGCTGCCCCGCCCGGCGCCGAGCTTGCCCTCGGCCCAGGTGGCGGCGGTCGCGTCGTTCATGACGGTCACGTCGCGGCCGGTTCGGCCGGCGAGTTCGGTGCCCAACGGGTACTCGACGAGATCCGGAAGGTTGGGGGAGTAGTGGATGACCCCCGAGCGATGGGCGAGGCCTGCCACGCCGAGACCGATGCCCTCGAGCTCACCCTGGTGGTTTCGTGTCATCCGGTCGATCATCCGGACGAGCGTTTCGAGCAGGACAGGACCGGTGCCGGCGCTCGACTCGCGGTCGCGGTCGATGATGTCGCCGGTCTCCGGCTCGATGAGCAATGCCCGTGCGTTCGTTCCGCCGACGTCGAAACCCAGGATCATGGGATCGGAGGCTAGATGCAGCGGCCGGTGTCGGCGCGGGAATCGGTGACGGAATCCAGCACTGGCCGGATTTCCGGCGTCGACGACGGAAAGCCCGCATTACGTTCACGGCTGCGTGCGTAGACGATCCCGAGCACGTCGCCGGTCTCGCAGAAGATCGGCGCACCTGAATCGCCGGCGGTGATCGCACCGTCGAACTCGAATGCGCGCCGCTCGACGACATCCTCGATGTAGATGTCCTCGAGCGTCACTCGAAGGAGGTGGGTGATCGTGGTGTCGAAGGATTCGAGGCCGACGTCGGGACTCCACGCCACGGCGGTCGCTGCGGCGCCCGTCGAGGGCTCGCTCATCGGCCGCCCGTACCTCATCTCGTTGGCTCGGATCACGGCGACGTCACGATCGGGGTCGAAGGCGACGACCTCGGCGGGGACCGCAAGGCCCAAGGGTTGGCGCAGGCTCACCTCATCGGAGCCAGCGACCGTGTGAGCCGTCGTGACGACCAGCACCTGGTCGCCGTGGATAACGGCGACACCGGTGCCGAAGGCAGGCTCGAGGCTGCAGCAATCGGCGGCGACACCAATCACCACCCAGTCAACGGCCGTCAGTGGGTCATCGATGCCACAGGCGACTGCTGCGAGAGTGAGCGCTGCTTCGAGTGCGATGCGGGCACTCACACGGACAGTCGAACTCCGCTGGCAGCGGCGCTTTCGTCCGCAGCGTCGCACAGTTGCTGGATGCGGAGGCCTTCGGCGAAGTCGGGATCGCAAGGGCGGCGGGTGCGGACGGCGTGGACGAAGTCGCCGATCATCGCGCCTGATCCGCGGAAGATGTCGCGGTACCTGTCGTGCACATTGTCGCGGCGAGCACCGTTCCAGATGTCGTCGGGGATCGGCAGTTCGGCGGCTGGGCCGGACTCGCCGACCTTCACGCCGCGCACCGACTGCACGGTGGCATAGGCGCCGGAGGTGAACTCGAGGGTGATCAGCGCCGAGTCCTCACCGCGCTCGTAGGGGCGACCGTCGGGTCGGTCGGCGCGCTCGATGAACGAGCGCGAGAGGCAGTCGACCGATGAGACCTCGCCAAAGAACCATCGGGCGAGGTAGAGGAAGTGGCTGCCGATGTCGCCGACGATGCCGATGCGGATTCGCTCCGTCATGTCAGGCCTTTCGGGGCGGCGCCGTCGATCGCCGCACCGACAGGGTCGGTGCGAGGTCGATACGAGTGGGCTCGGTGCGGTCGTCCTCGATGCGCTCTAGGACCGTCCGGATCGCCAGTTGACCCATCTGATGTCGCGGCTGATTGACCGTCGTGAGCGACATGTGGTTGAGCTCGGCGATGAACGTGTTGTCGTAACCGACGACGGATACGTCGTCGGGAACCCGCAGCCCTGCCGCTTCGAGGGTGCTGAGCGCGCCGGCGGCGACGAGGTCGTTGAAGGCAAAAATTGCGGTGGGCATCGAATCGGTCTCGGCGAGCTTGACGATTGCGCTCTCGGCATCTGCTTCGTCGTCGCCACCTCGCAGGGTTCGCGGCTCGAGCCCGAGCGAGCGCATGGCGTTCTCATAGCCGCGCGACCGGGCGCGTGAGGAGATGTTGGCGGCTCCGTCAATGTGGACGATGTCGGTGTGGCCGAGTTCGACGAGGTGCCGGACCGCGAGGGCGGTGCCGCGCTCGTCGTCGGTGGTGATCGTGTCGGCTCCAGGGTTGTCGCGGCCGGATGCCACCACCACGGTCGGTACCACCGCAGACGCTCGGACGATGTCGTCATCGTCGAGCTTGGGGCCGACGAGGATCAACGCCTCGACTTGGAACTGCAGATGGGTTTCGACGGCCCGCCGCTCCTTTTCGGCGTCGCGCCCACCGTTGAGGATCAACACGTCGAAGCCGTAGTCGTCGGCGGCGGCCTCAACCCCGTACACGACCTCGGCAAAGAATGGGTTGTGGATGTCGTTGATGATCATGCCCAGCGTCTTAGTGCGAGCCTGGGCGAGGTTGCGGGCGTGGAGGTTCGGCCGGTACCCGAGCTGCTCTGCTGCGTGCAGCACCGCCTCGCGCTTGGCGTCGCTGACCTTTGACGAGTTGTTCATCACCAGGCTCACGAGAGCGCGAGAAACCCCGGCACGTTCGGCCACGGTCTCCATCGTCGGACGACTCATCTCGTCGGCTCCCCCTTGCGAAAGCGTCGCTCACCGTCGTTGGGCTTGACAAGTACGGGGGTCACCGTAAGATTTAGAGCGCTCTAACGCAATTGCGCGTCGGGGCAAAACGTTGTCCTCGGGGTCGGGTTTGAGCAGTTTCTTCCAGCGGGTTGCCGGAGCACCCGTCAGTTGGGGTGTTTGCGAGGTCCCCGGCTGGGGTCTGGAACTCCCGGTCGAACGTGTGCTGTCCGAGATGCAGGAACTTGGGTTTGTCGCCACCGAACTCGGTTCCGACGGCTATCTCCCGATCGACCCCGGCGAATTGCGCGAGTTGTGTGCGCGCTTTGACCTCAAAATGATTGGCGGCTTCGTTCCGGTCGTGCTCCACGACCCTGCCCAGCGCGATGCCAGCCTTGCCGCCGCCGAACGGGCCGCAGCGCTGATGGGAGGAGCGGGCGGCCACCTGTTCATCACGTCGATGGTCACCAGCTTCGACTGGGCGCCCCGCGTGGAGATCGGTTCGGCGGCCTGGGATTACGCTGCGGCGATGCTCGATGAGATCGAAGAGGTCGTCGCCGCCCATGGCATGTCGCAGGCGATCCACCCCCATCTCGGCACGATGATCGAGCGACCGAGCGACGTGAAGAACGTGCTCGAACGCAGCCGGGTCGGCTGGACCTTCGATATGGGCCACCTCATGATCGGCGGTTACGACCCCGTCGAGTTCCTCGCCGATGCCCGTGATCGCATTGCGCATGTCCACCTCAAGGATGTGCGCCTCGACCTCGCCGCACCGGTCCTTCGTGGCGAGCAGTCGATCATGCAGGGTGTGCAAAACGGCATGTTCTGCCCGATGGGCGATGGCGATGTGCCGGTCGCCGAGGTCGTCACCGACCTCGAACGCAGCGGCTACGACGGCTGGTACGTGCTCGAACAGGACGCGGCCATCACCGACGGCGAACCGGCGCCGGGTGAAGGCCCCAAGGTCGATGTTCTCCGGAGCATCGAATACCTCCGTGCTATTAGTGCGGAGTTCACCGCAGGTCACAAGGCCTCGTGAACTGGATCCCGCCGACGCTCCGCACGGCCCAGGAGGCCACCCGAGGCACCCGTCACCGGGAGCCGTGGCCCCACTCGACCGAGATCGACCTGCAGGGTCAAGGAGGCTGATCGTCGATGTCGTCGCTCGATCTTCTCTCGATCGGAAGGGTGAGCGTTGACCTCTACGCCGAACAAACCGGCGTGACGATGTCCGACGTCACGACCTTCCGGAAGTCCATCGGCGGAACGGCCACGAACGTCGCCGTCGCCACCGCCCGTTACGGCCACACCGTCGCCCTTGCGACACGCGTCGGCGACGACCAGTTCGGCCGGTACGTCGCTGACGCACTGCGGAACACCTTCAACGTCGACCCGCGCTTCGTCGCGACCCATCCGACATTGAAAACACCGCTGGCATTCGCCGAACTCGACCCACCAGAAGACCCAACGATCATCTTCTATCGAGAGCCTGCTGCTCCTGACATGGAGATCGAGACCACACCACAGCTTCTCGACGCGGTCGACGCGGCGCGCATCTTCTGGATCCCGGCGAGCCGGTTCGCGTTCAACCACAGCCGCAAGAGCGTCACCGAACTGTTGCAGCGTCGCCATCGGAAGCATCACACCGTGCTCGATCTCGACTGGCGTCCGATGTTTTGGGACAGCGAGGAGCAGGCCCATGCGGCGATCTCGCCGATGCTCGACCACGTCACCATCGCCATCGGCAACCGCAAGGAATGCGAGGTCGCAATCGGCACTGACGATCCCGACGAGGCGGCCGACCGCATGCTCGATCGAGGCCTCGACGCTGCGATCGTGAAGCTCGGGGGCGACGGCGTCATGGTTGCCACCCCACAGTTACGCCAACGGCTCTCGCCCTACCCAGTCGAGGTCGTCTGTGGCCTCGGATCGGGCGATGCCTTCGGCGGCGCGTTCTGCCACGGCCTCCTCGAGGGCTGGTCACTGCCCGACACCGTTAGGTACGGCAATGCCGCAGGCGCCATCGTCGCCGGTCGCATGATGTGTGCCGACGACATGCCGACCGGTCCCGAGGTCGATGCCTTCCTTCAGGAGCGCGACTCCCGATGACGGCTCCACGAGAGAACACCCATGCCTGAACGCATTTTCATCGATCGCCCGCTTCCACCCGGATTCGACGAACTCTTCGGCCCCGACTGGGAGGTCGTCGGCCCAGACGACGCCGAGCTTCCGACATGTCGAGCGGCGATCGCAGGCGCATCGCCGTGGCCCGCCGAACGCATCGCCAAGGGAGCGATGCTCAAGGTGATCTCGCGGTCGGGCATCGGCTTCGACACCGTCGATCTCGATGCCGCCGCAGCGCAAGGTGTCGTCGTGTGCAACACACCCGACGCGCCGTCGATTTCGACCGCCGAGCACACGATGAGCCTGCTCATGGCGGCGTCCAAGTTCACCGCCAACAATGTCTCCCGCCTGCGGGCTGGTCGGCAGGACTTCTACGCAGCGCACGAGGGCATCGAGTTGAGCGGTGCCACCATCGGGGTGGTCGGTCATGGCCGGATCGGCAGTCGGGTCGCCCGCATGTGCGCGGCGATGGATATGAGCGTCATCGTCTGCGACCCCTATGTGGAGGTCGCCGAACACGAACAGGTCGATCTCGACACGGTCCTGACCGAGAGCCGGATCATCACGATGCACACCCCGCTCACGGACGAGACCCGGAACCTGCTCGACGCGGCAGCGTTCGCCCGAATGCAGGACGGTGTCATCATCGTCAATGCGGCCCGGGGCGGTGTGATCGATACGCAGGCACTGGTCGATGCGCTCGACTCCGGCAAGGTGTACGCCGCCGGCCTCGACGTCACCGCCCCCGAGCCGCTCGACCCCGGGCACACGCTCCTCAACCGCCACAATGTTGTGGTCACCCCGCACATCGCCTCGGCAACCGACAAAGGCCGGGTGCGGATGTACACCGGCGCGATCGAGAACGCCCGCCAGGTCCTAACCGGCGAGCGTCCCGTCGACTGTGTCAATCCCCATGTCTACGAAGTTCTAGAGAGATGTTCCTCGTGAGTGCACGCAAGAAGATCCGGGTCGGCGTCGTCGGCTTCGGTTGGATGGGCCAGGCCCATACCCGATCAATCCTGCGAATCCCGACCTTGTTTCCTGAGCGCGAGTTCGACGCTGAACTGGTGATGATCAGCGACAACATAGCGTCGCGGGTCGATCAAGCCGTCGCCGATTTCGGCTTTGGTCATGGCTCCGTCGACTGGAACGACCTGATCGCCAACGACGACATCGACGTCGTCGTGATCTGCGCGCCGAACATGCTGCACGAGCCGATCGCGATCGCTGCCGCCGAAGCGGGCAAGCACGTGTTCTGCGAGAAGCCGGTAGGCGGCACACCCGAGCAGACCGTTCGCATCGAAGCTGCCACGCGCGCAGCCGGCGTGATCACGGGTGTCGGCTACAACTACCGACGGGCGCCGCTGGTGCAGTACGCCAAGCAGCTGATCGACGCCGGTGAACTCGGCGAGATCACCAACTACCAGGGTCGCTTCTTCTCGATGTACGGCGCCGATCCGATGGGTCTGCTCTCGTGGCGCTTCATGCTCGACGAGGCCGGCCACGGCGTGTCGTCGGACATCCTCAGCCATGCGGTCGACCTCGCCCACATGCTGATCGGCGGCATCGAGAAGGTCGTCGGTATGGGCCACATCCAGATCCCTAAGCGTCCGCTGCCCAAACCGGGCGGCACCCACTACGACGTCGGCAAGCCCGGTGACCCGACCGGCACGGTCGAGAACGAGGACTACTTCGGCGCGATGTGCGTGTTCGAGAACGGTGCCCGTGGCGTGTTCGAGTCGAGCCGCTCGATCATGGGTCCGCAGAGCCAGTGCGCTTTCGAGGTGTACGGCACGAAGGGATCGCTGATGTGGAACCTCGAGACGATGAACGAGTTGAAGTTATTTCGCGCCTCCGAGCCCGAACTCGGCTACAAGACCGTCTACTCCGGCGACCGCTTCCCGTATCACGGCCACTTTGTGCCGGGTGACGCCAACCCGATCGGGTACGAGGACCTCAAGGTCATTGAGGAGTTCGAATATCTGTCATCGGTTGCGAACGGCCGCCAGCACACGCCTGGCTTCGCTGAGGCGATCGACTACGTCAGCGTTCAGGACGCGATGCTGCGCTCGTGGAAGTCCGAGAAGTGGGAAACCGTCGAGCGGTTGAGCCCGCGCGGCTGATTCGAGCCACCTGGAACTGAATCAGGAGAAATCATGGAGACGACCCGACTCACAACGGCCGACGCCATCGTCAGGTACCTCATCGCCCAGAAGTCCGTGATGCCCGACGGCAGCATCGCCCCGCTGTTCCCGGGGGTGTTTGCGATCTTCGGTCACGGCAACGTCACCTGCCTGGGTCACGCGCTCGAGCAGCATCAAGACGAGCTACCGACCTGGCGGGGACAAAACGAGCAGGGTATGGCGCTCGCGGCCACCGCCTATGCGAAGACGGTACGTCGTCGCCAGATCATGGTGGCGACCTCATCGGTCGGTCCCGGCGCGACGAATATGGTCACCGCCGCCGGTGTGGCGCACTCCAACCGCATCCCGTTGCTGTTGATTGCCGGCGATACCTTCGCCAGCCGTCTGCCCGATCCGGTGCTGCAGCAGGTCGAGCACTTCGGTGAGCCGTCGACGACGGTCAACGATGCGTTCCGTTCGGTCAGCCGGTACTGGGATCGCATCATGAAGCCCGAGCAGGTGGTGTCGTCACTGCCCCACGCGGTGCAGACGATGCTCGACCCTGCCGACTGCGGCCCGGCCTTCATCGGACTGCCTCAGGACGTCGCTGCCGCGGCCTACGACTTCCCGGTTCGCTTCTTCGACGAGCAGATCCACCGTCTGACCCGCCAGCGGGCCGACATCCATCAACTCGATTCGGCCGCTGCTGCGATCGAGCACTCCGAAAAGCCGCTTGTCATCGCCGGTGGCGGGGTGCACTACTCCTTTGCCGAAGCCGAACTTGCCGCCTTCGCCGAGACCCACAACATCCCCGTCGTTGAGACGGTCGCCGGCAAGGCATCGCTTCTTGCTTCGCACCCGATGTACGCCGGTCCGATCGGTGTCACCGGTTGCGAGGCAGCCAACAATCTGGCCGCCGAGGCCGACGTCGTCGTGGCGGTCGGCACCCGACTCGAGGATTTCACGACCGGCTCGTGGACCGTTTTTAAGAATGCCGACGTCAAGATCGTCGGCATCAACACGGCCCGCTGGGACGCCACTAAACACCTGGCCCTCCCGGTCGTCGGCGACGCTCGCGAAGCGCTCACCGACCTGACTGGTCGCATCGGGCACTATCGAGCGCCCGAGTCATGGAGCGACACGGCATCGGCCGAGGTGTCGCAGTACCACGCCTACATCGACAAGATCGCCGCTCCTGATGCCAACGGGGATGAACTTCCGAGTTACGCCCAAGTCGTCGGCGTCGTCGACCGGTTGGCCGGCTCCGACGATTTCGCCCTGGCTGCCGCCGGCGGTTTCCCGGGTGAGGTCAACAATGGTTGGCGGCAAAAAGCGCTCAACAGCTTCGACTGCGAGTACGGCTTCTCGTGCATGGGCTACGAGATCTCCGGTGGTTGGGGCGCATCGATGGCGTTGCCTGACAAAGACGTCACTGTCTTCGTGGGTGATGGTTCGTACCTGATGATGAACAGCGACCTCTACAGCTCAGTGCTGTCGGGCCACAAGATGATCGTCATCGTCTGCGACAACGGCGGCTTCGCCGTCATCAATCGGCTGCAGGTCAACCAGGGCGGTGCCCCCTTCAACAACCTGCTCGCCGACTCCAAGATCGTCGAGGAGGTACGGGTCGACTTCGCTACCCACGCCGCCGCGATGGGTTGCAACGCCGAGACCGTGTCGACGATCGATGAACTCGAGGCCGCCTGGAAGCGGGCCAAGGAAGCCGACCGCACAACAGTCATCGCCCTCCAGACACACCAGAATTCGTGGACCGAGGGTGGCTCATGGTGGGAGGTCGGTGTGCCTGAGGTGTCGGCATACAAATCGGTGCGTCAGGCCCGAGCCGAACTCGACGAGGGCAAGGCTGATCAGCGAGCAGGTTGGTAGCGCCATGAGCTTCGACTTTGACGACATCGCCACCGGCTATGAGGTCTCGGTCGAGGTCACGGCGGAGAGCGGCAATGTCGTCGCTGCTGACCTTCTCCGGGCCGCGGTTCGGGCCGACGGCGTGGTTGCCGGAGCCATCGGCGACGACTGGTTCTCGCCGTTCCTCGACACCTACCGCGTCGAGATGCGTGACTTCCTCGACTCGGTCGAGGCCGCTGCTGCGTCGGCTGCAGCCGACGGCATCGCCACCGGTGTTGACTTGCCGGTCAAACCGGCGCTGTATTCGCTAGTCCATTTCCCATCGACAAAGACGGAGTTTCGCTATGACTGTTCGTTTCATTGTGCTCGGCTGTGGCCGTATCGGTTCCATGCACGCTGCCTATCTTCACCGTCGGGTCGCCGGCGCCGAGGTCGTCGGCGTGTTCGACGTCGTCGCTGAAGCGGCCGAGAACGTCGGTGCCGAACTCGACGTTCCCGTCGCCACCGACCTCGCAGCTGCACTGGCGATCGACGCCGACGCAGTCGCGATCTGCACCTCCACCGACACCCACGTCGACGTCATGATCGCAGCGGCCGAAGCCGGTCGGGCGATCTTCTGCGAAAAGCCGATCAGCCTCGATGTCGCCGAAGTCGACCGCGCGCTCGCAGCGGTCGAGGCCGCCGGCGTGTCGTTGCACATCGGCTTCAACCGCCGGTTCGATCCGTCCCACAAGGCAGTTGCGGATGCCGTCGCCGATGGCGCGATTGGTGATGTCGAGGTCGTCAACATCACCAGCCGTGACCCGGCCCCGCCGCCGATCGCCTACATCGAAGTCTCGGGCGGCATCTTCAACGACATGGCAATCCACGATTTCGACATGGCCCGCTACGTGACCGGCAGCGAGGTTGAGTCGGTCTACGCCCTCGGCCGCGTACGGGTCGATCCGGCGATCGGGCAGGCCGGCGATGTCGACACCGCCGTCATCGTCCTCACCCACGAGAACGGCTGCCTCACCACGATCGACATTAGTCGTCGTGCCGTCTACGGCTACGACCAGCGGGTCGAGGCCTTCGGCAGCAGCGGCATGGCCCAGTCGAACAACCACCACGACACCAACGCTCTCGTGGCCACCGCCGGGGGCTATCGCCAGCCCCCACTCCAGAACTTCTTCCTCGAGCGCTACACCGCCAGCTATCTCGATCAGTGGGAGGCATTCGTCGCCGCCGTCGAGAACGGCACCCCAACACCGGTCAGCGGTGCCGACGGTCGGGCCCCGCTCGTCATCGGCATGGCCGCCAAGCGCGCGATGGACGAAGGCCGTCCTGTCCTGATCACGGAGATCATCTGATGAACGAACACCTCTTCACGCCCGACCGGTCGAAGACTGTCCAGATGGAGATCACGCCCGAGTCGGCGGGGTGGACCTATCTCAGCTTCGCCGTCGTCGGCCTGAACTCGGTCGACCGCCACGACCACCTGCTCGCCGACCAGGAGACCGCGGTCGTGCCGATCAGCGGCTCGGCCACTGTGAAGGTCGGCGACATCGAGACCACCCTGTCCCGCACCTCGGTGTTCGAGGAGATGCCCCGCATCGCCTACGCCCCACCCGGCGTCGCGATTGAGATCGTCGCCACCGACGAAGCATTCGAGTTCGCCATCGGTTCGGCACCGGCCGAGGGCCGCTACCCGGCGCGTATCCTCGAACCGGCCGACATGTCCAGTGAGCTTCGCGGGGGTGGTGCCGCCTACCGCCAGGTCAATCATGTGCTCGCGCCGCCGATCGATGCCGAGCGCCTCATTCTCTACGAGGTCTATGTGCCGCGTGGTTCGTGGTCGGGTTGGCCGCCGCACTGCCACGACGGTTTCGACGGATCACCGTATCTGGAGGAGACGTATTACTTCCGTCTCGACCCGTCCGACGGCTTCTGCATGCACCGTAACTGGCGGACCGATGAGGACTTCGACGAAGTCCTCACTGCCGGCGACGGCGATTGCGCCATCGTCACCAAGGGCTTCCATTCCACGGCGGCTGCGCCCGGGAGCCACATGTTCTTTCTCAACTATCTGGCGGGCGAACTCGTCGACGGCGAACGCGTCACCCCACCGTGCTTCCACGACGCCTACACGTGGATCGAAGAGGACTGGGACAAGTTCGGCTGGGAGCTCCCCAAGGTACGGCCCTGACATGAGCGACCTTTCGTTCATGCTCGATGAACTCACCAACGACAAGCGCCGTTTCGGCGTCTTCGCCATCGATCATCGCGACTCGCTGCGGGCGTTCGTGCGCCCCGACGATCCCGATTCGTTGACGGCGCAGGAGATCACCGATCTCAAAGATCAGATGGTTCGGGCGATTGCACCCGACGCCACCGGCGTCATGCTCGAACCCGAGTACTCGATCCCGCAGCTCATCGACTCCGGCGCCAAGCCGGCGACGATTGGCTTCACCGCTGCGCTCGAGGCGCAGGGCTACCTGGGCGACCCGGAGAAGGGTCCGACCGAACTCCTCGACGGCTGGTCGGTCGATCAGGCGAAGGCCAGCGGCGCCTCGTGCGCCAAGCTGCTGCTGCCATACCGGCCCGACCGCCCGTTGGCTGAGGCCCAAGAGCAGGTCGGTCGCGAGGTGGTCGCCGAGTGCAACCGGGTCGGTATCCCCGTTGTGCTCGAGCCGCTGTTCTACCAACTCGACGACCCGTCGCTCCGTCCGAAGCTGGTGCTCGAGACCGCTCAGCGCTTTGCGGCGATGAGTCCCGATCTGCTCAAGCTGCCGTTCCCGGTCGACCCGTCCGATCCCGACAACGATCACTGGTTCGCCGCATGTCGCACGATCTCGGAGATCGCCACGATGCCGTGGGTGCTGCTGTCGGGCGGAGGTTCATTCGACACGTACCTGCGGCAGGTGGAGGTTGCGGTGAAGGCCGGAGGGTCGGGCTTCATGGTCGGTCGCGCTCTGTGGGGAGAAGCCGCACTCGCATCCCCCGGCGAACGGCCTGCGCTCCTCGAGGAGGTCGTGAGGCCTCGCATGCAGCTGCTCCGGGAGATCATCGACTGATAGCGGCGCCGACTCGGGACTACTCACTCATCGGGCCCGAGTCGCAGCGCGCCATCGAACGAGGCCTCGCTGACGCCGAGTGGTACCGCTCGCTTATCGACCCAGCTCGGCTTGCCGAACTCCATCAACGGTCTGATCTCCGCGCCGGCATCGATGTCGGGCTCTGGCTTGCGTTGCTCGTCGGTGCGGGAAGTTGGGCATGGATTGCGCTCGGTTCGCGGTGGGCGGTCCCGGCCGTCGTCGTCTACGCCGCTCTGTGCGGCGTCGCAGCCGATCCCCGCTGGCACGAATGTGGCCACGGCACTGCGTTTCGCACCTCATGGCTCAACGAACTGGCGTGTTTCCCCGCCTCGTTCATGTTGTTGCGCGAACCCACGGTGTGGCGGTGGTCGCACGTTCGCCACCACAGCGACACGATCGTCGTCGGACGCGACGCGGAGACCATCTTCCCCCGACCGATCGACGTTCGGGCGTGGGGCGTCAACCTCTTCGGCCTCACCAGCGTGCCTGCGATGGTTCGCCGGATCGTGCGTCATGCTCGCGGTCGACCCGACGGTGCCGTCGTCGGTGACGAACTCGAGTGTCCGAAACACAACGGTCGGTTCCGGCTGGCCGACGGGAGCCCGACTCGTCAACCGGTCACCGAGGGCCTCGCGGCCTACGAGGTTCAGGTTGACGTGGATTGGATCCGTGTGCGGTCCGTCCCGAATCAGACCTCGGGGTCGACTCCGGTCTGAGTGACACACCAGTCCCACAGGTCGGCACGCCGCTCGGGCGTGTCGCTGCGTCTGGTCTGAGGGAGACGGTGGATCGTGCGCGGTGCCCGGTCGTGCCAGAACAGGCCGTTCTCTACGAACACCGTGTCGTCGGCCGTGAGCCAGACGAGTGTGTCGGCTCCCTCTGCCGGTGAGCGCAGCAGTGGCCCGACGATCTTGCGGAAGGTGGGCAATGCCTTTTCGACTCCCGGCGTGTCAGCCCAGCCCGGGTGGAGTGAATGGAAGCACACACCGCTGGTGGCGAACCTCTCGGCCCAGATCTCGGTGAGGGTCACCTGGGCCCGCTTGGCCCGGGCGTACTGCTCGGCTCCCCGGTAGGGGTCGGCTGAACCAGGGTCCCTCATTTGGAGTCGGTCGACCGTGAGGCCGGCGGAATACATGCCGCCCGATGACATGGTCAAGACGCGGGCAGGGCCGTTGGACCGCAGCGTTGGTAGGAGTCGAGCGGTGAGCAGGAACGGCCCGAGCACCTGGGAGGCCACGGTGATCTCGATGCCGCCGGTGTTTTCGTTGCGTTCGGCGCTGAGTGCGCCGGCGTTGTGGATGAGGGTGTCGAGGTCGCTGTGCGAGCCGATCACCGTGTCGGCGAGCGCCGTGACAGCGGCCAGATCGCCGAGGTCGGCGCACAGGGGAGTGTGGGTTGCGCCGGTCGGGGAGGGGAGGGCTGCGCAGGCGGCGTCGGTCTTGGCCGGATTGCGGCCGACCACGAGCAGGGTGGCGCCGAGCCCGGCGAGGCGGTGGGCTGCGGCAAGGCCGAGGCCCGATGTGGCGCCGGTAAGCAAGACGGTGCGCCCGGAGAGGTCGTAGTCGTCGAGGTCGGTCCAGCTCTCGGTACGAGAACGGATGACAGCGCCGATGCGGGTGAAACTCGGAGCGATTGGAGCCTCGAGTACCCGATCGAGCAGCTTTGCGTTCATGCGACTGCCGCTCCGTCGAGGGCCCCGATGAGACCGGTGGCGGCCTTGTCTCCGATGCGTTTGAAGACGAGCCCTAGGAGGGGGTCGAGGAGGGCGAGTGGGCCTCGGAGTTCGAGGGCCGCGTCGTAGGTGACGTCGGAGCCGTCGTCGTTGCCCGTGGCGCTGATCGTGTCGATCGATCGGAACCAGCTGTGGGTTGCGACGAGCGTGGCGGTCAGGGCCTCACGATCGAACTCGGTCATTTCGTACAGGAGTCGGGTGTTGCCCGCACTCGACAACACCACCTCATAGGCCGACTCGGCGCCAAGGCCATCGCCTCGGATCTGGCTCACCCTTTGCACCCCCTGATCCCACTGGGGCAGGTTCGAGAGATCGGCGACGAAGGTAAATGCGACGGAAGCGGGTCGCTCGGAGTGGACGGTGGTCGAGTAGCGAGCCATGCCAGTGATACGAGGGCACGATGTTTGCCGGATGCGGCACCGGTCCCCCGAGCGACCCGCTCACTTGCCACAAAGCTTTGTAGCAAGGTAGTTTTCTCGAGGTGGATCCTCTGACCCTCACCTTCTTGCTGGGCCGTCTCGGTCGGCTCACCGACTCGATGACAACCGACATCTGTGCCGATGCCGCCACCACGCCCGCCGAGATCCGAGTGCTGGCCTACCTTGTGCACGCGCCGGAGCGCACGGCTCGGCCGAGCGATGTCGCCCGGTTCGCCGTGCAGACCTCCGGTGGTCTCACCGCCACCTTGGGTCGGCTGGAATCGGCAGGCCTCATCAAGCGCCGACCCGATCCGACCGACGGCCGCGGCAAGCTCATCGTGCTGTCCGGAGACGGCCGTCGACTCCACGACGCAGTCATCACCCGCCTGACCGCCGCCACCGCCGCCGCCGTCGGTGACCTCGACCTCGACGACGTCGGCATCCATGTGCGCGACCTCGTCATCGCCCTCGAACGAGCCGCCGGTCTACCGACGTCGGCCGGTTTCGTGGCCAACCCGCTCGGCGTCCACGCATGACCACCACCCTCACCCTGACCCCACTCAGCGGATATTTCGCCGCCCGGATCGACACACCGTTCGACGAACTGCTCGACGAAGCCAGTCACCAGGCCCTGCAAGACGCGCTCGTCGACCACAAGGTCCTCGTGCTGCCTGGCGCTGATCCATCCATCGAACAGCACATCGCCCTCGCCACCGTCTTTGGCGACGCCGAGCCTCCTCAGCCCCAGAACCCCCGTCACGAGGACTCCGACCTTGTCTGCGTCTTCGATAGCGCCGAGGGCTACAAGGCCGATCGCTGGCGCGCGGACGAGACCTTCACCGGCACCGCGTCGTCGGGTGCGACGCTCGTGATGCGGATGAGGCCCGACGTCGGTGGCGACACGGTGTGGCTCGACACCGAGGCCGCCCACGACGCCCTCTCCAATGGCATGCGCACCCTGCTGGCCAACCGGTGGGTCCGACACGAGATCGCACCGGGCGTTGCCGCCGAGCACCCGGTCATCCGGCATCACCCGGTGAGCGGGCGTCCGTGCCTTTTCGTCAACGAGACCTTTGCGCGGGGAATCGTCAACCTGCCACCGATCGAGTCCGAGGCTATTCTCGCGATGCTCTTCGAGCACCTTGCCTGCCCCGACTTCGCTTACCGGCATCGGTGGGAGGAGGGCGATGTCGTCATCTGGGACAATCGCAGCACCCAGCGCATCGCCATGGCCGACTTCACCAGCCGCCGAGTTGTCCACCGGGTCGGTTTCGTCACCGAGCCCTTCGCCGCCTGAACGGATCGTGATGCAGCAACCTCCGGTCAATCCCTTCCTCGCCCCGTCGGGCAACGCCATGGCCCACGGCCGGAGCGACCAGCAGGACAATGTGCCGTGGGCCGGCCCTGAAGGACCTTCCGAAGTCCTCAATGCCGACAGCGTGCAGTACACCTGGCTCACCCCGTGCCACTTCGGTTGCATGATCTCGGGCCCGTACCCGGATGGCCGTCGGGTGATCTGGAGCAACGGTCGTCAAACGATCAACAAACTCGACTACGACACGCTCGAGATCCTGGCCGAACATGTGATCGCCGGCGGCGAGGGAAAGACACCGCAGGTCGAGCTCGAGGAAAACCTTCGGGGCCTCGACGATAAGGAGGGCTGGGAGGCGATCGAGCACGCCATCGGACTCTCGCTGAAGTACATGACCGGCCTCGACGGCGTGTACGCCCTGATCGACTGCGACAACACCTTCTTCCTCGGTCGCAAGGATCACGCTGTCGCCTATGTCGACAGCGATCCAACCGACCCGGCCTCCGCCATTGTCGAACGGGATCGCTGGTATAAGCCCGATCACATCGAAGGCTTCTTCGTTGGCATCAACATCACCTTTGACGGTTGGCTCGTGATGACCACCGATCACGGGTGGGTGGTGCTGTTGAAGCGCGACTTTAGCGAGTACCGGGCGATCCAGATCCAGGGCGGCGCGGAAGGTGCCGCTACATATTGCGCGGCGAAAGCCGAGGACTACGGCCACACTGGCTTCGGCTGGGTGCGCACCAGCACGTGTGTCGACGACGACAACAGCATTTACCTGTCATCGTGCGACCACCACCACAAGGTGGTCTGGGACGGTGAACGGCTGAGCATCGACGAAGCCGACCTCGCCTGGAGCTTCCCTTACCGCAACGGCGCCCAGAACGGCAGCGGCACCACCCCGGCGCTCATGGGCTTCGGGCCTGACGAGGATCACTTCGTCGTGTTCGGTGACGGCGACGAGGTCGTCAACATCACCTACGCCTGGCGCGACGAGATCCCCGATGGCTGGGAGCAGTTGCCTGGTGCGCCGTCGCGTCGCATCGCCGGTCTCGGCCCCGCCAACATGGGCGACCCCGACCTGCAGGCCATCCAAACGGAGCAGTCGATCACGGTCAGCGGCTACGGGGCGATGACCGTCAACAACGAGCCGGCGATGCTTCCCGACGGCATTCCGGTGCGCGGAAAACGCCTGTTGTGCTTCATGCTCGGCCACAAGCCCGAGTACAAGCCCCATGGCTTACACAAGTACGAGTGGAATCCTGTTGAGCGTCGACTTGAGGAGGCGTGGGTCAACAACGACGTGTCGTCGCCGAACTCGGTGCCGTTTGTCGCTCAGGCGTCCGACCTCGTCTATACGTGCGGCTCCCGAGACGGAATGTGGACCATCGAGGCGCTGAACTGGACCACTGGCGAGTCGGCGTTCCACTACGTGCTCGGCGGCTCGAAGTTCAACACCCTCGGTGCCGGCGTGACCGTCGACGACGACGGTCGGATCCTCTACGGGACCGTGTACGGCAAGGTCCGCATCCTGCGCTGATCGGGCACACTGGGTCAATGGGCGCCCTCGCTGTCTCGATTTCGGATCGTTCGGTGGTGCTCGGTGAGCACGTCATCCCCGGACGATGGCTTCGCGACCACGGCGACGACATCGACAGTCTCAACCCTGACTCCAAGCAGCGCCTCACCGACACATTCGGGATCGACCCGCAGATTGCACCGACTGCGGTGTGCGTCGATGGGGCCTGGTTCACCGTCGACTGGAGCGATGGCGTTCGCACCGGTCACGATCTCGATCGTCTGCTGGTGGTTGCGTCGAGTCGGCGGTCGCTTTGGCCTCGTACCGGCTCCGGTTTTGCCCTCCCGGCTGGCCTTGATCTGTGGGACTCGCCGTCCGAGGCAACCTGGTTCGACTTCGGTGTGCTCGACGACGACGTTGCATGGATCGAGGCGCTCGACCATCTCCGACGTTTCGGTTGGGCGGCCTTCGACGGCGCGGAACTCGGCGAGGAGTCCACTATTCGCCTTGCCGAACGCATCGGCTACCCGCGTGCATCGATCTTCGGCACGATCTGGAACATGAATTCCGGCTCGTTCGAACATCAGGATTCCGCCTACGAGTCGTTCGCCCTCGACGTGCACACCGACGGCACCTACAGCCACGACGGCCCCGGCACGATCGTGTTCGCCCAGCAACTCAAGACGGGCGAGGGCGGAGCCTCAGTGCTGGTCGATGGTTTCGCCGCCGCTCGCGACTTCCAAGCCCAGAACCCGGAGGCGGCCGACCTCCTCACCCGCTTTGCCGTCACCGCGCACTATGTCGAGCCCGGCGTGCATCTCGTTGCCGAACGCCCACCGCTGCGGGTCGATGAGCACGGCAAGCTCGTGCAGGTGTCGTTCAACAACTACGACCGCTCGCCGGTACTCCCGGATAGCGGCCTCGTCGACGACGTGATCGACGCCTACAACGGCTTCCGGGCGGTGTTCAACGATTCGGCACGGGCGCTCGTGCACCCGTGGCAACCCGGCCGCGTCCTCGTGTTCGACAACTGGCGCTGTTTCCACGGCCGAACCGGCTTCTCGGGCGAGCGACGCTTCAAGGGGTGCTACACCAACCACGAGGATCTCGAAGGTGCCTATCGGTTGGCGGGCCTGGTCTGATCAGGAGGCGAGGGCCTGCTCAACGGCGTTCGCCACCAGTCCGAGATCGCCGGTCGACACGTCGAAATGGGTGACAAGTCGAGTCTCGGTCGTGCCATCGGGAGTCGAGTACCAGAGCGCCAGCACACCGGCGGCTTCCATCGCCTCGGTCAGCGCGGCCGGGTCGACCTGACCCGCCGAACAGAACACCATGTTGGTGTTCTGCGCCCGGATCTCGATGCCGTCGATCGCGCTAAGCGCCTCGGCCAGTGCGGCCGCGTTCGCATGGTCGTCGGCGAGGCGGTCGACATGGTGGTCCAGCGCATAAATTCCGGCCGCAGCGACCATGCCAACCTGGCGGAGACCCCCACCGAGCATCTTGCGGTACTTGCGGGCTTCGCCGATCAGAGCGGCCGGCCCGCTGAGCACCGAACCCATCGGTGTCCCGAGCCCCTTCGAGAGACACAACGACACCGTGTCGAATGGAGCGGTGAGCGTGGCGCCGTCGACGCCGAGCGCCACGGCGGCGTTCCACATGCGGGCACCGTCGAGGTGGGTGGCGAGGCCGTGCGCTCGGGCAGTGTCCGTGGCTTCCTCCATGCGGGCGATCGACTGGACGATGCCGTCCTTGGTGTTCTCGAGACAGACGACCTTGGTGCGGGCGAAGTGTGGATCTTCGGGCTTCACCGCTGCGGCGATGGCGGTGGGGTCGGGGAGCCCATCGGCCAGCATTGGCACAACCTGAGGCTGGATGCTGCCGAGCACGGCAGCGCCACCGCCCTCCCAGCCGTAGCAGTGGGCCTGGTTGCCGACGATGTACCCGTCGCCTCGTCCACAGTGGCTCATCAGCGCGAGCAGGTTCGACTGGGTGCCGCTCGTGACGAAGACTGCCGCCTCCTTGTTCAGTCGCTCGGCCACCATCGCCTCAAGGCGCTGCACGGTGGGATCGTCTCCGAACACGTCGTCGCCAAGCGGGGCGTCGACCATGGCCTGCTTCATCGCAGCAGTCGGGCGGGTGACAGTGTCAGAGCGGAGATCGATCACCGACGTAGTCTGACAGCTCACGTGTGGTTCGCGGCAGGTGTCGGCTTGTCCGAGCGCAGACGCGTGTGATGACGTCGATTCGTCCACTCAAGATCGATTGGCTGGCTACCCTCGAGGCATGGGTGTGAGTGTGCAGGAACACGTCGAACGTCTCGACGATGTCGGCTGGACGATTGTCGAACAGGCGATCGACCCCCGGCTCATCGACGAACTCGAGGCGGCGTTGCACGACCTTGAAGGCTGGCTCGGCATCTCGCCGTCGGCGAACACCTTCGAGGGCGCGAGCACCAAACGGGTGTTTAACCTCCTCGTCCACGAGGGGCCGTGGCCCGAGGTGCCCGTCCACCCGGCGATCGCGTCGGTCATCGAAGGGGTGCTCGGTGAAGGGTTCCTGATCTCGTCACTTGCGTCGGTCTCGATTGGGCCGGGCGAGGCGGCGCAACCGATCCACGCCGATGATCAGATGATGCGCATTGCCAAGCCCCACTTCCCGACGGTGTGCAACACGATGTGGGCGCTCACCGACTTCACCGATGCCAATGGCGCAACCCGTCTCGTCCCGGGCAGTCACCACTGGAAGACGCCCAAATACCGCGAGGCGGTCGAGGCCGAGTCGATCCCGGCCGAGATGGCTCGCGGTGATGTACTGATCTGGACCGGCAGCCTCTGGCACGGAGGCGGCGCCAACACCACCGACGGCTGGCGAACCGGCATCGCGATGAACTACTGCGCCGGCTTCATCCGCCAGCAAGAGAACCAGCAACTCGGCATCCCACCCGAGCGGATGGCGACCTTCAGTCCAAAACTGCGCCAGATGTGTGGGCTTGGGATCTACCGCGGGTTGATCGGCAACATCGACAAAAAGTCGCCTGCCGAACTGCTCTACGGTGACCCGCCCCAAACCCACCTCTGGGACCAGGACCCGATCTAGATCATCGGCGCCGCCCGACGAAATGGGCCTCGTGGCGGCCGTTGTCGCGCCAGGACTCGGAGAAGTGCAGGGTCTCCACCCCCGGGACGAGGGCTGGCAGTTCACCGCTGTCGAGGAGAAAACTACGACTCGGTTTCTCGTTGCGTTCGAGGTTGGTCTCGGTGGCGATCACCACGCCGATCACGCCGTACTCGGCGAGATGGTCGATGAGTGACTCGAACAGGTCGCGCTGGAGGTAGTTTGCCACGGTAATGACCTCCCAGAGCCCCGTGGGGAGCGGCTCGGTTTCGAGATCTATTTCGATGGTCGAGATCATGATGTCCTCGGCGAGGCAACGCTGCGTGGCCTGGATCAGCCCGACGTCGCTCACGTCGGCGACGGTCACGTCGAGACCGAGCCGTGCGAAGTGCAGCGAGTCACTCGAACCGCCGCCCGCAATGTCGAGCAGCGACCCTGACGGGGGCAGCCATGGGTGCACGAGGTCGGCGAGTGCCGAGCCGTGGGAGGTGCCCCGGCCCGTCTCGGCCCACTTGCCGTTCCAGCGGTTGCGGTCACCGACCGCCATGATTAGGCCGTTTCTTCCGGCTCGAGTTCGACGGCGACGCTGAGCTTGGTGCCCTCATCGTGAGGGTTGACCGCGTGGATCACGCCGGCGGCCTTGACGTCGTCGATCACCTGATCGAGCAGGGCGAGTTCGCCCGCCGGCCCGGAGAACGTCGCCTCGAGGACAGCGGTACGGAGCTTGCGCTTCGCTTCGCTCTTCTCCCGGCGCACGATCACGAGGGCGTTGGTGGCGACATCACAGGCAGCGCTGCCGGTACCGGCGGCCGGCTCGCGCAGCTCAGCGGCGGTGGGCCATGCGGCGCGATGGATCGAGCCGTCCTGCCACCAGCTCCAGACCTCTTCGGTGACAAAGGGGAGGAATGGGGCGAGAAGCCGATGCAGCGTCGACAGCGCCATGCGCAGGGCGTGGTGAGCCGATGCAGCGCGATCGTCGCCGTACTCGCCGTAGGCGCGGGCCTTGACCAGCTCCATGTAGTTGTCGGTGAACCACCAGAAGAACGACTCGGTGCGTTCGAGTGATCGGGCGTAGTCGAAGCCGTCGAACGCCGTGGTCGCCTCGTCGACGAGATCGCCAAGGCGGTCGAGCATCGACCGGTCGATGGCATCGGTGACCTTGCCCGAGTCGATGCCCTCGCTCGTGTCGCCGAAGCCGAGGACGAACTTGCTGGCGTTGAGCAATTTGATCGAGAGGCGTCGACCGATCTTCATCTGACCTTCGTCGAACGCCGTGTCGGTTCCGGGGCGTCCCGACGATGCCCAGTAGCGAACGGCGTCGGAGCCGTATTGCTCGAGCAATTCGGTGGGGACGACGACGTTGCCCTTCGACTTCGACATCTTTTTGCGATCGGGATCGAGGATCCAGCCGCTGAGCGCGCAGTTCTTCCACGGGATGGTGTCGGCATCGAAGTGCGCCCGAACAACGGTCGAGAACAGCCAGGTACGAATGATGTCGTGCGCCTGTGGGCGGACGTCCATCGGGAATGTGCGGGCGTAGAGATCCTCGTCGGTTCGCCAGCCGGTGGCGATCTGCGGCGTGAGCGACGACGTCGCCCAGGTATCCATGATGTCGGGTTCGCCCATGAAGCCGTCGGCTTGGCCGCGCTGCGCCTCGTCGTACCCGCCGGGGACGTCGGTCGACGGGTCGATCGGGAGCTGATCCTCGGACGGGACCAGCGGCTGACCCCAGACCGGCTCACCCGTTGCGTCGAGCGGATACCAGAGCGGGATCGGGACGCCGAAGAAGCGCTGACGGCTGATTAGCCAATCGCCGTTGAGGCCTTCGATCCAGGAGGTGTACCGGGTCTGCATGTAGCTCGGGACCCAGTTCATCTCGTCGCCACGGTCGATGAGTGCCTGGCGCAGGTCGTCGCCGCGGCCGCCATTTCGGATGTACCACTGACGGGAGCTGACGATCTCGAGTGGCTTGTCGCCCTTTTCGAAGAACTTGACAGGGTGGGTGATCGGGCGAGGGTCGCCGTCCATCTCGCCCGCTTCGGCGAGCATCGCGGCAATCTCGTCCTGGGCGTTTTTCGAGCGCAGACCGGCGAGGCGCTGGTAGGCCTCGGTGGCGCCGCCTTCCGGAATCCAGTCGGGCGTTTCGGCTGCGAACTTGCCATCGCGCTGGATGACCGTGCGGACCGGCAGGTCGAGTTCCCGCCACCAGGTGACGTCGGTGGTGTCGCCGAAGGTGCAGATCATGGCAATGCCGGTGCCCTTGTCGGGCTGGGCAAGCTCGTGAGTGACGACGGGGACCTCAACGCGGAACAGCGGGGACGAGACGGTGCCGCCGAAGTAGGGCTGGTAGCGCTCGTCGTCGGGGTGGGCGACGAGGGCGACACACGCCGGGACGAGTTCGGGGCGGGTGGTGTCGATCCAGATGTCGGGGGTGTCGCCGACGCCGGCGAAGCGGAGCTTGTGGTAAGCGCCCGGCATCTCCTTGTCCTCGAGTTCGGCCTGGGCGACGGCGGTCTGGAAGGTGACATCCCACAGCGACGGCGCCTCGATCTGGTACGCCTGACCGGCGTTCAGGTTGTCGAGGAACGCCAGCTGGCTGATGCGCCGGCAGTGGTCGTTGATCGTCTCGTAGGTGCGGGTCCAGTCGACCGACAGCCCGAGGCGACGGAACAGCCCCTCGAAGGCCTTCTCGTCTTCCACCGTGAGCTGGACGCACAGTTCGATGAAGTTGGGGCGGCTGACGGCGATGGTCGGACGCTTGCCGATGGCCTTGGGGTCGCCGGCATCGTCGGGGGCGGCGAAGTCGGGGTCGAAGGGAAGCGACGGGTCGCAGCGGACACCGAAGTAGTTCTGAACACGGCGTTCGGTGGGCAGGCCGTTGTCGTCCCACCCCATTGGGTAGAAGACTTCGCTACCGGCCATGCGTTGATACCGGGCGATCGTGTCGGTGTGGGTGTAGCTGAAGACATGCCCGACGTGGAGTGAGCCCGAGACTGTGGGCGGCGGGGTGTCTATCGCGAAGACCTCGTCACGCGTCTTTGTTGCGTCGAAGTGATAGATGCCCGTGTCGTCCCATACGGCGTCCCACTTGTCCTCGAGGCCGGCGAGGTCGGGCTTGTCGGGGATCCGGGAGTCGCTCATGATCGCCGAGGATATCGGTGTGGTGGCATCCCGAAGGCGTGATCCGCTCTGAGCCGGGCGAGAGGCCCGGCCTGACCGAGTGCAAGACAAGTACGATACAAGTCGTGTCCGAGGTTGAACTCCTCATCCTGCTGCTCGTGGCTGTGGTGACGTCGGCGATCACGGCCGCGGTCGGTGCGGGCGGTGGGATGATCCTGCTGATCATCATTCTCCAGTTCGTCGATCCGCTCGTAGCGGTGCCTGTCCCCGCCGTGATCCAGTTGTTCGCCAATTCGACCCGGGCCGTGACGTTGCGCAGCGAGGCCAACTGGGAGGTGTTGCGCCCGTACCTTGCACCCGTGCTTCCGGTGACGGTCGTCGGTTACCTGCTCGCCGAGGGAATCCCGGAGGACGGGAGCAGGGCTATGATCGGCGTGTTCACACTCGTCGCGGTGTGGTGGCCCGCGGCGACAAGTTGGCTGGCGCGGGCGCCCGGGCGCGGTAACCGCTTCGCCTTGGTCGGCGCCCTGGACGGCCTTCTGCAGCCAGCGATCGGGGCGACGGGCCCTCTGATGTCACCGGCGTTCAAGGCCGCGACTCGTGACCATCCCGCCTTCGTTGCCACCTTCGCTTCGCCCAGGTGTTCAACCATTTGGCGAAGATCGTCGTCTTTGGCACTGCCGGTCTCGCCTGGTCAGAGCACGCCGGAATGATGATCGTCGGCGTTATCGGCGTGATCATCGGAACCCGAATCGGGTCGCGGTGGACGCGTCAAGCCGACGCTCGGCTCCTCGACGGTCTTTTTTCGGCTGCGGTTACTGCCGGTGCGCTCCAGCTGTTGCTTGGCTGGGTTCTGTAGCGCCGCAGCGCTCCGATACGGCCCTATGGGCAGTGCGGCGGGCGAGTCAGAGCAACATCGGAGATCGAGAGGTCCCGACCCGCAGAGTTGGCCCTGTCGCGGCCGACGGGTACGGTGGAAGCGGTTACTGATCAGTAACCCCTTAGCCGAATTGCACAGAGGAGCCTACGATGGCCGATTTCTCCCTTGCGCTGAGCGAAGACCAACTCACCCTGCAGAAGTGGCTGCACGAGTTTGCGGTTGATGTCATGCGTCCCAACGCCGAAGAGTGGGACGAACGAGAAGAGTTCCCGTGGCCAATCGTCGAGCAGGCCGCCGAGATCGGGCTTTACAGCTGGGAGTTCATGGCTGAAATGATGATGAACGACCCCACCGGCATTTCCATGGTCATGGCGATCGAGGAGATATTCTGGGGTGACGCCGGTATCGGCATGGCGATTATGGGTTCCGGTCTTGCCGCCGCCGGTATCGCTGCCTCCGGCACCCCAGAGCAGGTCATGGAGTGGGTGCCGCAGTGCTACGGCGACGGCTCCAAGATCAACACGGGTGCGTTCGCTGCCTCTGAGCCAGACGCTGGGTCCGACGTCAACGGCTACCGACTCTCCGCCAAGTACGACGAGGCGAAAGACGAATGGGTCCTCAACGGCACGAAGGCCTGGATCACCAACGGTGGCATGGCCGATATCCACGTCGTTGTCGCCGTCGTCGACTCCGAACTTGGCTCGAAGGGTCACGCCAGCTTCATCGTTCCGCCCGGCACCGCTGGTCTCACCCAGGGACAGAAGTACAAGAAGCACGGCATCAAGGCCAGCCACACCGCCGAGGTCGTCCTCGACGATGTGCGCGTTCCTGGCCACTGCCTCCTCGGCGGCAAGGAGAAGCTCGACGAGCGGCTCGCCAAGGTCCGTCGGGGTGAGAAGGGCAACGCCCAGGCCGCCATGCAGACTTTCGAGGCCACCCGGCCGGCCGTCGGTGCTCAGGCTCTGGGCATCGCCCGTGCCGCCACGGAATACGCAACCGAGTACGCCAAGGAGCGCCACGCGTTCGGCAAGCCGATCATCATGAACCAGGGCATCGCGTTCATGCTCGCCGACATGGCCACCGAGGTGGAGGCCACCCGCGCCCTCATTTGGAAGGCCGCCTGGCTCGGCAAACAGCGTTCGTTCAAGAACGCCGAGGGCTCGATGGCCAAGCTCAAGGCCGGCCGGGTCGCCACGTGGACCACCGAGCGTGCGATCCAGGTCCTCGGTGGCTACGGCTACACCCGGGAGTACCCGGTGGAGCGATGGCACCGCGACGCCAAGATCCACGACATCTTCGAAGGCACCGAGCAGATCCAGCAGCTCGTGGTCAGCCGTGCCATTTCGGGGATGCGGATCGAGTAGTCAATCCCTCGGCCGGTGCTGGCGTGGTGGGCGCCGTCGGGCGCCCGAGTGCGAACAGTGGCCGCCAGCCGATCAGACTGCACCTGTGCGCCTTCACCTCGCCATCGCCTCCGTCGCTGTGGTTGCCGCCGCCTGCGGCGGGAACTTGGCGGCCACGTCCGACCGCGACATCGAGTCGGCCAGCAGCCCGTCAACGACGACGCGTCCGACCGCCCTGCCGTCCACCACGTCGGCTCCTACGACAACCGCACCGTCGTCGTCCACCAGCGAGTCACCGGCCTCGACGGTCTCGGACCGTTGTGTGCGGATCGCCGACTTCGACGAACCGAACTGGTTCATCGTCAACGACGGCGTCATGGGCGGCCGGTCCGATGCCAGTGGTGTGATCGATTCGAGCCGCCTCAAGTGGAGCGGCACGATCGTCACCGTTGGTGGCGGATTTTCGTCGATCCGCGGCCTAGTCGACGGCTCGCTGGCCGGGGCGACGGAACTCGAACTTCGAATCCGCACCGACGGCCGGGCCTATGAATTCCTTGCCGACGACGACGCCTCGACCCGTGTCACGCACTACAACCCGATCCCCGCCGTCGGCGGTGACTGGGAAGTGGTGGTCGTGCCGCTCACCGGCATGGAGCCCCGCGTCTTCGGCAACCTCGTCACGTCAGAACCTTTCGACCCCGATCAGGCGACTCAGATCGGGGTGATCCTCGCGGATGGGATCGACGGCGAGTTCACGTTCGAGATCGATTGGATCGACGCTTGCACCTGAGTCCCCCGGGACGCCTCGGCTGATCCGCACTACGGTCGCGCCATGGGGGAGAGACGAAGGGGGCCGCTCGACGGCTACCGGATCCTGGAGCTGACGACGACGGTCTCTGGCCCGATGGCGGCGGTGACCCTGGCCGATCAAGGCGCCGAGGTCCTCAAGATCGAGCCGCCGCTCACCGGTGATACAGCACGGTTCCTCGGACCGGCCCGGAACGGTATGGCGGCGATGTTCGCCACGGTCAACCGCAACAAGAAATCGGTGTGTCTCGACCTGAAGGTCGACGAGGAACGAGCGATCTTCCTCGATCTCGTGCGAACCGCCGACGCGCTCATCGATAACTACCGACCCGGTGTCCTTGATCGCATGGGGCTCGGCCACGAAGCCCTGTCCGCGATCCGGCCAGAACTCGTCCATGCCTCGATCACCGGGTACGGCACCGGGCCGTACGAGAACCGACGGGTGTTCGACCCGCTCATTCAGGCGACCGCCGGCACGGCCGCAGCACAGGGTGGCGAATATCCGGAGAACGTCCGCATGATCATCTTCGACAAGGTGACCGCCCTCACCACCGCTCAAGCGGTCACCGCTGCGCTGTTGGAACGAGCCCGCACGGGACGGGGTCAGTACCTGCCGATCACCATGCTCGAATCGGCGTTGAGCTACCAGTGGCCCGACGTGATGTGGTCACGCACCTATGTCGGCGACGGCGTGAGCAATGGTCCCGGTGAACTGGCCGACTGGTTCCCCACGTTTCAGGCCGCCGATGGCCCGGTGTCGATCATTCTCGTGAGCGATGGTGCGCTCGAACTGTTCTCGATCTGGCGGGAAGCGTCGCTTCACACCGACCCGCGTTTCGCGACACCCGCCCGCCGCGAGGCCAACATCGACGAACTCGTGGCCGAGGTGAACGCCTTGATCGCCGACGTTCCCGTCGCCGAGGTGTGTGCCACGCTCGACGCGTTCGGTGTCCCCGTGGCTCGGGTCAACACGCTCGACGAGGTCTTCGATGATGAGCAGGTCCGTCACCTCGGGGCGATCATCGAGACCAAGCATCCCGATGGCGGGCCGATGCGGATCGCGCGCCCACCTGTCCCGTTCGGCGGAGTGCGGGAAACCGCCGAGACCTTTCCGGCGAAGCACGCACCGCGGCTCGGCGAGGATTCTGCCGCTGTCCTTGGGGAACTCGGGGTCGATGGCGAAACGATCGCTCGTCTGCTTGCTCGTGACGCCCAGAACGCGGCGGCCGTGCACGCTCTGCTCGAGAGTCGGGCGGCAGCGGAGGCTTCGTCATCCGACGGGTGATGCCGTCTGGGCCGAGAACGTCGACACGCGCGGGCCGTTGATCGCGGTGATGTCGCGACTCGTCACCCGCTCGGTGGTGCGACCGTGAGGTCGACCGCGACGCCCCAGTGGTCGGAGGCGATGACGTCGTCGACCGGTTCGAGCCCGAAGCGATGTGTTGCCATCGGGTTGCCGTTGGGTCGCTGGCGGGGCCACGAGACCATCACATAGTCGAGACGGCGTTCGGGCCACGCCGAGTTCGTGACGTGCGGGTTGGAAGCCGAGTACGTGGCGCCATCGCCGGTGCCGACGTGTTCCCAGCAGTCGCTCAACACGAGGCCTGGCACAGCCGGCGCCGACCGGCCGGTGAGGCGACGGATCTCGTCGCTGTCCGGCACGGCGTTGAGATCGCCGACGAGGACGGGCGGAAGGAGCGCCCCACCATTGGCTCGTCGTCGCTCATCGATCCATGCGGCGATCTCGTCAAGTTGACGCGAACGCAGCGCGCTCTGATCGAAGCCGTGCGAGAGATGGGTGGTGAAGACATCCCACGGACCGATGGGCGTGTCGACCTGTGCCCACAGAACGGTTCGGTGCTTCGGCATGTCCCCGACATCGAGCCACCGCCAGTCCGACTCGATGATCGGCCAGCGTGACGCAATCGCGTTCACGATCGTGTGTTGATCGTCGGCGCCGTCGGGGGACGCGACGACGTCGACGCCCAGTTCGTCACGAAGCCACGCAGGTTGGTCGGGCTCGCGGGAACAGACTTCCTGGAGCCCGATGACGTCTACGTTGAGGCGTCGCAATGCCGAGAGGATCGCGGGCTCTCGAGCGGGAAGTTCGCCGTGGCGCCACCACAGGTTCCAGGAGGCGAGGCGGATCGAGTCCACGTTCAGCCCCGAGAGGTGGACGTCTTGGCGACCGAGAGTTTCTTCGGTGTTGCCTTCGCCTCGAGGGCGATCTGCTTCTTGGTGGCCGCCCACGAGCAGATTTCGCAGGCTGCCAGATCGTGATTACGCGCCGGACAATACTCACGCCCGAAGAAGATGATCTGGAGGTGACGACGGTTCCAGGTGTCCTCCGGAAATACTGCTTTGAGATCGCGCTCGGTGCGCTCGACGGTCGTGCCGTCAGACAAGCCCCAGCGGTAGGCGAGTCGGTGGATGTGGGTGTCGACCGGAAACGACGGCACGCCGAACGATTGGGCCATGACGACGCCGGCTGTCTTGTGACCGACGCCGGCGAGTGACTCCAGAAAGTCCCAGTCGGGGATGATCTCGCCGCCGGCATCGAGGATCTGGTGGGCCATCGTCGAGAGGTTCTTGGCCTTGGTTGGCGCCAGGCCGACCTGCTTGATGTACCCCAGGATCTCCTCGGGGGAGAGTTCGGCCATCTTCTCGGGCGTGTTCGCCTGGGCGAACAGGGCCGGAGTGACTTCGTTGACCTTCTTGTCGGTGGTTTGCGCCGAGAGCGCAACGGCGACCGTCAGGGTGTACGGGTCGGTGTGGTCGAGTGGGATCGGCGGCTTTGGGTAGAGGTCGTCGAGGATCTCTCCGATCCGATCGGCTTTCTCAGCACGACGCATGCGGCGACTCTACCGCTCGAGGTCTGAGCCCGTCACCGCCGCCGAGGGGCGGATGGCGGTTTCGCCTGACGCATCTCAGCCACGGCTTCGGCGAGTGCGGCGGCCGTCGTCGTCACGTTCCCTGACGCCGCTCGGATGAGCCGATCGTCGATCGCTCGACCGATACCGCCGGCGCCGGCGAGTTCGATGACGATCAGGTCGTGGGCGGCGGCGTCGAGACGCCGCAGGTTCGCGTAGAGGTCTCGGGCGACGAGTTCGAGGTCGGATCGGTTGCCGAGGGAGAAGAAGCTCCATCCGCTGGGAAGGGAGATCTCACGGTCTTCGTACGCGACGTAGACAATGTCGCCCTCCGCCGCATCGCCGGGGGTCGTCGTTGTGGCGATCGCCGGTGTCCGCGGGGAGTAGTGCCGAATGTCATGGCCGGGCGCCGCAGCTCGGGCTTCGGTTTCGGCCTCTTCGACCTCGCGCACAGTGACATGGGCGGCGAGGGCTTCGGCGGTGAGTGCTCCATGGCGAAGGATCACGGCGTCATCGCCCTCGAACGTGACCACTGTGGATTCGACTCCGTAATCGGCTGGGCCGGCGTCGACGATTAGGTCGATCCGGTCACCGAGTTCTTCGACGACGTGTGCCGCCGTGGTCGGGCTGATGCGCCCGAACCGGTTGGCGCTCGGCGCGGCGACGGGCACGCCGGACGCAGTGATCAGGGCCCGGGCGACCGGGTGCGCCGGACACCGGACGCCCACGGTCGGGCCACTGCTGGTGATCGCATCGGGCACGATCTGGGTCTTGGGCAGAACCATCGTGAGGGGTCCGGGCCAGAACGCGGCCGCAAGCCGGGCGGCGACGGCGGGAAGGCCGCCTTCAATCAGCGTTTCGGCCATGGCGACACCGTCGACGTGGACGATCAGTGGATCAGATGCCGGTCGGCCCTTGGCCTCGAAGACCCCGGCGATCGCGTCGGGATCAAGTCCGTTGCAGCCGAGGCCGTAGACCGTCTCGGTCGGGATCGCCACGAGCTTCCCGTCCGCGAGTGCGGCGCCCGCCTCGGTAACGAGTGCGTCATCGATCGACGTCGGATTGATCGTGATGAGGCGGGTGGACTTGGACATCTGGATGTGGAGTCTACGAAGGGTCGGCGGCGTGCCCTTCGAGCTCCTTGCGGATCTCGTACTGCTGGACCAGGAAGCGTTTCTCGTCGAGTTTCTTGCGTCGCATCCAACCGGTGACCTCGTCGTTGCATTTGCTCGCGTTGCACGACCGACAGGCGGGCACGACGTTGTCGATCGTGTAGCGACCGCCTCGCGAGATCGCGAGAACCGTGTCCTTTTGCATGGGCACGCCGGTGGCGCCGCAATACGCGCAGCCGTTCCAGGCCTCCTGCAAGTCAGCCCACTGGTCGTCAGTAAGATCGTGGTCGCGCTTGGCCATGCGGTTCTTGCGACGCTTGGCATAGCGGGCAGCACGAGTGCGAGAAGCCATCATCCAAGGTTCGCAGGTCCGCCGGCGGCCGCGGTGAACCGTGGCGTCGAACCCTGGGTATCGGCGCTGTTTGCCGACGGCCAGGACGCACGCTGGCTGAATCCGGGCACGCTCGCAGCCCCGTAGTACTCACGTGTCCGAGATCTCTCACCCTCGTTCCGTCTTGATCGCCGGTGGTTCTGGCGGGCTTGGCGCTGCGATCGCCTCCGAGCTCGCTGCTCGAGGTGACGTCTTGACCCTTGTCGCCCGAAATGCCGACCGGCTCGGCGGCGTGCCTGTCGCCGCCGTGCGTCTTGCCCTCGACCTTCGGGACCCCCGCAACGCTGACGTCGCCGTCGACGCCGCCGTCGATCACGGCGGGGGACTCGACGTGGTCGTGAACGCCATCGGTGTCGTGGCGTTCGGCAACGTCGTCGATCTGTCGCTCGACACGATGGAAGAGTTGTTCCTCACTAACACGTTCGTGCCGATCGCCCTCGCCAAGGCTGCGCTCGCGCACCTCCGCCCAGGCGGCGTGATCGTCAACATCTCCGGTGTGATCGCCGAGCGGAACCTGCCCGGCATGGCCGCCTACGGCGCGTCGAAGGCAGCGGTGGCCTCGTTCGACGAAGCCCTCGCCCGCGAGGCGCGGAGAGCTAAGGTGCGGGTGATCGACGCCCGGCCGCCTCACACCGAGACCGGGCTCGCCGATCGTGCCATCGAGGGTCAGGCGCCAAGGATGCCCGAAGGGTTGTCGCCGGAAACGGTCGCCAAGGTGATCGCCGAGGCAATCGATGGTGACGTGGCCGATCTTCCCAGCAGTGCCTTCGGCTGATCCATGCCGGAAGGACACGTTCTTCATCGGGCCGCTCGGCTGCAGGGACGGCGCTTCCGCGGCAAGCCGGTCCGGACGTCATCGCCACAGGGACGCTTCGCCGACGGCGCTTCGACCCTGAACGGCCAGACCATTACCGGCATTGAAGCGTTCGGAAAGCACCTCTTCTATCGGTTCGACGAGGGTGACATCCTGCACGTGCATCTCGGATTGTTCGGCAAGTTCCGGATGCGGTCGCTGCCGGCGCCGGAGCCGTCGCCCAACGCTCGGCTCGTCATGGAGACCGAAACCGATCATCTGCACCTCGCGGGCCCGACTGCGTGCGAGCTCATCACCCCAGAGGAAGAGGACGATCTCCGAGCTCGACTCGGCCCGGACCCGATCCTCGATCCCACCGATGGAGCCGACGAGCTCGAGCGCCGACTCAGCCGCCGGTCTATCTCGATCGGGGCTGCGTTGCTCGACCAGAAGGTTGTCGCCGGAATTGGCAACGTGTATCGGTCCGAGCTGTTATTCCTCGCTGGGATCCAACCGTTGACCGTTGCCAAGTCCCTTGAGCGTTGGGCGGTCGACGACATCTGGCGCCGGTCGGTGGTCGCACTGAAGGACGGCGAGAAGATGGGTAAGATCGTGACCGTTCTGCCCGACGAGATGGGCGTTGAATCGCCCCGCGAGCTCAAACGCGGTGACCGGCTCTACGTCTACAAGCGCACCGGCGCGCCATGTCGTCGTTGCGCCGAGCCGATCGAAACGGCGAATGCCGACGGGCGCAATGTCTGGTGGTGCCCCGTCTGCCAGCCCGAGACCACGGACCTCGTCGAGCGCTAGTTCGCCTCGCTGCTCCTCTGGCATCGGTGGTGCGGCGGTGCGGTTCGGGCCGTGAGCGACAAGCCCGATCTCATCCCACGGAACGGTCTGGAGCGCATGTTCCGTCGCGACGGAGCGGAGCCGACTCCCGGGCGTCTGCTCTGCGATGCGGGTTTGTGCGCACTGTTCACGGTCGCCGGGCTGCTCACCGACAGGGGCGGCCCATGACATGTGCACACATTGGACAGCACGGGAATTTTCCGGCGTCGGGGCGCGGCGTGATCCGGAGTCCGCACAGCGTCGTGAACGAACCATCGGACCCCTGCGGGTGTTCGTCCCCGACCCGTGCGTGGTGGTGCACCCGATTGTTGGCGTCGTCGTCGAGGTGCGTCTCGCCGTCGAGTCCGAGGTCGGTGTCGCTCATGCTCGCCGGACCCTGATCGGACCCTTGGCGAACGATGGGTCGACGATCGCCCCCTGTTGCGTGATCACGACGTCGCCTGAGGCCACGAGTCGCCGGGCTGCAGACCGGGCGGGTTCCATCAGCGCTCGCCAGTCGTCGGGTTCGACGACCTTGGCCGCTTCGTTCGGACAGATCGTGGCCCCGCCCGACCGCTGAGAGAGCAGGCGAAGGATGGCGGCTTCGAGGTCGTGGTCGACCGCTTTCAACTTGCGACTACGGCAGGCGTTCGAGCAGTAGCGGACGTCGTCCCAGTTCTTCGCCCACGCCTTGCGCCAGGCCATCGCTCGTCCGCAGGAGGCGCAGATCTTGACGTCGCCGGGACCTACGCTCATCGCCGATCGGCCTTCTTGCGCCATGCGCTGAAGGACCGCACCGAACCCGTCCGAGGCTGTCGAAGCCACGGCCAGGGGTGAACTTCAACGGGGCGGATCGCCGATGCTCGATCAGCAAAGCCGGGCACGGGGGCATGAGTGACGGCAAGGCTGCACCCGGCGAGTTCCTCGACCGGGTCGCCGAGTCGAAGCTCCAGATCGTGATCCTCGGCGAGTTCAGCGAGCGTCTCGGTGAGAAACACCAGTCGCTTGCTGTCGAGGCGCAGCCGGGCGAGCAGGGGCTCGTCGAAGACGAAAGCCACCGGCAGGCCCGGGTTGAGCGAGAGGGCAGGGTCGGCCGTGCCCAGCGACTCTGCGGTTAGCCAAACGGTGTCGGGCGCTGCGTGGGTGACGATCTCGTCCGGGCCGGTGAGGTCGACTTCTGCAGGCCAGTCGACCGAGTCGAACGACGGCTCGTCGGGCCAGTCGTCGATCGGGCAGGCATCACGGTGCGGACACCGATGACAGAGCCCCGGCGCCCGCTTCTCGACCTGCCAGCGGCTGAAGCCATAGGGCTTGTTCGAGCCAACGCCGGTGGTCCACTGCCAGCCGAGTCGGTTTGCAGCTCGGGAGCCGTCGAGCAGATGGCGAAAGAAACGATCTTCGCCTCGACGCCAGTCCTGACCGTGGCGCACGGTCCAGTCGCCTGCCAGCCACATGCGCGTCTGGTTGACGAGCCAGCCGTCCTGCTCGAGCTCACCGACCACGGCATTTAAGCATGGCAGCATGCGATCCCACCCGTCGCCAGGCCGGACGTCGGTTGGGGCGTTGCGGACCGGATCGGCGGTGGCTCGGCCCAGGCGGGCGTACCAGTGGCGGCTGTACTCCTGCCACAGCAACTCGTCGCGAAACTTCTCCACATCGCGGTTGGGTCCGCCGGCGACGGCCCTCCAGACCTCGGGCAGCGGCAGCAACCCATGGCGGATGTAGGGCGAGAGACGGGAAGCGCCGCGGCGCTCGATCGGGGCGACCTCGTTGCGGGTCGCGGCGTACCTGCGAACATCGAACGCAGCGAGGGCCGCATCGGCGGACCGTTGGCCACCTCGAAAGGCAGGAGAGCCGATCGTCGGACCATCGAAGAGGTGGCCGAGATGGTCGTCAACCCAGCTCTCGACTGCGTCGCGCGTGGGGAAGGGGAGGGGAAGTGTTACCACTGGATTACAGTGGCAGCACAGCGTGGACTGCGCCCACTGCGGCGACCGGAACTGCCGACGGACTGTTGCTTCTCCGAATCAGCTAAGTCGAGGACCGTGCTTATGTCGTCGGTGATGCGCATCGCTGCAGAGTCTGGCTGATCGTGCGGCACGCGCTGCGAGAACGGACGACCATTCCCGGCATAGCGTCTCGATGCGCGCCTCCGTGGAGGTCGCAATGTGTTCTGAGCCTTGCATGATGTGTCAGGGCCGGGTGCACTGACGCCGTGACCGCAACCATCGCCGGCTTTACCTGCTTCAAGATCGCCTGCGCCGCAACGAAGCGCCGGGCTAAGGACAGGGCGTGAACGACTGGACCGTCACGCCGCTCGCTGCGCCGCTCGGCGCCCGTATCGACGGCGTCCTCTTGGCCGAGACCGACGATGCCAAACTCGGCGCGCTGCAGGACCTGGTCGACGAGCACCACGTCCTCGCGGTGTCTGGACAAGGCGAGTTCTCGGTAGCCGACTACGTTCGTGTCGGCGAGTCGTTCGGGGACCCTTACGTGCACCCGTTCATCGACGCCATCCCCGAACACCCTGCGATCCTTCAGGTGATCAAGGAGCCCGACGACACGGAGACCTTCGGCGGCAAGTTCTGGTGCTGCGACATCTCCTTCACCTCGCCCCCTGCTGCCCTGTCGATCCTGCATGCATGCGAGTTGTCGCCGATTGGGAGTGACACGCGGTTTGCGAATACGGCGCTTGCCTTCGACCGGCTGTCACTGCGTCTCCAGGCGTGGGTTTCCGAACTCACCGCTACGCACGTCTACCAGGAACAGAGGAGGGTCCGTCGACAGCAGCGACGCACCCGGTCGCGCAGATCCACCCACGCAGTGGTCGTCGGGCGCTGTACGTCAATCCGGCGTTCGTTACCCGGATCGAAGAGCCCACACGCGAAGAGAGCGATGCCCTCCTTTCGTTTCTCTACGCCCATTAGACCCGGGCCGAGTTCCGGGTCCGGGTCCGTTGGCAAACCGGCCAGGTAGTGCTCTGGGACAACCGCACGATCGTGCCTTACGCGATGAATGAATAACCCGGTCACCGTCGGCAGCTCCAGCGGGTCGCGGCTCTCGAACGGCCGCAATAACTGGGTGAGGTTGCCCACTCCTCCGGACGGGCCACCCTGCACCCGTTTTGTAGGAAGAAATCGCCTGGAATTAGCCAAAGGCTTAACTGATCAAAGTCTTGACCATCGACGACCGCAACACCTAGATTGCGCCACGCCTACGTCGACCGGGGGGAAGCACGCATGGCTGCAACGATCGAGGGCTTGTCCTTGACGACGACGGGAACGAAGACCGTCGCGTCACTCGCACGGAACTGGGCGCTCAACACGCCAGGCAAGGTCGCGATGCGCGAGAAGGACTTCGGCATCTGGCAGGAGTACAACTGGGCACAGACGTGGGACCTGATCGAGATTGCGGCCCACGGCTTGCTCGCCTCCGGCCTCGAGGTGGGGGATCGGGTCGCCATCCACTCCGAGGACAACCCCGAGTGGATCATCCTCGATCTCGCCACGGTCGCCGTGCGAGGCATAACGGTCGGGCTGTACCCGACCAATCCGTCCGCCGAGGTTGAGTACCTGGTCGGCGACTGCACACCGAAGGTCTACTTCGCCGAGGACCAGGAGCAGGCCGACAAGGTTCTCGAGATCGACCCCCAGGCCGGCAGCGCGATACAGCGCATTCTCTACTCCGAGCCACGTGGTTTCGGTGACTACACCGACGGACGCCTCATGTTCTGGGACGACTTCCTCGAGCTTGGGCGTCAGCATCGCGAGGTCAACCCCGGTGCTGTCGAGAAGCTGATGTCAGAAGCCACGCCAGACGACATCATGACGCTCGTCTACACCTCGGGCACCACCGGTCCGCCAAAGGGCGCCATGCTCTCCAACGCAAACGCCGCGTTTGCGATGGAGAAGATCATCAACGAAACCGATCGCGTGCCTGACGGCAAGAGCCCGGGTCCCGACGACCTCATTCTCACCTACCTCCCGCTATGCCACGTCGCCGAGCGGATCTTCTCGACTTGGACCATGTGTGCGGCCGGTCCGTCGCTCAATTTCGCCGAATCGATCGACACGGTGACGTTGAACCTTCGCGAAATCCAGCCGACCGTGTTCTTCGCAGTGCCGCGCATCTGGGAGCGCCTGCACGCTGGCGTCTACATCCGCGGCAACGACGCCACACGTTTCAAGAAGGCACTCTTCGATTTCGGGATCCGCCTGGCTCGCACGATCGGCAAGGAGAAGGTCGGCAACGGCGGGGACCATACTGTCAAGAGCCGGGTGTTGTCGTGGATCGGAGAGCCGCTGGTCTTCCGGGCGGTCAAGGAGCGCATCGGCCTTCGCCGCTGCCGCTACTCCGCGTCCGGTGCGGCGGCCATCGCCCCCGAGGTTCTCGAGTTCTTCATGGGCATCGGTGTGCCCGTCTTCGAGCTCTACGGCATGACCGAGAACTCCGCCGTCGCTACCTGCAACTTCGCCGGCCGCCTCAAGCTCGGCACCGTCGGCGAGCCCTATGCCGAAATCGGGCTGCGTCTCGACCCCGAGACTGGCGAGATCCAGACCAAGCACCCCGGGGTGTTCGTCGGCTACTGGAACAAGCCCGACAAGACTGCGGAATCGTTAACCGAGGACGGCTGGCTTATGACCGGCGATGTCGGTGAGTGGGTTGATGGCACTCACGTCAAGATCATCGACCGCATCAAGCACATCATCATCACCTCGGGCGGCAAGAACATCTCGCCGTCGGAGATCGAGAATTCGTTGAAGACGTCGATGTTCGTCAAGGAAGCGATGGTGATCGGCGATGGCCGCAAGTTCCTCTCGGCCCTGATCGGTATCGAGTTAGAGACCGTCGGTGACTGGGCGTTGCGCAACAACATCCCTTACACGACCTACCGCGATCTCACTGAGAAGCCGGAAGTTATCGAGCTGATCCAAGGTGTCATCAACGAGACCAACGAGAAGTTCGCCCGCGTTGAGAACGTGCGGAAGTTCCGCATGATTCCGAAGGAACTCGACCACGAGGACGGCGAACTTACCGCCACGCAGAAGCTCAAGCGGAGTGCAATGGACGAGATGTTCGGTGTCCTGATCGAGGACATGTACGCGTGAACAACTTCCTGTTGAAGCTCCGAAAGGAGCCTGCCTTGATGTTCTTGTTCGGGATCATGGTCCCGATCACGATCTTCTTGATCATGCAGCTCTTCAACGATCCGGAGATCTTCTTCGCGACATGGATGCGATCACTCGGGATGGGCTCGACCTACGCCATCGTGGCGCTCGGCTTCGTGCTCATCTTCAAGGCCACGCAGACCATCAACTTCGCCCAAGGCGCCCTCGCGGTGTCGGGCGCGTTGTTCTTGTCCTTCGCCGTGGCCGACGACCACATCCCGTTCACCACGATCGACAACCCAATCAACAGCCTTCCTGGCCCGGACTGGTTCCACTGGGGCGTGAGCCTCGTTCTCGCCATGGTCTTCGCCGCCATTCTCGGCTTGGTGATCGAGCGCCTGACGATCCGTCCGATGGTCGGTCAGCCGCTGTTCTCAGTGGCGGTGATCACACTCGGGCTCGAAATTGCACTACGCGTGTTCAACAACGACACGGTGAAGGTCGAGTTCCGCAACGTCAAAGTTCCCTGGGGCATCGACGGATTCCAGGTCGGCAAGGAGACCATCAATTACTCGATCATCGCTGCGATGGTCACTGCGGCGATCGCCTTCGTGGCGGTCTTCATCTTCTACCGAAGCCGCCTCGGTATCGCGATGCGGGCTGTGGCCTTCGACCAGGAAGCCGCCATGGCCCAGGGCATCAATGTGGGCCGAGTGTTCGCCATTGCCTGGGCCGCCGGTGCAGTGCTCGCCATGATCGGCGGTGTGTTCGCCACCCAGCCGCCGGTGAAACAGTCGCTGGCGGTCGACAATGAGACGGCCAACATCGCTTTCCGGGCGTTGCCGGCCGTGATCCTCGGCGGTCTTGACTCTGCAACCGGTGCCCTGCTGGGCGGTCTGATCGTCGGCGCCGCCGAGATCTTCGCCGGTCAATACGCTGCTGGCGAGATCGACATCCTCGGCGCTGGCTATCCCGTCATCGTCCCCTACGTCGTCATGATGATCGGCCTGCTCGTCCGGCCCTACGGCCTGTTCGGCACACCCGAGATCCGCCGGGTCTGAGGGGAGACTGATCTCATGTACAAGCGACCCAACCTCTATACCTCCTACGAATCCGAGACCCAGATCTTGCCAACCTGGACGCAGAAGGCGCTCATGGCCTTCTTCATCGTCCAGCTCTTCCTGCTGCCGTTCTCGATCCCCGTTTTCAACGATGACATCCCCGGACTCAGCTGGCTGCCGCTGATCGGCGACGGTCTCCCGCTGTTCCGCTTCCTCGGCGACGGCGAGTGGATCCGTGCCACCACAAAGGTGCTGATGCTGATCATCGCCGCCCACGGCCTCAACCTGCTCAGCGGTGTGGCCGGCCAGGTCTCACTCGGCCACGCCTTCTTCATGGGGGTTGGTGCGTGCACCGCCACCTACCTTGGCAGCGCCTCGGGCAGCACCACCTGGGGTCACAGCCTCCCGATCTGGGTGTGGCTGCCCGGTGCTGGCGTCGCCGCTGCCCTCATCGGCATCCTCGTCTCACCGGTAGCGGTGAAACTCCGAGGTCTCTATCTCGCGATCGTGACACTCGGCCTCGTCTTCCTCGGCATCCACCTCGGCAACACCACCTGGGGAGCCAAGATCGCCGGTCCACCGGCCCTTGGACGCAAGGCCCCGGAGCTAGACATCCGCCTCTGGAAAGAAGAGGACCCGCTCATCAACATGTCCGACGACGGCCGCTGGCTGTGGTTTGACATCGCCGAAGAGGGCAAGCGCTACCTGCTGTACCTCGTCCTCGCGATCGGCTTCACCCTCCTCGCCAAGAACCTCATCCGCACCCGCACCGGCCGGGCCTGGCAGGCGATCCGCGATCGCGACATCGCCGCTGAGGTCATGGGTATCGCAGAATTCCGCTACAAGGTTCAGGCCTTTGCCATCAGCTCCTTCTTCGCCGGCGTGGCGGGTGCGCTGTTCGTCGGCCTCTCCGGTCAGACCCTGGCCACCGACTTCGGTCTGTTCTTGTCCGTGGAGTTCATCGCCATCCTCTTGATCGGCGGCGCCGGCACCACGTCAGGCGCCATCGTGGGTGCCTTCCTGGTGTACATGATGCCGAAGTTCGTGGAGGAGGCCACCAAGTGGCTGTCGGACCAGGAGTCCGGTGTCACCGGTGTTGTCGGCGACACCATCCTCACCGAAGGCGACGACCTCGGCTTCATCAACACCTCGACGGTGACTCCCGGCTGGACACTTTCCGTGTTCGACTGGAACATCGTCCTCTTCGGTGTCTTGATCATCGTGTTCTTGATCTTCGAACCGCTCGGCATGTACGGCATTTGGGTCAAGATCCGCAACTACTGGAAGCGCTGGCCGTTCAGCTACTGAGCGGCTTTTGCCCACAATCGTTCGTCAACCACAACAGATCTCGGTCCCATCAGGGATCGTGAGTCCAACAAAATGGAGGAAAACCCCATGAAGCAACTGCGCCTTTTCCTTGCGCTGTTGCTGGCGTTCTCGCTCGTTGCCGCTGCCTGCGGTGACGATGAGGACAGCAGCGACAGTGGCAGCGACGCGGCCTCGACCGACTCGGATTCCGGTTCGGATTCCGGTTCCGACGATGACGCGGCGGACGCCGGTGATGACACGGCCGATACCGTCGGTGAGATGCTCACCGGTGCTGGTGTCGACGCCGAGAACAAGGTCATCCGCGTCGGTCTCAACGCTGATCTATCCGGCACCTTCGCTGCGCTCACCACGGTGATCGTCGAAGGTCAGCTGGTGTTCTGGGATCGTTACAACGATCAGGGTGGGTACAACGGCTGGACCGTCGAGCCGGTCGTGCTCGATAACGCCTACGACGTGCCGACCCATCTCGAGAACTACGACGCCTTTTCCGGTGACGGCGATGAGTCGGTCGTCATGCTGACCAACTCGACTGGTTCGCCGCACACGGCGTCGATCGCTGAAGCGCTTGTCGATGATGATCTTGTGGCAATTCCGCTGAGCTGGTACTCGGGTTGGACCGATCCGACGATCGGCCAGAATGTGCTCGAGGTGCAGGCCAACTACTGCATCGAGGCCATGAACGGTGTCACTTACATGAGCGAGACCTATGGCAACAAGATGGCCATCGCCTCGTTCCCGGGTGACTACGGCCAGGACGGTGCCATCGGCGCCAAGATCGCTGCGGAAGCGCTCGGCCTCGAAATCGTCTACGACGGTGAGGCGGCGGTCATCCCTGGTGCTGACCAGACGCCGGTTGTCACCGGCATCGCCGAGTCCGGCGCTGACTTCGTGTGGCTGACCACCGGTCCGGGCCAGACCGCCGAGCTCGTCGGTGGCGCTGCTTCTGCAGGCTACACCGGTCAGTGGGCCGGTAACAGCCCGGCATGGAACCCGGCCCTCCTGGGTACCGGCCTCGCCGAGGTGTTCGACGCCTCCTACACCCACAGCACCTACACCACGCTCTGGGGTATCGGTGACTCGCCCGGTATGCAGGACCTCATCGCCACCATGCGTGAGTACGCCCCCGACAACATCGCCGACGACGTCTACATCGTCAGCTGGATCGAAGGTCTCATCGCCCAGCAGGTGATCGAGAACGCGATCGACAACGGCGACATCACCCGCGCCGGCATGGTGGCCTCGGCCAACGAGATCACCGTCGACCTGCAGGGTCTCGCTCCGAACCAGAACTGGGGCGTGGAGGCGAACGATGCGATCGTTCGTGGCACCTACCTGTACGACGTCGATCTAGCCGCCTTCACCCCGGACGGCACCGTCTCCGACGACGACGCCAACCGTGGCTTCACCCTCCTCGAGGGTGACTATGTCTCCCCGACGGCTGCTGCCTGGGAGTACGAACCCTGCTTCAAGGCTTCCTGAGCCTGAAGCGACTGGGGTCACGTCGCTCGACGTCGTGATCCATTGATCGAGCAGGCGGGGCGGCACCCTCGGTGTCACCCCGCCTGTCGATCGTCATTTCACCCACCCGCATCCCCGCCCGAACAAGGAACGTCTCTTGCTCGAAATCGCGAATCTCGAGGTCGTCTACAACGAAGTGATCCTCGTCCTGCGCGGCTTGTCCATCGAAGTACCCGAAGGCGACATCGTCGCCCTCCTGGGCGCCAACGGTGCCGGCAAGACCACCACCGTTCGGGCCGTCTCTGGCCTACTCGATGTCCACGAGGGCGAAGCCACCAAGGGCTCGATCACGTGGAAGGGCAAGGACATCACCCACGCAAAGCCCTCCGAGATCGTGGAGTCGGGAATCACTCAGGTGATGGAAGGCCGGCGAGTCTTCGCCGAGCTCACCGTGGACGAAAACCTCGCGACGGGCGGCTTCACAGTGCAGGACAAGGCCAAGACCGCCGAGTCCTACGACCGGGTCATGGATCTCTTCCCCATCTTGGCCGAGCGGCGAAAGCAGACCGCTGGCTACTTGTCGGGCGGCGAGCAACAGATGCTCGCCATCGGACGTGCACTCATGTCCGACCCCGAACTTCTCATTCTCGACGAACCGTCACTCGGTCTCGCACCGATGCTGATCGAACAGATTCGCGACATCATCGTCGACATCAACAAGCAGGGCGTGTCAGTCTTGCTGATCGAGCAGAACGCCATGATGGCGCTTTCGATCGCCAAGCACGGCTACATCCTCGAAACGGGCAAGGTCGTCATGGACGGCGAGGCCCAGAAGCTGCTTGGCGACGAGGACGTTCAGGAGTTCTACCTGGGTCTGCACGGCGAGGGCGGCGAACGGAAGTCGTTCCGCGACGTCAAGCACTACAAGCGCCGCAAGCGCTGGTTGTCCTGAGCTGAGGAGACAGCACGATGACTGATCCCATCCTCGAAGTCGAAGACATCACGCTGCGGTTCGGCGGTGTGACCGCCATCAGCAACGTGGCCTTCCACGTGAACCCCGGCGAGCTGTTCTCGATCATCGGCCCGAACGGTGCCGGCAAGACCTCGATCTTCAACACCATCAGCCAGGTGTATCGCCCCCAAGAGGGTGACATCCGCTGGAAGGGCTCGTCGATCATGGGCGCCCGGCCCGACAACGTCGCCGCTATGGGCATCGCCCGAACCTTCCAGAACATCGAGCTTTTCCCGCAGATGACGGTGGTCGACAACCTGCTCACCGGGCGGCACGTGCGCATGACCCAGAACTGGTTCGACGGCATGATCTGGCGTGGCAAGGCCAAAGCGGAGGAGATGGCGAACCGCCGCCGAGTCGAGGACATCATCGACTTCCTTGAGATCCAGGAGTGGCGCAAGCACCCCGTCGCCCTGCTTCCGTACGGATTCCAGAAGCGGGTTGAGCTCGGCCGGGCCCTCGCCATGGAGCCAGAGCTGTTGTTGCTCGACGAACCGGTGGCCGGCATGAACCTCGAAGAGACCGAGGACATGGCCCGCTTCATCCTCGATATCCGCCGAGAGCTCGGTATCTCGATGATCATGGTCGAGCACGACATGGGGCTCGTCATGGACATCGCCGACCGCATCATGGTGCTCGACTTCGGCGAGAAGATCGCCGAGGGCACCCCGGCAGAGGTCCAGAAGGATCCAAACGTGATCGCTGCCTACCTCGGCAGCGCCGACCTTCACGCCGACTGATCTCCGGCGCTCACGCCGTCGGCAGCCCCTTCCGGGACCCGGCGCTGTGCGCCGACCCGTAACCCGTCACAATTGATATGGTCAAAGCCTTGACCATCTCCTTCACCGGGTGAGTTGATTATGCGCACGTTCGAGAGCCACATCGCAGGTCGCTGGCACACAGGCTCGGGTGGTCGACCCGTCGCCGATGCGATAACCGGCGAAACGATCGGTGTCGTCGGCGCCGGCGGACTCGACTTGGTAGCTGCACACGACCATGCGCGCAACGTCGGCGGCCCAGCCCTGCGGGCGCTCACCTTCCACGATCGGGCCGCAATCCTGAGGACCGTCGGCAAGCTCCTCCTGGACGACACCAGTGAGCTGTACTCCTTGAGTCACCGTTCCGGAGCCACCCGAGCCGACGCAGCGATCGACATCGACGGCGGTGCGGGCTCGCTTCTCGCCTACTCGGGCATCGGCCGTCGCGAGCTCCCCAACAGCACGGTCTGGCCCGACGGTGACGTCCAGTCACTGAGCCGCGACGGCAGCTTCGTCGCCAGGCACATCAACGTTTCTCGCACCGGAGTAGCCGTCCAGATCAACGCTTTCAACTTCCCCGCGTGGGGGATGCTCGAAAAGTTCGCGTCGGCGTTCCTCGCCGGCGTTCCGACGATCACCAAGCCGGCCACACCTACGGCCTACGTCGCCGAGGCGGCGGTACGGACCATCCTCGCCTCCGGTCTCCTCCCGGAAGGCTCGTTGCAGTTCGTCGCGGGCGACATCACCCCGATCTTCGACGTGCTCGACGAGCAGGACAGTCTCGCCTTCACCGGCTCGGCGGCGACGGCCCAGTCACTTCGCACGATCCCCGCCGTTCTCGAACGCGGGGTGCGCTTTTCCGCCGAGGCCGACTCACTCAACGCCGCCGTTCTCGCGCCTTCGGCTGGGCCCGAAACGGCCGAGTTCGAATCGTTCTGCGATGCCGTCGTCAGCGAAATGGTCGCCAAGGCCGGTCAGAAGTGCACTGCCATCCGCCGGGTGATCGTGCCTGACGGGCGCCTTGACGCCGTCAGCGACGCCCTGGTCACCCGACTGGAGGCGATCACGGTCGGCCACCCCGCCGACGACGCCACCGACATGGGGGCCCTTGTCAGTCTGGATCAGCGAGCCGACGTCCACGCTGCCGTTGCCAGCGTCGGGGCCCGCACGGTGTTCGCGCCGGAACTCTCTGGACTCGACACCGAACGGGGTGCGTTCATGGCGCCGATGCTGTTGCGCGCCGACGATCCGGCCAAATCGGCGGCGCACATAGTCGAGGCGTTCGGCCCCGTGTCGACCCTCTTCGGCTATCAGGGCCTCGATGATGCTGTTGCGCTCGTCGCCAAGGGGCGCGGCAGTCTTGTTGCCTCCGTTTTCGGGCCCGACACCGACGAGACCGCCAGGATCACCCTCGGGATCGCGCCGTTCCACGGCCGGGTCCACACCATCGACGCAACATCCGCCGCTGCGTCGACCGGCCATGGCTCACCACTTCCTCAACTTGTCCACGGTGGACCCGGTCGAGCGGGTGGTGGCGAAGAACTTGGTGGCGTTCGCTCGGTGTTGCATCACATGCAGCGCACCGCCGTGCAGGGCTCGCCCGATCTCATCACCGCTGTCACGGGCGAGTGGGTCAATGGTGCTGCTCGCCGCCACAACGGCCATCCGTTCACTCTGTTCTTCGACGAACTCGAGGTCGGCGACTGTCTCGACACGGAACCCAGGGTGATCACGCTCGAAGACATCGAGCACTTCGCCCACTTCACCGGCGATCTCTTCTACGCCCACATGGACGACGAGGCCGCGAAAGCCAGTCCGATCTTCGAAGGCCGGGTCGCCCATGGCTATCTGGTGCTTTCGATGGCGGCCGGCCTCTTCGTGTGGCCCGACCCGGGCCCCGTACTGGCCAACTACGGCGTCGACAACCTCCGGTTCGCTACACCGACCTACCCGGGGACCGAGATCCGGGTCATCTTCACCTGTAAGCAGAAGTCCCTCCGGGCGGGCGCCGGCTACGGCGAGGTCCGGTGGGACACCAAGGTCATCGATCAGGACGACAACGTGCTTGCCAGCTACGACGTCTTGACCATGGTCGCGCAAAAGGAGCCCGCGTGAGCCAAGCACAGTTCGACGCACTCATCGACGCCGACGAACGGATCGAGCCCGACGACTGGATGCCCGACGACTATCGCAAGACGCTCGTGCGTCAGATCGCACAGCATGCGCACAGTGAGATCATCGGCATGCAGCCTGAAGGGGAGTGGATCGCCCGGGCGCCGTCGCTCCACCGCAAGGCAATCCTCACCGCAAAGGTGCAAGACGAGGCCGGCCACGGCATGTACCTCTACGGAGCGGCCGAGAGCCTCGGCGTCGACCGGGCTGAACTCCTCGACCGCCTCCACAACAAGACGCAGAAGTACTCCTCCATCTTCAACTACGCGACGCCCGAGTGGGCCGACGTCGGCGCGATCGGATGGCTTGTCGACGGCGCAGCGATCGCCAACCAGGTTCCGCTCTGCCGTTGCTCCTACGGGCCCTACGGCCGGGCGATGGTGCGGATCTGCAAGGAAGAGAGCTTTCATCAGCGCCAGGGCTACCAAATCATGCTCACGCTCTCGGAAGGAACGCCCGAGCAAAAGGCGATGGCCCAACGGGCCCTCGATCGGTGGTGGTGGCCGAGCATCATGATGTTCGGCCCGCCCGACACCGAATCACCCAATACTGCCCGATCGATGGCGTGGGGGATCAAGCGCTACACCAACGACGAACTTCGCCAACAGTTCGTCGCCGCCACCGTTCCGCAAGTGGAGCTGCTCGGCCTCACCGTCCCCGATCCCGATCTTGTGTGGAACGAGGAGCGGGGCCAGTACGACTTCAGCGAGCCGGATTGGGCCGAGTTCGCAACGATGGTCAAGGGCGAGGGCGAGATCCCGAATCTGCGCATCTCGACGCGCCGCAACGCTCACACCGAAGGCGAGTGGGTCCGCGAGGCGGCGGTGGCTTACGCCGAGAAGCAACAGCAGCGGGAACGAGTCGCGTGAGTGATGCCTGGCCGCTCTGGGAGGTGTTCGTCCGGGCGCGGCGCGGGCTTAGCCACACCCACGTCGGTTCCGTGCACGCTGCCGACGGCGAGACGGCGCTGCAGGCCGCGCGGGATCTTTTCACCCGCCGTCAAGAAGGCGTGAGCCTCTGGGTCGTACCGTCGGCCGAGATCGTCGCATCTGATCCGTCGGCCGAGGCTGAACTCTTCGAACCTGCCGCCGACAAGGCCTACCGTTTCCCAACCAGCTACGAGCTGCCGGCGGACGTCGATCACATGTGATGCCTGCCGATCTCCTCACGCACGTACTGCGGCAGGCCGACCGAATCCTCGTCCTCAGCCACCGACTCGCCGAGTGGCTCACCCACGCGCCCGAACTGGAGGAGGACATGGCGTTGGCCAATATCAGCCTCGATCTCCTCGGGCAAGCCCGGCACCTTTACACCTATGCCGGAGAGCTAGAAGGCCTTGGCCATGACGAGGACTATTTCGCCTACTTCCGAGACGCAGCCGACTTCCGGAACCCCTTGATCGTCGAGCAACCCAATGGCGATTTCGCCGTCACCATGGTGCGGCAGGTGCTGCACGACCACGCTGCCCTTCTGTATTGGGAATCGATGTGTAGCAGCACCGATCAGACGTTGGCGGCTCTCGCTGCTCGCGCCGTCAACGAAACGCGCTTTCATCTGCGGCACTCCACCGGCTGGCTGATCCGTCTGGGCGATGGCACGGACGAAAGCCACCGCCGGGCTCAGGCGGGCCTCGACACCATGTGGCCCTTCGCCGGTGAGCTGCTCGGCGCCGACGACGAAGACGACCTCCGCGCAGCAGGGCTCATCGGGCCTCGCTTCGATGGTGGCTGGAGAGCAGCCGTCGGCGCAACCGTGGTCGAGGCGACGCTCACCATGCCGCCCGAGCCACCCACTCGGTCGGGCGGTCTTGAGGGCGATCACAGCGAGCACCTCGCGCCGATGCTTGAGGTCATGCAGGACCTCGCTCGTGCGCATCCGGGTGCGACATGGTGAGCATCATCGACCTGCTCGTGCGGGCGGTTGACGACCCAGAGCTGCCTCACGTCACCATCGGCGACCTCGGTATGGTCCGTTCGGTCGAGATCGACGGGCGCGCCGCCCACGTCCGGCTGACACCGACCTACACGGGCTGTCCGGCGACCGAACAGATCCGGTCCGACGTCGAGGCTGCGGTCGTTGCCGCCGGGTACGAACCATCCGTCGAGTTCGTGATGAGCCCGCCGTGGTCGACCGACGACATCACCGATGAGGGCCGAGCCAAGCTCACCGCTGCCGGAATTGCGCCACCAGGTGCCGCCGCCGATGGCCCGGTGGCCCTCGATTTTCCCGTTGCGTGCCCCCACTGCAACTCCCGTCGCACCCATCTCACGTCGGCGTTTGGAGCCACGGCATGCAAGGCACTGCACATGTGCGAGGCATGTCGCCAGCCGTTCGAGTCGTTTAAGGCGATCTGATGGCCGTTGCCTTTCACCCACTGAACGTGACTGAGATCGAACGGGACACATCGTTGTCGATTCTGGTCACGCTCGAGTGTCCCAATACCGAACTTGGATTCGAGCATGGCCAGTACCTGACCTTCCGCCGCGAGATTGATGGGGTCGAGATCCGTCGCAGTTATTCCATCTGCAGCCCGGTTGACGGTGCGCTCCGTGTCGGGATCAAGCGCGTTGATGGCGGTGCGTTCTCGACCTGGGCCACGTCGGCCCTGCGCGTCGGCGACACCGTCGAGGCCATGGGGCCGATGGGGCGCTTCACTCACCAACTCGATCCGCCGACGGCTCGCCTGTACACGCTGGTCGCAGGCGGTAGCGGAATCACACCGATCTACTCCATCGCTGCGACGATCCTCGATAGCGAACCGAACTCTGTCGTCACGCTGCTCCAGGTCGACAAGGCAACGTCGTCCATCATGCTGCTCGACGACATCGAGGACCTCCGCAATCGGTACCTCGACCGATTCCGGGTGTGGCGCCAGCTCACTCGTGAGCCGCAGGCACTCGACCTGCTCGACGGCCGTCCGAGTGTTCAGTCGTTCCTCGCCGGTGTGGAGCGAGGCCTGTTCCCGGCTACTCCCGATCATGTCTTCCTCTGCGGCCCCGAGGGCTTGATCGAGACGATCATCGACGCCCACACCCGTCTCGGCCTCCAACCGGACCAAATTCACACCGAACGTTTTACCTCGGCGCAAGGCGGGCGAGCACCCCGCCGGGTTCGTGGCCCGGTCGATGATTCGATCGAGCCGATCGCTACCGGCCAGGTCACGCTTGACGGCCGCACCAGCACGTTCTCCGTGATGCCTGTGGACACGGTTCTCGATGCGATCCAGCGATCCCGTCCCGAGGTGCCCTTTGCGTGTCAGGCCGGTGTGTGTTCAACCTGCCGGGCTCGGGTCACCGAGGGCGAGGTCAAGATGGCCGCCACCTACGGACTCCTACCCGGCGAGGCCAGCGCCGGATTTATTCTCACCTGTCAGGCAACGCCCACGAGCGGTACGGTCTCGGTCGACTTCGACGTCTGATCGACCCCAGGAGCTGACATGGCCGGCTACGAACCCATCGAGACGGCGTCGATTGACGAACTCCGGACCCTGCAAACCGAGCGATTGCAGTCCACGCTTCACAACGCGTACGCCAACATCGCCCACTACACCCGGGCGTTCGATGCCGCCAGCGTGCATCCCGACGATGTCGCGTCGCTCGACGATCTCGCTCGGCTGCCGTTCCTGGTGAAGGACGACCTTCGCAAGGCGTATCCGTTCGGGATGTTCGCCGTGCCGCGTGAGGATCTCGTGCGGGTCCACGCCTCCTCGGGCACGACAGGCAAACCGACGGTCGTCGGCTACACCGCCGCCGACATCGACACCTGGGCCATCGTGATGGCGCGCTCTTTGTTCGCCGCCGGGGGTCGACCCGGCGACCTGCTCCACAACGCCTACGGCTACGGCCTGTTCACCGGCGGCCTCGGTGCCCACTACGGCGGCGAGAAGCTGGGGTGCACCGTCGTGCCCTTCGGGGGTGGCCAGACCGAGCGTCAGATCCAGCTCATCACCGACTTCCAACCCCGCCTGATCACGGTCACGCCGTCGTACTGTCTCAACCTCATCGAGGAGATGGAGCGCCTCGGTGTCGATCCCGCCGCGACCTCGCTCCAAGTCGGCATCTTCGGTGCCGAACCCTGGACCGAAGGCATGCGCACCGAGATCGAAGAGCGGCTCGCGATCGATGCCGTCGACATCTACGGCCTCTCTGAGGTCATCGGCCCCGGCGTCGCCCAGGAGTGCGTCGAGACCAAGGACGGCCTCACCATCTGGGAGGACCATTTCTTCCCAGAGATCATCGATCCCGAGACCGGCGACGTCCTGCCCGATGGTGAAGAAGGCGAACTCGTCATCACGTCACTCACGAAGCACGCGCTCCCCGTCATCCGATACCGCACTCGCGACATCACCACGCTGTTGCCCGGTACGGCGCGCACCATGCGGCGCCTCGCCCGGATCACCGGCCGCAGCGACGACATGTTGATCATCCGCGGTGTCAACGTCTACCCGAGCCAGATCGAAGCTGAGCTCATGCAGGTCGACGGCCTCTCCGCCCACTACCAACTGCACAAGGGCACCGACGGTGCGATGGCAACGCTCACGGTCATGGTCGAGGCGCTCGACCCCGCTGCCGACAGGGCTGCGCTGGCCGCTCAGGCTCGTGAGCGCATCAAGACGATGATCGGGGTCACCGCTACCGTCAAGGTCGCCGAGCCGTTCGCCGTGCCTCGCAGCCAGGGCAAGGCTCAGCGCGTCGTCTGATCAGTCGTCGATACGTGTGCTCGACACTCTTCGCATCAAGTCGGTGAGTGTCGAGAGCTCATCGGTATTCAACCCGCCGAGGAGCACACCCTCCCGGGCGTTCTGCGCCCGATAGGCGGCTTCGAGCCGCTCGGCACCGTCGTCGGTGAGATAGACCGTTACGACCCGGCGGTCATCAGATTCACGCCGTCGGTCGACGAGCCCGTCACGCTCAAGCGTATTGACAGCGCTCGAGATCGCGGCCCTGCTCAAACCCGCAAGTCGAGCGATCTCGTGGGACTCCATCGGGCCGCCGACCCACAACAGAAACATCACCCGGAACCCCGCCAATGACCAGCCAGCGGGCTTGTGGATCGTCGATTCAAGGTCGTTGAACATTCGGCCACCGAGCCGGAAGATGCCGAACATCGCCCGAAACGTCAGCGGATCCAGCCCGAGCTCAACGATCCGTTCGGCTGCGATGTCCTCCACCTCGTGGTCACGGATGCGACGCTCACTCATCGCGAGGCCGGTCCTTCGTCCGAGATGCGCTTCGTCTTGCCGTGAAAGACCGCAACGACACCATCGGGGCCCGACACCACGACGCCGTACACCCCGGTGCGGCCCTGGTGATGGGTCTCGGACGCCTCGGCGACTAACCGATCGCCGCCCCCCGCTGGGGCAAGCCACTCAATGGAGGCGTTCGACGCCAGGTTAGTGCCCCCTCGGGCATTGGACGCAAAAGCCATCGCCGTATCGGCGAGTGCGAACACCACGCCGCCGTGACAAACATCGAGACCGTTGGCCATCGATTCGAGCACCGTCATCTCCACCGTGGCGCTCCCGGGGGCGACCGCCGACACGATCATGCCCATCGCATGCGCGTTGCGATCCTCAGCGAACATTGCTGCAGCCGCTGCGTCAGCGATCTCCTGTGAGGCCCCCATGGTGCGGCTGATCCTAGGACGGATCGCCTAGCCCACGCATCTGTCGCTGCGCTTCGGTCAGCGCACGCAGGTGCACTCGACCTTATCGTCCATCGCCTGCCACTTATAGGTCCGCGGCTTCGACGTCGCCTCACAACCGGTACAGCGCAACGCCCATTGGGTGCCGACGGCAATCAGTGCAACCGGATGCTCACCGGTTGACAGGCGAGGCTTCTCCCGCACCTGCTTCGGCTTGGTGATCTCGGGAAGTTCCGGACTGATCATCTCGAGGTACGGCTGGGCCTCCGCAGTCCACTCTGTGATCTCGTCGGGGGCCAGATCCGGCGGCTTGAACGGTCCCACCGTCTCGGGCTGGGTGAGCACCTCAGGCCCGGAATAGTCGAGGAAGGTGGCCAAGTGATCGAACTCGTTCGGCTTGAAGATGCGAGATGATTCGGCGATCTCCTCGATCTCTTCCAAGAAGCCGTCACGATCCTCGGAGAACTGGGGATCCTCCAGCGTGTCGGCGGCAAAGATAATGACGAAACGCGCGCCACTACCGAGCGGCTTGCGGCGCAGGATTCGACCCATCCGCTGGATCATCTGGCGGCGGGTCCGGCTCGCCGAGACAACGAGCCCCAGGTTTGCGTTGGGAACGTCGACCCCCTCGTCGAGCACCCGAGGGGCTGCCACCGCATCAAGCTTTCCGTCGCGCAACTGTTCGAGGATGATGCTGCGGTCGCTGCGGCCGGTGTCGCCCGTGATGATCTCAATATTGACCACCGGATCGAGACGGACGATCGCGTGGTTTGCGGCACGGACGGTTTCGGTGAAGAGCAGGGCACCGTCGGCGGATCTGATCGCCTCGGCGAACTTGCCAAGCGCCTCGTACTTCGCCGAACTCGTCGCGACGATTTCCCGACGAGACGAGAACGCGTTGAGGTAGTCGTTGGCGGCCCGGCCGTCGGGGCCAGCGTCGTTGGCGGCGAGGTGGTGGACGGCAGCAAGGAAGTCGCCAAATGGCTCGTGGGGGATGCCCTTGATCTGTTTGAGCTGTCGACGGGCGGCGACGATACGTCCTTCGGTGGCGTCGTATTGGGTGCGCTCTTCATGGGTTAGCGGTACCGCCATGAAGCCGACGCGGGGCTGGGCGCACACGCCGTCGGCGATCGCTGAGGCGAAGTCGTAGCGGTAGCAGATGCCACCGAAGTACGGCAACAGGATTGTCTCGACGGCGTCGTCGGATCGTTCGAGCGTGGCGGTGAGGCCGAGGCGCTCTTGGTATTCGGGCAACAGGCTCTTGCGGAGTACGGCACCGCCGAAGCCGTGGCACTCGTCGGCGACGAGAATGCCGCCGCGGTCCGAGGTTGGAAGTGGCACCTGGCTGGCGGCTGAGTGGCGGGTGGTGATGAGGACGTCGCAGTCGATCGGACGGTCGCGGAAGCCATCGCCCAGGCGTCCGATCTCGGCATCGGGCATCCACCGGCCGAGGCGTCCGAACCACTGTTCCATGAGGACCCGCGACGGCACGATGACCAGCGCGAATAAGCCGCGACTCACGGCATCGTCGATCGCCGTGAGGGCGACGTCGGTCTTGCCCGATCCGGTGACCGCCTCGATCACCCCGCGGCGGCCGCATCGGTGCCAGGCCATCAGGGCGTCGTGTTGCCAGCGATAGAGATCGTAAGACAAGGCCGTCAGGTTACGACCCCGGCCTTCCGGAAACTCGCGATCGCAGCGGCATCGTGACCCAGTTCGGCCAGGATCTGCTCGGTGTGCTCCCCAACGACCCCTATGAAGGGGCGGAATTTGGGTTGGGTCGCCGAGAACTTTCCCGGTGGCCCCGCCTGAAGCAGGGTCTCGCCGCTCGGGAGATTCCACTCGACGATGAGGTCGTTGTGGATCACCTGCGGATCGTCGAACACCTGCGCACGAGTCAGTACCGGCCCAGCGGGCACGCTGTGCTGGGCGAGAGTCTCAACCGCCTGCTCGGTGGTCATTCGGGCGAGCCCGGCCAGGATCGCGGCCTGCGCCTCGGTGGCAGCTTCGCGGTTACGGGTGAGGAGCCGCGGATTGCAAAAGTTCTCGTCGGCGAGGAGATCGTCGCGCCCGAGCGCCCTCCACATGCCTTCCGACTGTGACTGGCTGGCGAGAAAATAGACGAGTTGTCCGTCGAGTGTGTCGACGAGTTGGTATAGGTCGCACGGGCGGTGGGTCACGATCTCACCCTTGTGATGGGTGAGGTCAGCCATGCCGTCAGGCCAGAACCAGGCGAGCGTGGCGTCGAGCATCGACAGCTCGATGTGTTGGCCCCCGGCCCCTCGCTCTCGGGCAAAGAGGGCGGCCGTGATCGTTTGAGCGACCGTGTGGGCGGTGGCCTTGTCGGCGACCAGGGTGCGGACCAGGTCGGGAAACGGAAGCGATTCGCTGACTTGGCCATGCACGACGCCAACGAGACCCTGGACCACCGGATCGAGCACGGCTCGCTGGCTGTAGGGGCCATCGGTGCCGAACCCAGAGACCGAGCCGTAGATGACATCGGGGTTGCGGACAGCGACGGTGTCGAAGTCGACGCCCAACCGTTCGACCACCCCTGGCCGGAAGTTCTGCACGACGACGTCGCTGCGCTCCGCCAAGCCGAGCACGATCTCGACCCCGTCCGGGGTCGCAAGATCGACGGCGAGACAGCGTTTGCCCCGGTTGCAGTTCGCGTAAAGCCCCCGGATGTGGTCGGGCCCGGTCACGCGGGTGAGTTCGCCCCCGATCGGTTCGACCTTGATCACCTCGGCCCCCTGCTCGGCCAGGATCTGGGTGGCCAACGGGCCAGCCACCACCTGACTGAGATCGAGCACCCTGATTCCTTCGAGTGGTCCCCCCCATACGGGCGACGATAGGCGTCGTCGCCTGCGTCTGCCGCCCGATCGGGCGTGGTCGCTTTTGGCCATCTCAGCGGACGTGTTCCGGGGTAGATTTTGGTTAATGGCTGAAGAGAAGCTGGAGCGCACGCCGGGTGGTGCTGTGCTCATGGACGGCAACCGACTCCGCGACGAACTCGTGGTCGATTTGAAGGGCCGGATCGAGGCACTCGGCAACCCCCACGTGTGCCTTGCCACGGTGCTCGTCGGTGACGACAAGCCGAGTCAGATCTATGTCCGCAACAAGCGCAAGAAGGCCGATGAGGCCGGCATGGTGTCGCGCCACGTCGAGCTTCCCGGCGACATCAGCCAGCCGGATCTGGAGGCGGCCGTCCGTGACCTCGCCGACGACCCGGCGGTGCACGGCATCCTCGTGCAGTTGCCATTGCCCGACGGTCTCGACGCTGAACGGATTCTCGATCTGCTCCCGCCGGAGAAGGATGTCGATGGCCTCACCGAGCGCTCGATGGGCCGGCTCCTTCGTGGTCGCCGCGGTCACGTGCCCTGCACGCCGCTTGGGGTGATGCGTCTGATGGAGCGCTACGGCGTCGAGACAGCCGGCAAAAAGGCGGTGGTCATCGGTCGCTCGACGCTTGTTGGGTTGCCCCAGGTTCTGCTGCTTGGCCGCAAGGGCTGCGATGCTACGCCGACGCTCGCCCACAGCCTTTCGGGCGATCTTGCTGCGATCTGCCGGGAGGCCGACATCATCGTCGCTGCAGTGGGCCTGGCCGGTCTCGTCACGGCGGAGTTCGTGAAGCCCGGCGCTGCTGTCCTCGACGTGGGCATCAGCCGCACCGCCGACGGCATCCAGGGCGATGTCGACTTCGACGCTGTGCAGGCCGTCGCTGGAGCTATCACCCCGATGCCCGGGGGTACCGGCCCGATGACCATCGGCTGCTTGATGGAGAACACCTTCAACGCGGCGCGTATGCAGGGTGCCTTCGCCTAACACCGTGATCGTCTGTGAGATCCCGGTTGCCGGGAAATGACGACGTTCCCGTTCAGCTCGCTTCGAGGTGGCTGGTCGCGCCAGTGCCGAGCACGCGGAGGAAGATTCCAGAGCGAGGCTTCGGCGCGACATAGCTCGACTTCGGGGGCATGAGTTCGTTGGCATCGGCGACGGCCATCAGCTCTTCGATCGACGTCGCATACATCAAAAAGCCGATGCAGCCGTCCTCGTCGCAGCGGCGCACCACTTCGTCGATCCCGTTTGGGGCCGGCACATAATCGGCACCCGAGTCCGGTTGGAGCTCGTCGATGCCGAGCAGATCGCGGATTACGTTCGTGCGGAGAAGTTCGACGTCGAGCGTGCCGACTGGGCTGTCGGTCTCGGGCTCGGGCAGCACGAGCTTCCACCAATTGCCCTGGTGGTAGATGCCGACTTCGCGAGTCTGCTGGGGGCGGGCCTCCTCGAGCGTGCCGACTTCGGTGAGATCACCCACATCGGCGAGCAGTGCTTCGAGCGCGTGCGGATCACGGCCGAGGGTGTTGGGGATCCGACGATGAAACGCCTCGACGCGCAGCGCATCGGAGGGGAAGAGCACGGCGAGCGTGCGCTGGAAGGCCGGTTCGCCGCGCTCCATCGAGCCCGCGATTGCTGCCGCAGAGCGATGGTGACCATCGGTGACATACACCGGTTCGTCGGCGAGGAGTTCGGCGATGGCGATGCTTTCGAGCTCGTCGAGCACCCAAACCTCGTGGAGGACCTCTTCGACGATGTGGTGGACCTGCGGCTCACGTCCGGTCGCGACGGCGAGGACTGCGGCAACGGCTGGGTCGGGTCGGCGTGTGAGTGCGATCGGTGAGGAGGTGGCGCCCACCTGCTGGAGATGGCCGCTGAGCAGCTTGGCCCGATTGGGGCGAACGTTTTCGTGGGTGAGGACACGTCCGTCACGGAATGCGTCGACGGCAAGTGCCCCGACAACACCCAGTTGGGAGTGGCCTGCGTAGGTAAGGCGGTAGGCGTAAAGCGCAGCGTGGTCGGTCGGAGCGAACGCGTCGGCGTCGAGGATGTTGGTCAGCGTGCCGGCACCGCGACGAAGAAGTTCGGCTTCCTCGGCTTCGTCGCCCGGTGCGAGGTCCTCGGCTGATCGGGTCACGCCCAGGTAGCTGTACGGATTGGTGGAGACGATCTCGCGGCGCTCGGCCGGGCTCTTGGTGTCGTAGGCCCCGGCGATGACACGAGCCGCCCACTCGGGCCGGATCAGCCAACCAGCAAAAGGCCCGAAAAGCCGTTCGCGGCTCATGCGGGGGTTACGGAGACGTAGATGACGTCCTCAAGGGCCTGAACCTCATCGACGATTTTGTCGCTGGGGAGATGCCCGACGTCGATCGAGGCGACGGCGGCCTTCGATCCGGCGAAGACCCGGTTCTGCATGTTCGAGACGTTGAGCTCTTCCTTGCGAAGGATCTGAAGCACGTTGGCGAGCACGCCGACGCGATCGTGATGACGCACCGTGAGGGTCGCTGCGCGTACCGGCACCGGATCGAGGTTCACACAGTTGACCGGATCGCCGGCGCGGTACGCCTGAACCGTGTCGATCGTGCCGTGGGCGACGGCGGCCTGGGCTTGGTTGGTCGAGGCGCCTACGTGGTGAGTGCCGACGACACTCGGGTGCTTGGCGAGGGTCGAGTCGAACTCGGCCGTTCCGGAGCCGGGCTCGTTCGCGTACACGTCGAGACCGGCGCGCATGCCGCGGTCGTCCATGGCGGCGATCAGCGCCGCTTCGTCGACGACGTCGCCCCGACTGGTGTTGAGCAGTAAGGCGCCGTCCCTCATCTTGGCGAGGAACCCCATGTCGACCATGCCCTTGGTGTCGGCGGAGCCGGGCACGTGCAGCGAAACGATGTTGCTGGTGGCGAGCAGCTCGTCGAGCGTGTCGACGAACGTGATCCCGGCTGCTTCGGCGCGGGTGACGGCGAGGTCGCTGCGGCCGGGCTTGGCGACGGCGACGACGTCGATGCCGAATGCGCTTGCCCGGGCTGCCGTTGCGATGCCGATGTCGCCGACACCGATGATGCCCATGCGACGGCCGAAGAGGCCCTCGGCCTTCGAGTACGCCTTTTTGTTCCAGGTTCCGGCCCGGAGGTCGGCGGTGCCGGTCGCGATATGGCGGTCGATGGCGATGAGGAGCCCCATCGTGAGCTCGGCGACGGCAAGTGCGTTCTTGCCAGGCACGTTGCACACATAGACGCCGAGTTCAGCGGCTCGGTCACAGTCGATCGTGTTGGTTCCAGCCCCGGCCCGGACGATGAGGCCGAGCGAGTCGGCCTGGTCGAGCGCAGCGGCGGTGACCTTGGTCGAGCGGACGATCAACACCTCAAAGTCGGCGATGTGCTCCGGCAAGGTCTCGGCGTCGAGGTCGGGCATGCGGGTGACCTCGTCACCGGCGGCTTCGAGTCGTTCGACCGCTGCGTCGGGCAGAGCGTCGGCGAGCAGCACCTTCATCGTTCGTTACTCCTGCATCTTCGAACCGAGTGCGATCTACGAGCCACCATCGAGGGCCGTTCTGTATGGTGGAACGGTTCCGTATGACGGAATTCAAGGGTAGCGCAGTGTGCAAGGAGCAGAAAGGGTGGTCTTGCAGTGATGTCGCCCGATCCCGACTCGGTCGAGGAATGGCTCCTTGGCTTTGTGCGGCCTGACGCGCCTCGTGGCGTGCGGGCCCAGCTCGCCTCGGCGCAGTTGCTGGCTCGGTTGGACGACCCACAGGACCGGGTTCGGGCGGTGCATGTCGTCGGTACCGCAGGCAAGGGCACCGTCGCCCGTATCGTCGCCGCGTCACTCCGATCGGCGGGCGGGTCGGTCGGACTCCACCAGTCGCCCCACGTGCACGACATCCGTGAGCGGTTCATGGTGGCCGACGAGCTCCCGCCATGGGAGGAGG
>PBTQ01000057.1 GCA_002729125.1 Acidimicrobiaceae bacterium | reverse complement strand
GTTCCGGGAGTTCGCCGGATCAACCGAGCAGCATCCCGTCCTCGCCGATGCTCATCGAGCCCTCGGCAACTGGGCCGACGTCGACGCGCTCTGGGCCGAGTTGGGTGAGGCATCGCCGAGCGCCGAACTCGTCGTTGAAGGTCGCATCGTTGTCGCTGGAGCGAAGGCTGACCAGGGTGATCTCACCAGCGCCATTCGTTTGCTGGAGCAGAACTGGAAGCCGCCCAAACGTCCGATGGGGCATCATCTCCGCCGCGCCTATGCGCTGGCTGACCTGTACGACCGGGCAGGCCGCGCCCCTCGGGCGCGCGAACTGTTCTCCTGGGTCGCCGGGCACGCCCCCGACTTGGCCGACGTCCAACAGCGGGTGAAGGCGCTCAGCTGAGCGCCACATCCCGGCTGCAAGGTCGTCACGACTTCCTCCATCACGGCGCCCCGCCAAGGTCGGCGCGGGCCGAGACGAAGGAAGCATCATGAACATCACTGTCCTCCACGGCACGCTCTCCAGCGACCCCAAGTGGCGGGTCGCCCTCTGGCGACGGACTGATAACCTCCGAGGCCACCACCAAATTCGCCGACGGAGTGGTGAGTGTTCCGGTTGCCTGGCTCGGGCCGAGCCGTCCACCCGCAGTCGCAGCAGGCGACGTCGTTCTCGTGATCGGGCACGTTCGTCGCCGCCTCTTCCGGGTCGGTGGCGGGGCGGCGAGTCGCACCGAGGTTGACGCTTCGACGGTGCTCAGGCCGGACTCGAAGCGTCTTGCCGGGATTCTCAGCAGTAGCGCCGAGACCATCCAGCGCAGCATTGCCGGCCCCGCTCAGATTCCGCCTGCGGCGTGATTGCGTGGTGGGTTCCCCTTTCGGCGGCGAGGCGCGTTAGGTTCCAGAAAACCGTCTACCTGCGTGAAGGGACACACGTGACCGACATTGTCGATCGGACCGAAGGCGTCCGGGAAGTCGAACGAATCATCATCCGCTTCGCCGGCGACTCGGGCGACGGTATGCAGCTCACCGGCGACCGGTTCACCTCGGCGAGTGCCTTGTTTGGGAACGACCTCGCGACACTCCCGGAGTTCCCAGCCGAGATCCGGGCGCCAGCCGGCACTCTCGCCGGTGTGTCGGCGTTTCAGGTCCACATCTCCGACCACGACATCACCACCCCGGGCGATGCCCCGAACGTTTTGGTCGCAATGAATCCTGCGGCACTTAAGGCTGATCTCCACACGCTCGAGAGTGGTGGCACCGTCATTGTCAACTCCGACGCCTTCGAAGAGCGCAACCTCGCCAAGGCCGGGTACGAGCACAACCCGCTTGAGGACAACACCCTCGACGGTTACACCGTGATCACGGCGCCGATGACCTCGCTCACCAAAGAGGCCTGCAAAGACCTCGGCGTGAAGACGCGTGACGCGGAACGATCGAAGAACTTCTTCGCCCTGGGGCTCGTGTCGTGGCTCTACTCCAGACCCGAAGAGCCGACCATGTTGTGGATCCAGGAGAAGTTTAAGGGCCGCGACCTGGTGATCGCAGCGAACGAAGCGGCGTACCGGGCAGGGAATGCCTTTGGTGAGACTGCCGAGCTTTCCGCCAGCCGGATGACGGTTCGCCCTGCGCAACTCCCGGCTGGCACGTACACGAACATCAACGGCAACACCGCTTTGAGTTGGGGCCTGATCGCTGCGAGCCAGCAGGCCGGACTACCGCTGTTCCTCGGCTCGTATCCAATCACGCCGGCGAGCGACATCCTCCACGAGTTGTCGAAGCACAAGAACTTTGGTGTTCGGACCTTCCAGGCCGAAGACGAGATCGCTGCCATCGGCTCCGCCCTCGGCGCAAGCTATGGCGGCCACATCGGCATCACGACCACCAGTGGCCCCGGAATCGCGCTCAAGGGCGAGACTCTCGGCCTGGCGGTGAGCCTTGAGCTTCCGCTCGTTGTGATCGACATCCAGCGCGGCGGCCCGTCCACCGGTCTGCCCACCAAGACCGAGGCGGCCGATCTGATGATGGCGATGTACGGCCGTCACGGGGAGGCGCCGATGCCGATCGTCGCCGCGAGTTCGCCCTCTGACTGTTTCGACGCAGCGATCGAGGCGGTGCGGATCGCTCTCGAGTACCGCACCCCCGTGATGCTCTTGAGCGACGGCTATCTCGCCAACGGCACCGAGCCCTGGAAGCTGCCCGACATCGGCTCCCTTCCGTCGATCGACATCGAGTTCGCGAGTGAACTCAACGGCGTCGACAGCGAGGGCCGTGAGGTCTATTGGCCCTATGTCCGCAACGACAATCTCGCGCGTCCGTGGGCGATCCCGGGCACCGAGGCGCTGATGCATCGCATCGGCGGCATCGAGAAGCAGGACGGAACGGGCAACATCAGCTACGACCCGGCGAACCACGAGTTCATGGTTCACCTTCGTGAAGAGCGGATCCTCAAGATCGCCGACAAGCTCCCGCCACTCGAGGTGATGGGAGATGACGATGCCGACATCCTCGTCGTGGGATGGGGCTCGACGTGGGGTGCGATTACCAGTGCCGTCGGTCGCCTCCGACGTGGCGGTACCAAGGTCGCCAGCGTGCATCTGCGCCACCTCTACCCGTTCGCCCCGAACCTTGGCGAACTCCTGCAGAGGTACGACCACGTCGTCGTGCCGGAGATGAACCTCGGACAACTCACGAAGCTGCTCCGAGCAGAGTTCCTCGTCGATGCCAAGGCCATCTCGAAGGTGTCGGGTCAGCCCTTCACCGCCGCTGAACTCGTCACCAAGATACAGGAGGTCGCCCAATGAGCGCCGTTCCGGTCACCACCAAAAAGGACTGGTCGAGCGACCAAGAGGTTCGCTGGTGCCCCGGCTGTGGGGATTACTCGATCCTCACCGCTATGCAGTTGCTGATGCCCGAACTCGAGGTCCGCCGAGAGGACACCGTGTTCATCTCCGGCATCGGATGCGCCGCCCGCTTCCCGTACTACATGAACAGCTATGGGATGCACTCGATCCACGGCCGCTCGCCGGCGATCGCAACCGGCCTTGCCATGGCCCGTCCGGATCTCGACGTGTGGGTCGTCGGCGGCGACGGCGACATGTTGTCGATCGGTGGCAACCATTTGATCCATGCGCTTCGCCGCAACATCAATCTGACCATCTTGCTATTCAACAATCAGATCTACGGTCTGACTAAGGGCCAGTACTCGCCGACTAGTGAGGTTGGCAAGGTCACCAAGTCCACGCCAATGGGTTCGATCGATCAGCCGTTCAACCCCATCTCGGTGGCGCTCGGTGCTGAGGCGACCTTTGTCGCCCGAACGCACGACATGGATCGCGGTCACATGCAGGAGATGTTCCGTCGAGCCCACGATCATCAGGGCAGTGCCATCGTCGAGGTGTTCCAGAACTGCAACGTCTTTAACGACGGTGCGTTCAACGCGATCACCAAGAAGGACGCCCGTGACGCGATGCTTATCAACCTCACGCATGGTGAGCCGGTCCGCTTCGGCGTCGACGGCGAGCGAGGTGTGATGATCGTCGATGGCACGGCGAAGATCGTCGATGTCGCCGAGGTCGGCATCGACGTGCTGCACGTGCACGACGAGACCGCCCCCGACCCGTCTGTTGCGTTTTCCATCAGCCGACTCGCGGACGACCGCGAGTCGCCCACCCCGGTTGGCGTGTTCCGCTCGGTGCAGCGCCGTGAGTACGGCGAGTCTGTGTCGTCCCAGATCGCCGCAGCGCAGGACACCAAGGGTCCGGGGGATCTGCACGGCCTGCTGCGTAGTCTGCCAACGTGGGACGTGAGCTGACCGGCTGGGCACTCGACCTCGATGGCGTCATCTGGCGCGGGTCCGAGACGGTTCCTGGCGCACCGGCCGCGGTTTCCCGTCTCCGGGCCGCTGGTGTCCCGATCGCCTTCGTCACGAACTCGGCCCAGCGAACGCCAGTTCAGGTCGCTGACAAGCTGGCGTCGCACGGAATCCCCGACGCCGAGTCCGAAGTCATTACGGCGGCCGTCGCGGCCACGACGATGGTCGACCCGGGCGATCGCGTCCTTGCCATCGGCTCCGACGGCGTTTTTGAGGCGCTTCGAGCCCGAGGCTGCACCGTGGTGCACGACGGGCCAGCCGAGGCGGTGATCATGGGGATCACGCAGGCGTTCGACTACGACATGATGACTCGCGCCATGCACGCCATCGTCGACGGGGCCCGTTTCATCGCGACCAACACCGATTCGACTTTTCCGATGGCCGACCGGCTCGTTCCCGGCAACGGTGCGCTCGTCGCCGCAGTGGCGACGGCGACCGGCCTCAAGCCGGAGATCGCAGGCAAACCCCACAATCCGATTGCCGAACTCGTCCGGGAACAGCTCGGCCCATCCGGTCTCATGGTGGGTGACCGCGCCGACACCGACGGGCTGTTCGCCGGCGTGGTCGGCTACGACTTTGCCCTCGTGCTCAGCGGGGTCACGAGCGAAGCCGACCTTCCGACCGATCCGCTGGCCGTGCACACCGCCCCCGATCTTGCGGCGCTGGTCGACCAGCTCCTCGAGGACTGACATGGCCGCACGGCGCCGTCTCGACGCTGAACTCGTCCGGCGCGGGCTCGCAGCGAGCCGAGCTCAGGCCCGGGAACTCGTCGCGCGCGGCAAGGTCACCGTCGGTGGCGCCCCGGCGCCCAAACCGACCCGGCTGGTCGACCCGGGGGAGGCGGTCGAGGTCGCCGGTGACGGCCCCCGGTTCGTGAGCCGAGGTGGCGAAAAGCTTGATGCGGCGCTCGACCACTTCGGTGTCGATCCGGCCGGACACCGTGTCATCGACATCGGGTCGTCGACGGGCGGGTTCACCGACTGCTTGTTGCAGCGGGGGGCAAATCGCGTCGTCGCCATCGATGTCGGACGCAATCAGCTCCACGAGAAGATTCGAGCGGACGATCGAGTCGACGTCCATGAGCAGACCAACGTCCGCCACACCGACCCGGCCGACTTCGGTGGTCCCGGCGACCTAGTCGTCACCGACCTCTCGTTCATTTCGCTGCGCGTCGTGGCTCCGCAGCTCGTCGCCTTCGCTGCTGACGGGGCAGATCTGGTGATTCTGGTGAAGCCGCAGTTCGAGGCGGGGAAGACCGAGGCCGACAAGGCTCGGGGTGTTATCCGTGACCCCGAGGTGTGGCGTCGTACGCTCGACGACGCGACGACCGCGCTCTTGGCCGCCGGAGCAGCCATCATGGGGGTCATGGTTTCGCCGATCACTGGAGGCGACGGCAACGTCGAGTTCCTCGTCCACGCCCGCGCCGGTGTTGTCGATGTCGACCTGGCGTCGTGGTCACAGTGGCGCGATGCGGCCGTTGCGGCCGGGGAGGGGTGCTGATGGCAGCCGTCGGGATGATCGTGCACCTCGGGAGAGAGTCGGCGAGCGCGCAGGCCCGCGAGCTCGCCGCCGGATTGACCGCCGACGGTCATGTTGTGCGGGCACCGCGTGAGGATGCCGAGACCGCCGTCCTCGACGGTGTCGAGATCCGCGATGGCGCCGACTTCGCTGATGGTCTCGACCTCGTTGTTGCGCTCGGCGGTGATGGATCGATGCTGCGGGCGATCGAGCTCGTCGGTTCTGGCGGCACACCGATCATGGGGGTCGACCACGGGCAGCTCGGCTATCTGACCGAGGTCGAGCCGGCGGAGGCCGCCGACGCCGTCGCCCGGTTCCTGGCGGGCGAGCGAGCCGTCGAGGAACGCATGCTTCTCGCGATCACCGTCGACCCCGGCGACGGCAGCGCTCCCATCGAACTGGTGGCGCTGAATGAAGCGGTCGTCGAGCGCTCTGACGACGTCAACACAATCCGGCTTCGGGTCGATATCGATGGGGAGTTCTTCACGACCTATGCGGTCGACGGGATGATTATCGCTACCCCGACCGGGTCCACGGCCTACGCCTTCTCGGTTCGGGGCCCGATCATTGCCCCCACCCACCGCTCCATGCTCGTGACTCCGGTGTCGCCGCACATGCTCTTCGACCGCTCGCTGGTCCTCGAGCCCTCGAGCCCGGTCGAGTTGACCGTCGACGGGCACCGTCCAGCGACCGTGTCAGTGGACGGCCGTAAGGTCGCAACTGTTGGCGATGGCGCAACCATCCGGTGTGTCGCCGCCCCTCGATCGGCCCAGTTGGTTACGTTCGGCAGCCGCCGATTCCACCACGTTCTCAAGGCGAAATTCGGACTCAATGACCGCTGACCATCTTCCTCATGCCCGCTCCCGGGGTGTGGTGTGCTGACCGAACTGTTGGTGCGTGACCTCGGGGTCATCGATGAACTATCGCTCGTTCTTGACGGTGGGATGACCGTCGTCACCGGCGAAACCGGAGCCGGCAAAACTCTCATCGTCGGTGCGATCGATCTCCTCACCGGCGGCCGGGCCGACGCATCGCTTGTGCGTCCGGGTGCCACCGAGGCCGAGATTCAAGGCCGATTCGAGTTCGGCGACGACGAGCTGGTTGTCCGGCGGGTCATCTCGCGCGAAGGACGTAGTCGCGTATACGTAAACGGGCACCTTGCGACGGTGGGTGCCCTCGCCGAGCAGGGTGTCGATCTGATCGACCTACATGGCCAGCATGCACATCAATCGCTGCTGAAGACCGCCGTGCAGCGCAGCGCGCTCGACCGCTTCGGCGGGATCGACACCGCTCCGTTGGCATCGGTGTTCGATGAGTTGCGAGCGGTCGAGTCGTCGTTGGCTGAATTGGGCGGCGACGAGCGAGCTCGGGCCCGAGAGATCGACCTTCTTCGTCACCAGGTCGCCGAGATCGACACGGCTGGTATCGAGGATCCCAACGAGGATCAACGCCTCGACGACGAAGAGAGCCTCCTTGCCGACGCGTCCACCCATCGAGACGCCGCCGGCGCCACGGTTGCGCTCCTTGATGCGGACGGCGCTGCCGCCGAGGCCATCTCCTCCGCGCTCGCTGCCCTCGACGGCCGCTCGCCATTCACTGATCTCGCCAGCCGGCTTCAGGGACTGAGTGCCGAACTCGCCGATGTCGCTCGCGAAGCCCGTTCCCGCGCTGAGTCAATCGACGACGATCCAGCCCGTCTCGAGCAGCTCCGAGAGCGTCGGGCGATGCTGCGCGAATTGCGCCGGAAATACGGCGAGTCGCTCGACGATGTGCTGGCATTCCATGCAGAGTCGTCGGAACGACTCGCCGAACTCGTGAGCTTCGATGAGCGGGCTGCCGCCCTCGACGAGCAGCGCTCAGCGCTTCTCGCCGACCTCACCCGACTCCGCGCCGAGGTTTTGGGCGCCCGCACCGAAGCGGCTCCTCGTCTGGCGGCCGCTGTAGAGGAGCACCTGGTCGGCCTGGCGATGGCCGGCGCACGATTAGAGGTGTCGGTCGCCGGCAAAGCAGGCGACGAGGTGGCGTTCCGGCTCGCCGCCAACGCCGGTCACGATCCGCAACCCCTTACACGCGTCGCCTCCGGGGGTGAACTCGCTCGCACCATGCTGGCGCTGCGCCTCGTGCTTAGCGCCGGCCCACCCACCCTCGTGTTCGACGAAGTCGATGCCGGTATCGGTGGCGACGTCGCCAAAACGGTCGGCGCGTCGCTCGCCGACCTTGCGGCGACCCACCAGGTCCTCGTGGTCACCCACCTCGCCCAGGTCGCGGTGTTCGCCGACCAACACGTCGCCATCATGAAGCGCGACGTCGATGGTCGTACCGTCAGTGATGCCACCGTGCTTGACGACGACGCCCGCGTCACTGAGCTGTCCCGGATGCTGTCGGGCTCACCTGACTCAGCGTCAGCCCGTCAGCACGCCGATGAATTGCGAGCGGCCGCCGGTGCCGTCCGCCGACGTTCATCGTGAGATTTCCCCGGTGGGCAAACGCGCGTCGGCTGCACCTCGGGGTTAGGGTGCCATCCCGATGACGAAGCACATCTTCGTGACCGGTGGCGTGGTGAGTGGGCTCGGAAAGGGGCTCACCGGATCATCGCTTGGGCGCCTTCTCAAAGCCCGGGGTCTCCGCGTCACCATGCAGAAACTCGACCCGTATCTCAATGTCGATCCGGGCACGATGAACCCCTTCGAACACGGCGAGGTTTTCGTGACCGATGACGGCGGCGAAACCGACCTCGACCTCGGGCACTACGAGCGGTTCATCGATGAGAACCTCACGACGGACTCCAACGGAACGACCGGCTCGATCTACAGCTCGGTCATTGCTGCCGAGCGCCGTGGCGACTATCTCGGCAAGACGGTGCAGGTGATCCCCCACATCACCAACGAGATTAAGCGCCGCATCAATCGCCTGGTGAGCGACGACGTCGACGTCATCATCACCGAGGTCGGCGGCACGGTGGGTGACATCGAGATCTTGCCCTTCCTCGAGGCGATCCGTCAGTTCCGACTCGACGTCGGCCGCAACAACGTCTGCTATGTCCATGTCACGCTGGTGCCGTTCATCGGTCCGTCTGGGGAGATGAAGACCAAGCCGACGCAGCACTCCGTCACCGAATTGCGCAGCCGGGGCATTCAGCCCGATGCAATCGTGTGTCGATCGGAGGAGCCCATCGGCTCTGATCTTCGCCGCAAGATCTCGAATCTCTGCGACGTGCCGGTCGCTGGTGTCACCAACGCCGCCGACGCGTCGAGTCTCTACGAGATTCCGCTCGTGCTGCACAACGAAGGCCTTGACGAGTACGTCTGCGACATCTTAGGTCTCGGTGACGCCCCCCTCGACCTCAGTGCATGGGAAGAACTCGTGCGTCGTGTCGAGGAGGCCACGACACCGGTCCGTATCGGCATGATCGGCAAGTACGTCGCGCTTCCCGACGCCTACCTGTCGGTCGTCGAGTCGCTTAACCACGCCGCTATTCATCACGGTGCCGACGTTGAGATCGAGTGGATCCAGGCCGAAGAGGTCGAGGGGCTCCTTGCTGCCGGTCGCCTACGCGACCTCGACGGCATTGTCATTCCCGGCGGCTTCGGTGAGCGCGGTGTCGAAGGCAAGATCGCCGCTGCGTCGTACAGCCGAGAGCACGACATCCCGTGCCTCGGCCTGTGCCTTGGCATGCAGGTGATGACCATCGAGTACGCCCGCAACGCCCTCGGGCTCACGGGGGCAAACTCCACCGAGTTTGACATCCGCACGCCCCATCCCGTGATCGATCTGATGGAGAGCCAGCGAGATGTCACCGACATGGGTGGCACGATGCGGCTTGGCGCCTACGTTGCTCAGCTAAAGCCGGGCAGCCGGGTGGCGGAGGCCTACGGCGAAGAGGTCGTGTCGGAGCGGCACCGCCACCGCTACGAGTTCAACCCCAGGTATCGCACCAAGTTCGAGGAAAGCGAGCTCGTGCTGTCGGGCGAGTCGCCGGACGGTCGGCTGGTCGAGTTCATTGAACTCGACCATCATCCCTTCTGGATCGCCACGCAGGCCCATCCGGAGTTCAAGAGCCGCCCGGATCGTCCGGCGCCGCTGTTCCGCGAGTTCGTGAGTGCTGCGCTCGACCGGGCGGCGGGCCGCAATCCGCAGTTGCCCTCGATGAACGACGACCTCTCAACGGCCAAGTCGTGATCGAACCGGGTTCGACCTCTGAGTCGGGCTTCACCTACATCGGCGAGACCGTGCTCCACGAGGGGTACGTGATCTCCGTTGCCCAGGGAGAGTTCGAGACGCCGGAAGGCGATCGAATCACCCGCGACATCGTCCACCATCCTGGCGCTGTCGCTGTCGTGGCGATCGACGGCGACGATGTGATCCTCGTTCGCCAGTACCGGGCCGCGCTTCACATCGATCTCCTCGAGATTCCGGCGGGCAAGCGCGATGTCGCCGGTGAGGCGCCGGACCTTACGGCTGCTCGAGAGCTCGAGGAGGAAGTCGGGTTGCGCCCGCTTGAGCTGGAGTTGCTCACGGGCTTTCATAACTCTGTCGGCTTCTGCGACGAGTACGTCCACGTCTTCCTCGCGACGGCGTTCGAGACGGTCGAGACGGCCCACGTTGGCCCCGAGGAGGCCCACATGACGATCGAACGGTGGCCGCTCGACGATGCGATCGCAGCAACCGGCGACGGTCGGATCACCGACTCGAAGACCCAGATCGGCATTCTGGCTGCCGCCCGTCGACTCGGCCGATAGGGGATGATGGGGAGATGGGCCTCGCCGACGACGTCGACACCGATCTCGTCGCCTCTGAAGCCCGGCGGCACCCGGCGATCGAGGACTTCGTGCTGTGGCTCACTGTCGAGCGGGGCCGTTCGTCGAACACGCTGACTGCCTACAGCCGTGACCTCGCCCGCTACCAAGCCCACCTCACCCGTCGCGGGGTAGAGCCGTTGACGGCCACCGACGAGGATGTGCTGGCGTTCGTCCACGTGCTGCAAGGGGATGGGTTGGCGCCGTCGTCGGTCACCCGGACGCTGGTTGCCGTGCGTGGTCTGCACCGGTTCCTCGTCGCCGATGAGATTCGTTCCGACGATCCGGCTGCCGACATCGAGATCCCATCGATCCCGAAGGGTCTGCCCAAGGCGCTCACGCTCGACCAGGTGACCTGCCTGATCGAGTCGGTCGGTGGCGAGGACGCCGTCAGCCGTCGCGATGCCGCCTTGTTGGAGACGCTCTACGGCACCGGTGCCCGGATCTCCGAGGTCGTCGGGTTGTCGATCAGGGATGTCGACCTGCACGACGGCCTCGTTCGGCTCATGGGCAAGGGGTCCAAGGAACGCATCGTCCCGCTCGGTCGGATGGCTGCGGCGGCGCTTGAACGCTGGTTCGACGTCGGTGGGCGTGCTGAGCTGGCACCCGACCGGTGGGCCCGGCGTGGCGACGCCGAGGCGGTCTTTCTTAACCAGCGCGGCGGGCGGTTGAGCCGTCAGGGTGCCTATGGCGTGGTTCGCGACCGGGGCGCAGTTGTCGGCCTCACCGACGAGCTCTCGCCGCATGTGCTCCGGCATTCGTGCGCCACCCACATGCTCGATCACGGCGCCGACATCCGCACCGTGCAGGAGTTGCTTGGTCACGCCTCGATCTCGACGACCCAGATCTACACCAAGGTCACGACAGAGCGTCTCGTGAGCATCTACCGGTCGGCCCACCCTCGGGCGGTGGGTCGCTGATGGGTGGCGCCTGGCACCTGACCTGTAGGTTCTTCGGAGCGCTCCGCCCCGGTGGGCCCCCCGAGTCCGACCGTGCGTGGGTCGAGGATGTGCTGTCCGAGGCCGAGTACGCCCTCTGGATCCGCCAGTACGGTCCTGACCGTCGCCACACCGTGCAGGTCGCGAAAGAGGTCGAGCATCGGCTCGGCAGCGATGCCACTCGCCCTGTGTTGGCTGCTGCCTTGTTGCACGACATCGGCAAGATCGACGCCGATCTCGGCACGTGGGGGCGGGTCGTCGCCACCATTGCCGCAAGGGTTACCGGCCGCGACACGGCCAAGCGCTGGATCACATCGCACGGTTTCACCGGCAGGATCGGGCGGTATCTGCACCATCCCGAAATCGGGGCCGGCCTGCTCGCCGCAGCGGGAAGTGCTCCGCTGACGGTCGCCTGGGCGAAGGAGCACCACACGCCCGCCGAGGCATGGACGATCGACCCGGCGGTCGGCAGAGTGCTGTTGGAGGTCGACGACGGCTGAACGCCGTCGGCCGGCTCAGTCGGTGAGTAGCCCAACGTTGGTGCGGACCCGTTCCATCGTGCTGTTTGCGATCTCGCGGGCCTTATCGGCCCCGAGCTTCAACAGGCGTGCTGTTTCGGCGGGATCGGCTTCCAGTTCTCGATAACGGGCCTGCACGGGCTCGAGCAGTTCGATGACGGCAGCTGCCGTGTCCGTCTTAAGTGGGCCGTATTGCTCGTACTCGTCGGCGAGTGATGCGGGATCACGGTCAGTGGCGGCGCCGAGGATCGACAACAGGTTGGAGATGCCTGGTTTCTCGGCCACTTCGAAACGGACGGTGCCGTCGTTGTCGGTCACGGCGCTCTTGATCTTCTTCTCGATCTGCTTCGGCTCGTCGAGGAGACCCACGGTGCCCTTGGGTGAGTCGAGCGACTTCGACATCTTCGAGGTCGGCTGCTGGAGGTCCATCACGCGGGCACCGGCGGCTGGGATGACCGCCTCGGGCAGCACGAAGGTCTCGCCGTAGTGGTAGTTGAACCGCTCGGCGATGTCTCGGGTGATCTCGATGTGCTGGCGCTGGTCATCGCCGACCGGCACCTCGTCGGTGTCGTACAGAAGGATGTCGGCGGCCTGGAGCGCCGGGTAGGTGAACAGGCCGGCAGAGATGAAGTCGTGCTGGTCGCTCTTGTCCTTGAACTGGGTCATGCGGCTGAGTTCGCCGTATGAAACGTTGCACTGCATGATCCAGCTGAGTTCGGCATGCTCACGAACGTGGGACTGCACGAACAGGGTGCAGACCTCGGGGTCGAGGCCCACGGCCATGAGCATCTGGGCGAGACGGACCGAGCCGTCTCGCACTGCCGCTCGGTCGTCGTGGCGAATCGTGATCGCGTGGAGGTCGACCACGCAAAAGAAGGCGTCGGTCTCGTGCTGCATCTTCGCCCAGTTCCGAGTGGCGCCGAGGAAGTTGCCGAGGTGCTGCTCACCCGTGGGTTGGATGCCGGAGAAGACGCGGGTCATGGCCCGATAGCGTACGGCCTCGCCGCAGCGGCGAGGGTAGTTTTGCTACTTACCGAGTGCGGCCTTGTACGCAGCCAAGGTGCGGTCTCGGGCGAAGGCGTGGTCAACGACCGGCTCCGGGTAGGTGTCGCCGAGGACGACACCGGCGGCGGCGAGGTCGAGTGGGGCGGCGGCCGCAGGTTCATGAATGGTCTTGGCGTCAAGCCCGGCGAGTTCGGGCACCCAACGGCGGATGTAGTCGCCAGTCGCGTCGAACTTTCGGCTTTGGCTCCATGGGTTGAAGATCCGGAAGTACGGCGCGGCGTCAGGTCCGGTCCCGGCGACCCACTGCCAGTTGCCTGCGTTCTGAGAGGGTTCGGCGTCGGAGAGCAGATGCCGGAAGTGGCGTTCGCCGCGTCGCCAGTCGATCAGGAGATCTTTCACGAGGAACGATGCGGTGATCATGCGGACCCGGTTGTGCATCCAGCCCGACTCGGCGAGTTGGCGCATGCCGGCGTCGACGATTGGGAAGCCGGTGCGGCCTTCAGCCCATGCCGTGAACTCCTCGTCGGCGGCCGGGCCGGTCTGCCACGCGATGCCGTCGTATTCGGGACGGATTGATCGCCGGTCTATGTCGGTGAACTGATGGGTGATGTGGGCGTACCAGTCGCGCCAGGCCAGCTGGCGGACGAAACCCTGGCGACCGGGGGAGTGGGTGCCGAACGCCTCGGCTAGTGATCGAGGGGACACGGTGCCGAAGCGAAGGGCGGTAGAGAGCTGGCTGGTACCGTCGACCGCTGGTAGATCGCGGGTGTCGCCGTAGGCATCGACTTTGGCTTGCCAGGCGTCGACTCGCGGTTCGGCCAGAACGACCGACTTGGCGCCATCGCTCGCAGGCAGACCATCGCCGGGATCGCTGGTGACGGCGACGTCATGGGCGACGGCCTCTGGGCGCATCGGCACCACGAACCACTGCTTTGAGAAGGGGGTGAAGACCCGAGAGACCGTTCCGGCCTTGGTGAGGACGGTTCCCGGCGCATGAGCGAGGGTTCCCCAGTGCCACTCGATCGAGACGCTGAGGGCGGATTCGATCGCTGTGTCGCGACGTTGGGCCCAGCGCGAGACGTCGGCGTTGGCGTACACCGCAGTCACATCGGCCTCCTCGGCGAGGGCGGGCAGGATGCGGACCGGATCACCGGTGCGGACATGGAGTCGCCCGCCGAGCTCGACGATCGATCGGTCGAGGGCCTCCGCAGCGGTGAGGAACGCTCGGCGCCGGTGGGGTCCGGCGGCGTCGAGCAGCGCACGTTCGATCACCAGCACGGGAACGACCTCGTCGTGAGCTTCGGTGGCGGCAGCCCAGGCGGGATTGTCCTCGAGGCGAAGGTCCCGACGGAACCAGACGATGGCGGTGGACATCAACTCGATTACGGGCGGTCGGCGGTGTACGGATGCTCTCCGCCGAAATGGGTTGCGATGGTCCTCTCGGTGTCTGACCTCGAGACCGTCCCCTGTGGAAAAGTCACGCGATCGTCGGATCAACGCCTCGTCCCCGGGCGTGGCGTCTAGGGTCCCTGCGATGCCGTACGAGGTCCACACGCCGGTGTTCGACGGTCCGTTCGATCTGTTATTGCATCTGATCGTGCGCGAGCAGGTTGATCTCTACGAGATCAAACTGAACGAGATCGTTGACGCGTACCTGGGCGAGCTTGATCGCATGGAGCAACTCGACCTCGAGGTCGCCACCGAGTTTCTTTTGATCGCCGCCACGCTGGTCGAACTCAAGGCCCGCCGGCTGCTCCCCGACGACGATGAGATCGATCTCGACGACGAACTCGGCCTGTGGGAGGAGCGAGATCTCCTGCTGGCACGCCTTGTCGAGTGCAAGACCTTCAAGGATGCTGCGCTGATCCTGCGGCAGCTGACCGCCGTCGCCGCCCGCAGCTACCCGCGCCAGTGCGGCCCGGTCGAGGAACACTTCCTCTCGTTGGCTCCTGATCTCCTCGAGAAGACCACCCCGGAGGATCTTCGAGCCGCCTTCCTGAGGGCGACGGCACCCAAGCCGGTCGTCCGAGTCGATCTCTCTCATGTGACCCCGATCAAGGTCACCGTTGCCGAGGCGGTCGAGGAGCTCGTCAAGGAGTTGCCCAGCGTCGGCCGGATGACCTTCCGGGCGCTCACCGCCGAACTCGTCGATCGCATCGAGGTCGTCGTGCGTTTCCTCGCTGTGCTTGAGCTGTTCAAGCAGGGAGTGGTCGAACTCGACCAAGCCGCAGCGTTCGGCGACATTACCGTGATCTGGACGGGTGGCGAGGGCGTGAGCGCCGAGGCCATCGTCATCGACACCTACGAGGGCTGATATGGCTGACCACGTCGCACCTGCGCTCGAAGCCATCTTGCTGGTGGCCGAGGAGCCGCTCCCGCCGGCGCTGCTGGCCAAGCTGGTCGGCGCGCCGATCAACGAGGTCGAGGAGATCTGCGAGAACTTGGCGGCTGAGTACGTCGCCGATGGTCGGGGATTCATCCTTGCCCGTGTTGCGGGGGGCTACCGCTTCCAGACCGCCGCTGAGCAGGCGCCGTACGTCGAACGTTTCGTTCTTGATGGCCAGTCGGCTCGGCTGTCGGCGGCGGCGCTCGAGACACTTGCCGTGATCGCCTACAAGCAGCCGGTGAGTCGAAATCAGATTGCCTCGATCCGTGGTGTCAATGTCGATGCCGTGATGCGCACCCTGCAGCAGCGGGGTTATGTCGACGAGGTCGCTCGTGATCCGGGTCCCGGTCAGGCCGTGCTGTACGGCACGACTCCCACGTTCCTCGAGCGGCTCGGGATCGATTCGGTCGATGATCTCCCGCCGCTTGGCGAGTTCTTCCCGGAGGCTGACGTGGTCGAGGCGCTCGAGCGAGGCCTGCGCGTCGGATCTGACGAGGATGAGCTCGATGGCGACCACGCCGAGTCGACCGACGCTGATCACGGTGGCGAGGCCGAGTGAGCCACCGCGAGCCGCATCCGGAGGGGGAGCGGCTGCAGAAGATCCTGGCCCGGGTCGGGTTCGGCAGCCGGCGGGTCTGTGAGGAGATCATCGCTGAGGGTCGGGTGACGGTTGATGGGGTCGTCGCCGAACTCGGCAGACGGGTCGATGTCGAGACCCAGGTCGTCGCTGTCGACGGTGCTCCTGTCGGGGTCAGACCCGACCTCGTGTACTACCTGCTCAACAAACCGGCCGGGGTCATCACGACCGCCGACGACCCGCAGGGTCGTCCCACCGTCGTCGATGTGGTGCCCGACGAGCCGCGTGTGTTCTCGGTCGGGAGGCTCGATGGCGAGACTGAGGGCTTATTGCTCATGACCAACGATGGTCAGCTTGCCTATCACCTCACTCACCCGAGCTTCGGCGTGGAAAAGGAGTACCTCGCTCTGGTCGAAGGTGAGCCTTCGCGTGCGTTGCTGCGAACGTTGCGCGACGGCGTTGACCTCGAGGACGGGCCGACCGCTCGTGCCCGCGCCACGGCGGTTGAGCCGAACCTGCTCCGCATCACGATCCACGAAGGACGGAACCGGCAGGTTCGCCGGATGTGCGACGCGATCGGACATCCGGTCGTGCGACTCGTACGCACCCGGATTGGGCCGATCACCGATCCGCGTCTGGCACCAGGCGAGTGGCGGGAACTCACCCGCGACGAGGTCCGCTCGCTCGAGGTTGCGTCGGCGTCTGAGAAACCCGCCACCGGCTCCGAGCCTCCCTAGTAACCTACGTTGCCGTGACTGACGCCAAACAGGCCGTGATCGTCGGCGTGGGCCTCATCGGAGGATCCGTGGGCCTTGCGCTGCGGGACGAGGGCTGGCACGTCGTCGGCGTCGATCTCGACGCCGACCGCCTCGCCGATGCGGTCGATCGCGGTGTCATCGACGAGATTGGCTCGCTCGACACCCTGCCGGCCTCCGATCTTGGGGTGGTTGCCACACCGGCTGACAGTGTTGCGGAACTTGCACAACGTCTCCTCGATGCAGGAGTGGCAGCCGTGACCGATGTCGGGTCGGTAAAGGCAGCGATCGCCGGATCGATCGAGGATCCTCGCTTCGTTGCCGGGCATCCGATGGCGGGCAGTGAGCAGGATGGCCTCGAAGGTGCGGCTGCGCACCTGTTCAGCGGCGCCATGTGGGTGCTGTGCCCGACCGCCACCACCGACGACACCGTGTTCGCAACGATCCGCGATGTCGTGAAGTCGATGGGTGCCAATCCGATCGCAATCCCTGCGGAACGTCACGATCAGCTCGTCGCCGTCATCTCCCATGTTCCCCATCTCACGGCGGCCACTCTGATGCGGCTGGCCGACGGGCGAGCCACTGAGGAGCGGGCCCTGCTGCGGCTCGCTGCGGGTGGCTTCCGTGACATGACGCGTATCGCGGCGGGCCACCCGGCGATCTGGCCTGACATCTGTGTGCAGAATGCTGTTCCGATCGTCGACGCCCTCGACGAGTTGATCTCGGAGCTCTCAGCGATCCGCGACGTCGTGTCTGAGCGGGACCGTGCGGCGCTCCTTTCGAGACTCGAAAGCGCCCGCGTCGCTCGTCGCAACCTGCCGACCACTATCCCGAGCACCGAGGCGATGAGCGAGATGCGGGTCCCTGTGCTCGACCGACAGGGTGAGTTGGCCGCGATCGCCACCCTCGCCGCCGATCTTGACGTCAACATCTACGACCTCGAGATCGCTCACTCCGCCGAAGGTCCCCGGGGTGTAGTCGTGCTGGTCGTCGAGACGGCGATGACCGAGCGCCTGCAGGGTGGGCTGATGGCGCTCGGCTACCGGCCGTCGTCTCGTTCGCTTGAAGCATGATCGATCCGCGCACGTTCCCAGACCCGTTGCCAATCGAGCCGTTGGTTGCGCCGCCCGACGTTGACGTCGTTTTGCCAGGGTCCAAGAGCATCACCAATCGGGCCCTGGTGTGTGCTGCGTTGGCCGAGGGACAGAGTGTCTTGCGTGGAGCGCTCTTCGCTGACGACACGCGAGCGATGCTCGGCGTGCTCGATGGGCTCGGCATCTCGACCAGCGCCGATGAGAGGACCGCCACCATTGAGGTCGATGGGTGTGGCGGTCACCTGCCGGGCACCGAGGCGCACATCGATGCTAAGCAGTCGGGGACGACCGCCCGCTTTGCAGTGCCGTTTGCGGCGCTCGGCGAGGTGCCGGTCGTCGTCGACGCTCACCCGCAGATGCGGGGTCGCCCTATGGGAGATCAGTTCGCCGCTCTGCGGTCGATGGGTGTCACGATCGCCGAACTCGGCGAGCCCGATCGATTGCCGGCTCGCATCACGGGCCCGATCGACGGGGCCGAGACGTCGTTGCCGGGCGATACGTCGAGCCAGTACATCACCGGCCTTCTGCTCGCCGGTGGGGCTTCATCGATGCGGGTGGCACTCACCACCGAACCGATTTCTCGGCCCTATATCGAGATGACCAGTGCGGTCATGCGAGCGTTCGGCGCAGAGGTCATCAACGACGGTGATCGACGCTGGAGTGTCGGTGGTGGCTACGTCGGCACCGACTACCGCATCGAACCGGATGCCTCTGCTGCGTCGTACTTTCTGGCCGCAGCTGCGATCACCGGAGGTCGGGTTCGTATCGACGGCCTTGGGCGCGATGCGCTCCAGGGCGACGTCGCATTTGCCGAGGTGCTCGGGGAGATGGGTTGTCACGTCGACCTTGGTCCCGGCCATGTCGAGATTTCCGGGCGAGCGAGTTGCGGGATCGAGGTCGATCTGAGCGATATCTCCGACACGGCGCCGACGCTTGCCGTGGTGGCGGCATTCGCCGAGTCGCCCACCCGGGTCGACGGCATCGGCTTCATCCGCGACAAGGAAAGCGATCGTGTCGCCGGTCCGGTCACTGAGTTGCGGCGGGCGGGCGTCGACGCAGAGGAACACCACGACGGCTTTGTCATCCGCCCAGCTGGGTTACCGAACCCCACCACCTTCGACACCTATGACGATCACCGAATGGCGATGGCGTTCTCGCTCGTCGGGCTCGTCGTCGATGGCGTCGAGATCAGCGACCCGGGTTGTGTCGCCAAGACGTTCCCCGGTTTCTTTCAGGCCTTGGATCAGCTGCGGTGAGCGGGCAGAATCCTCCGATGCGCGTGATTGCGATCGATGGTCCGGCTGGATCGGGCAAATCCACCGTGGCCCGGGCCCTCGCCAAGCGTCTCAGTTTGAAGTACCTCGACACGGGAGCCATGTACCGGGCGGTCGCGTTCGCGGTGCTGCGAGCGGGTGGCGATCCCGACGACGCCGAGTCCACCACGGCGACCGCACGGCTGGTCGATCTCGACATCGGGCTCGATCGGGTGATGGTCGACGGTTTCGACGCCACGATCGAAATTCGCGGACCCGAGGTGAGCCGGGCGGTGAGCGCTGTGGCTGCGAACCCTGAGGTTCGGGAGGAACTCGTCAGCCGTCAGCGTGAGTGGGCGATCCGGCAAGGGGGAGGCGTGCTCGAGGGTCGCGACATCGGCACCGTTGTCTTCCCCGATGCCGAGCTCAAGGTGTACCTCACCGCTGACCCCGAGGAACGGGCCCGGCGTCGGGCCAAGGAGGTGACCGATCTCGACTACGAGCAGGTTGCCGCCGACATCGCTCGACGCGATGCGCTCGACACCACGCGGGCCGCTGACCCACTGGTCGAGGCCGCCGACGCCACCGTTGTCGACACGACCGGTCTCGACATCGACGAGGTGGTCGCCACGATCACCGGGCTGCTCGACGAGGAGGCCTCGTCGTGACCTCCAATCGCTTCGGCGCTCAAGATATCGACGGTGTCGAACGCTCGGAGCAGACCCTCGGCGGACGCATCCTCTACTGGATCCTCTGGCGGGTCTTCTACGCGATGATCCTCGTCTTGTTCCGACTCAGGGTCGAGGGCCGCAAGAACCTGCCGGAGGGGCCGTTCGTCCTCAGCGGTGTGCATCGCTCCTTCATTGACACGCCGATCATCGGCATGGTCACCTCTCGACGATTGCGGTTCATGGGCAAGGAGAGCCTCTGGAAGTCCACGCCGCTCGGTGCCTTCCTTTCCGTCATGGGCGGCTTCCCGGTCGAACGAGGCGCTGCAGATCGCACGGCGTTGCGGGCGGCACAGGACGTGCTCGCCCTTGGCGAACCGCTCGTTATGTTTCCGGAGGGCACGCGACAGGAGGGCCCTCGCCTCGCGCGCGAACAGGTGCTCGACGGGCCGGCCTTTTTAGCTGCCCGTGCAGGTGTTCCGATCGTGCCGGTCGGCATCGGTGGCAGCGTGAAAGCACTCC
>PBTQ01000010.1 GCA_002729125.1 Acidimicrobiaceae bacterium | reverse complement strand
GGTGTTGATTCCGAGATCGGCCTTGATCTGATTGAGCCGGGCGGCCGCTTCGACAGAACGAGCCGCCTCTTCGATCTCGAGCATGCTGGAATCGACCGCTGACTCGTTGATTTCAGCGACGGCGGAAGCCTTTGCGTAGCGAGCCTCGATCTTGGCGCGTACCTCGTCGAAGGAGGGGATGTCATCACCGATCGACTCGTTGAGGGTCGACATCGCCGAGTTGACCGTCTCTTGCATCTTGGCTTGGTCAAGCTTCGACAGGAGAGCCGACTTCTCGCTCAGACGCTTCTGGAGGACTTGCGCGTTCTGCTTGACGGCTGACTTAGCCTGATTGGCCGCTTCGGTGGCCTGGAAATGCATTGCCTTCAGGCTCTCGATCTCCTCGTCGAGCACGAGGAGACGATCGGCGAACTGCTGGGCGGCCGACGTGTACTGATCGACTTTCTCGGCGTCGCCTCGGGTGGCGGCCTCCTCAGCCATCAAGATGGCCTGACGGGCATTGGCATTGGTCTTCTCGAGCTTCTCGAGCGCGTCGTTGATGCGCATTTCGGTCTGCTTCTGATTGGCCACCACATTGGCCGCCTGTTCGCGGAGACGGCGGTGCTGATCCTTGGCCTCAGAGATGGCCTGTTCGAGCTGCACCTTGGGATCGGCTGTCTCCTCGTGGCGCAAGTTGAGCTTGGCCAAGAGATAGTTCCAGCGCTTACGGAGATAGCTGAGCATGGCGCTGATCGTAGATCAGAAACGTCTCGTTCTGAAGGCAACTCAGTGCCAGATCGCCCGTCGCGCCAGGCGCAGCACCATGTCCGCCTCTCGCACACCGGTGCGGAAGCAGGCGACGACGTAGACGAACCCGCCAACGCCGACCGTAAGGGCAACGGCGAGCAAAGACGGAAGCGATCCGGTGAGGAGCTTCATCGCCGCCGTGACGGCGAAGGCGATCGATGCGGCAAGCGTCGGTGGCCAGAGCGCCGATGACGGGGGCAGTAGCGCCGGTAGGCGACGATCAAGGAGCCTGGCCAGCAGCATCAACTCAACCCATGCACCGATGGCGGAGCCGATTGCCAAACCGACCGCCCCAAGGCGGACAAGCGACTCGTCGGTTCGCTGTTCGGTGTCGAGCGGCCCTGCGAGCCCAATGGCGTCACCGAGCGCCTCAATGCCGTCGGGCCCGATGAAGGACCGATCGAGCGGGAACATGACGAGGACGCCAACCACGGCGGCGATCGTGACCCGAAGAGCGGCGAGACGGGCCGGTCCGCTCGTGTCGCCCACTGCGAACGAGGCGTTTTGGAGCATGCGGCTGAGGCCGATCGCCGGGAGGCCGAAGGCGTAGCAGACGAGGATCAACCACACGAGTGAGGTGTCGTCGGAGCCGAACTCACCACCTTCAAACAGTACCTGGACGATCGGTTCTCCGGCCGCGATTAGCAGGAGCGACGATGCCAACATCCAGAAGGCGATCCGTCGCAAGGCGGCGTTGGCTCGGTGAGCGACAGCGATCGGTTCGTCGGACAGGCGAGACAACTCGGGAAGCTCAGCTGCAGCGACACTCATGGCGAAGAGGCTCACCGGCAGCGTGTAGAGGATCTGAGCCTTGAAGAGTGCCGACAGGGCCCCGGCGGCGAGGAACGATGCGAGAAAGAGATCGAGGTAGGCGCTGAGCTGCACGGCACCACGCCCGAGGACGGCTGGCCCGAATCGGCGCCTGACATCGCGGACGCGGGGGTTCGAGTTGTCGAACGCAAGGCGAATACCGCGTGCGAGCGACAGGACGGTCGGAAGCTGCACGAGTAGTTGAAGAATGGCACCGACGGTGACACCGATTGCCACCCCTCGGGCGGCATCGGCGAGGCTCCAGTTACGTTGCCAGGCGATGAGCAGCGCACTGACCTGAGCAAGGTTCCAGACGACCGGTGCCACATAGGGCAAAAAGAATGACCGGTGGCTGTTGAGGATGCCGAGACACCAAGCGGACATCACCATAAAGCCGACGCCGATGGCGGTGATGCGGGTGAACTCGACGGCGAGGTCGAACGTGTCGCCGGTAAGGCCCCATGCCAGGAGCCGGGTGATCGGACGAGCGAGCAGGACAATCACGAGCACGGCGACAGCCGTGACCGCCATCAGCAGAGCGCCGACTGCGCCGGCGACCCGGCTGGATTCTCGACGGTCATCGTGTTCGAGCGCGTCGCTGTAGACCGGGACGAACGAGGCCGATAGGACGCCTTCACCGAGCAGGTTCTGCAACAGGTTCGGAATACGCAAGGCCGTGACGAGCGCGTCGGCCGCGGCGCTATTGCCGAGCACTCGGCCGCTCACCATCTCCCGCAGAAGGCCGGCGACACGCGACAAGAAGATGCCGGCACCGACGAGGAGCGATCCCCGTTTGGTGGGCCTGCTCATGCCGCGCCCTCGACGTCGTCGAGGCCGAGCCGTAATGCCTCGAGTTCCCGAACGACGTTGCCGATCGAGGCTGCGACCTCTTCGAGTTCGGCGGCACCTCCGGCGCGCGTGCCCAGCTCGGTTACTCGGGCCACTGCTTCATCGAGCCGCACGTCGAGCGACTCAAGCTCGGTTCGTGTGTGCTCCTCGCGTCGTGCTAGTCGGCCGTGGGTCGCGAGCTGGGCCTCCAGCCCACTGCGGCGAGAGTCGGCAGCATCGAGGCCTTCGAGCTGGCGTTGGAGTTGAGGCCCATCGATCTGGCGGCGGGCGTCGGTGAGCAGTTGACCTCGTTGCGCAGCTTTCCAGGCCTTTTCGACGCCGTTGTCGAGCGATTCGCCGATCTCCCGCAGTCGATCTCGCAAGGGGCCGGGCTCGGTGTCGGTGACAGCCTCAGCGAAGCGAGTTTGGGCCCGGATCGCGTCACGGACGAAGAAGCGCCAGGGCTCCCGGAGCGCGAAGGGATCGATGCGGCGGGGGAGGGCCGCAACGCGTGCAGCGATTCGGTACGACACCAGCACTCGGAGAACGTAAATGGCGATAGCGACGACGATGGCGGCGATCAATGAGCCGCTGAGAAGGAGGGTGAGCGCGACGGAACCTGCGACGAGCGCAATCGTGATGGGGGAAATCGCTGCGAGAAGGACCGTGGGTTGGAGACGCCGAGCCATCGAGAGCGAGGCTAGTGGTCGCCGTCGCTACGCTGGGGTCTCGTGATCGACACCCCGACGCCCATCCCTGAACTCGCCCGTCGAGCGAAGGCGGCCACGGCTGCGCTCGCAGTCGCTTCGACCGCCGAGAAGGATGTTGCGCTCCACGCCGCTGCTGACCTGCTCGAGGCCAACGCCTATGCCATCACGCAGGCCAATGCTGTCGATGTGGAGAACGCCGAAGCCGCCGGGATGGATCCGGGCCTGGTCGACCGGCTCCGTCTCGACGAGAGCCGAATCGCCGGGATGGCGGGTGGCCTCCGCCAGGTCGCTGCGCTCCGCGATCCTGTTGGCGAGATCACCGAGGGCTGGGTGCGTCCTAACGGGCTTCGCATCGAGAAGGTCAGGGTCCCACTCGGTGTCGTGGCGATCATTTATGAATCTCGTCCCAACGTAACCAGCGACGCCTTCGGGCTCTGCCTGAAGTCCGGCAACGTTGCCTTCCTTCGAGGTTCGTCATCGGCCATTACCTCGAATCTCGCCATCGCTTCCGTGCTCCGAGAGGCACTGCCGAAGGTGGGGTTGCCTGCCGATGCCCTTGTCGTGGTCGACGACACTCGTCGTGAAGCAGCCACCGCGTTCATGCAACAGCGCGGCTACGTCGATTGTTTGATCCCCCGTGGTGGTCCGTCGTTGATCCAGTCGATCCTCGACAACGCAACCGTGCCCTACGTCATCGACGGTGCCGGGAACTGCCATATCTATGTCGACTCGTCCGCTGATCTCGACATGGCGTGCGAGATCACCCACAACGCGAAGACGCAGCGCATCGGTGTCTGCAACGCCGCCGAGTCGCTGGTCGTTCACGTCGATGTTGCTGAGACGTTCCTTCCGATGGCTGCTGATGCGCTTGACGGCGTCGAGTTGGTCGGCGACGAGCGGGCTCGGGAGATCGTCGACATGGGTGCGGCGACCGACGCCGATTTCGCCACCGAGTTTCTGGCGATGAAGATGAGTGTGAAGGTCGTCGATGATCTCGACGAGGCGATCAGTCATGTCAACGAGACCTCCACGGGCCACTCCGAGGCGATCATTACGAACGACATCGTCTCGGCCGATCGGTTTGCCCGCGAGGTCGATGCTGCCGCAGTGCTGGTCAACGCGTCGACCCGTTTCGTCGATGGCGAGGAGTTCGGGTTCGGGGCCGAGATCGGGATCTCGACCCAAAAGCTCCACGCTCGCGGCCCGATGGGCCTCGAGCAGCTGACGACGGAGAAGTTCGTGGTTCGCGGCACCGGCCAGATCCGCAGCTGATCCCCATCGCTCGTGCCGAACGCCGTGCGGGGCCACCGCCGTTCGTGACGGCGAGAACACCTCGCAACCGGTTACGGATGGGGCGTTAACGGGCGCTAACCTACGAACTTATGTCGCATCGCTTCTCCGACGTCGCCGCCCTCAAAGACGAGCTCGCCGGCGTCGACTATTTGTCCGACGAAGGCATTGCGGGTGTTGTCTACCTTGCCGACCGCCTTCAGAAGCCGATCCTCGTCGAGGGTCCTGCTGGTACCGGTAAGACCCAGTTGGCCAAGAGCGTCTCGGAGATCACCGGTGCGCGGTTGATCCGACTCCAGTGCTACGAAGGCCTCGATGAGTCCAAGGCGCTGTACGAATGGAACTACAAGAAGCAGCTGTTGCGCATCCAGGCCGAGGGTGGCAGCGATGAGGACTGGACCGACCTCAGCGACGACATCTTCAGCGACGAGTTCCTGCTGACCCGCCCATTGCTTGAGGCGATTCGCTCTGAAGAACCTGTCGTCTTGCTCATCGACGAGGTCGACCGTGTCGAGCTCGAGACTGAGGCGCTTCTGCTGGAGATCCTCTCGGATTACCAGGTTTCGATCCCGGAACTCGGCACGATCGAGGCGAAGCAGATCCCGCTGGTTTTCCTCACGTCGAACAACACTCGTGAGCTCTCCGAGGCCCTGAAGCGCCGCTGCCTCTACCTCCACGTCGATTACCCCGACATGGAGCGTGAGAAGGAGATCGTCCTCACCAAGGTGCCCGACATCACCGAGAACCTGGCCGATCAGGTCGCTCGTGTCGTTCGCTCGATCCGACAAATCGAGCTCAAGAAGCACCCGAGCGTCTCCGAGACCCTCGACTGGGCGAAGACGCTCGTGCTGCTCGGGGTCGAGAAGATCGACGAGCAGACCGCGGCATCGACGATCAACATCCTCCTGAAGTACCAGAGCGACATCAACAAGGCGCTCAAGGAACTGGCCACGGCTGATGGCGTCACGCCCTGATGACGGTCACCGACGCCGCTGCTGACGCCACGCCGGAGGGTGTCGGGGATCCGATCCTCGACCTCCTCAACGGCTTCATCGTTCAGCTCCGCGCTGCAGGCCTGCCGGTCAGCCTCACTGAGAATCTCGACGCGATGCAGGCGATCCGCCATGTGCCGCTTGAGGATCGCGAGACGTTCAAGTACGCACTTGCCGCAACGTTGGTCAAGCACCACAACCACTGGAAGGCCTTCGAGACGGTCTTCGAGGTCTATTTCTCGCTGCGCGGCGACGAGTACCAGATCGGCGACGAACTGGTCGAGTTGCCGGAGATGGACGAAGACGAGCAGGGCGACCAGCAGGGCAGTGGCGACCAGCAGGGCGGTGGAGGCGAGAACCTCACGCCCGAAGAGTTGGCCGAGATGCTCTACCAGTCGCTCATGCGTGGCGATCAGCAGATGATGCGGGGGGTCGCCCGCCAAGCTGTAAAGCGGTACGCCGGCATGGAGCCGGGCCGTCCGGTCGGTGGCACCTACTACCTGTACCGCACGCTGCGGAACCTCGACATCGATGGTGTGCTCGAACGGCTGCTCGAGCAGGAACAGAACGAAGACGGCGAAGCCCCGTCAGACTTCGAACAGCGCCTCGCCCGTGACGAGTACCAATCGCGCGCCAACCAGCTGCAGCAAGAGATCGAGGGGGAGATCCGTCGGCGGCTCGTCGCTGATCGTGGTGTCGAAGCGATGGCCAAGACCCTCCGCAAGCCGCTGCCCGAAGATGTCGACTTCATGCATGCCTCTCGGGAGGAGATGGCGTCGCTCCGCAAGGCGATCTGGCCGCTTACCCGCAAACTCGCCGCTCGGCTGCAGCGCAAGCGGCGCCACGGCCGCAAGGGCCCACTCGACTTCCGTCGCACAGTGCGCGCCAGTCTCAGCTACGGCGGTGTGCCCGCCGAGCCGAAGTTCCGGAACCCTCGGCCCCACAAGCCTGAAATTTTCGTCATCGCCGATATTTCTGGCTCGGTCGCAGCGTTCGCCCGCTTCACCCTCCACCTCGTGTACGCCATCGCGGGGCAGTTCTCGAAGGTTCGAGCCTTCGTCTTCATCGACGGTCTCGATGAGGTCACCCACATGTTCGAAGGCGTTGAGGACATCAACGAAGCCGTGCACCGAGTTAATACCGAAGCTGATGTTGTCTGGGTCGATGGCCATTCCGACTACGGCCATGCGCTGGGCGTATTCTGGGAGAAATACGGCAACGAGATCGGGTCTCGAACTTCGATCATGATTCTCGGCGACGCCCGGAACAACTACCACGCCTCCGAGAGTTGGATTATCAAGGCGATGAATGAGAAGGCTCGGGCCGTGCACTGGCTCAATCCCGAGCCCCAGAGCTACTGGGACACCGGCGATTCGATCGTCGGCGAGTACGACCAGTACTGTGACGGAAGCTTCGAGGTGCGAAATCTCCGCCAGCTCGAAGCGTTTGTCGACAACTTGGCCTGAACCAGCGGCATAACCGAAGCATCCGCTTCGCGTCTTGAAGGTGGCGAATCAGGCGCCGATGACCTCGCCGCGAACAATCGAGGCGCCGGAATGAGTCTCGTCACCGTCTCGCGGTTCGTAGCTGATGTCGACGAGCACGGTGTCGAACGCCGACGGGTTGAAGTCGGCGGGAACCTCATAGGTGCCACCTGCGTTCGCTTCGATGATGCCGAGGGTCGAAATGGTGAGATCGCCGGAGGTATCGACACCGATGAGCCAGAGCTCAAGATCCTCACCGTCCCGGACCGGCAAGGTGGAAGCGCTAAGCCGAACGGCTTGGGCCGACCCGGTGCCGGTGTTGAGGATGGCGGCGTCGACGGTGACCGTAAATCCTTCGTCGACGAAACCGTCCTCCCAATCGAGTTGGGCATCGCCGACGACCTCGAAGGCGGGACCGTCATTTCCGCTGGCGGCGACCACGAGAGCGCCGATGACTACGACGGCGACGGCGGCTGCGGCAGCGAAGACGGCCGGTCCATGGCGAAACCGGCTGGTGATTTCGACAACGTTGTTCGCGGGAGACTCACCAGACTCCTCTCCCACAGTGTCGGAAGGGGAATCGACGAACATGGCAGCTTCGATGTTGTTCCAGAGGTCAGCTGGTGGGGCGGCGAACTCGAGATCATCCTCGGTCATTGAGCGCAGGAGGGCGCCGATGCGAACTTCCGTTTCATCAAGTTGGAGACTGCTGTCAGTCATGCTGATCCTCCAGGTGGCGTCGGATCCGGGCAAGGCCACGACGGATGTCGCTCTTGACGGTTCCTAGGGGGATATTCGTTCGTTCGGCGATCTGTGGATGCGTCAGGTCGTTTAAATACGCAAGGGTGATGACTCTCCGGGCTCGATCTGGAAGTTCGCGAAGGGCGTCGGCGATGAGCATCTTGTCGCTCGTCGCATCAACCTCGGCCTCGGTAGACAGTTCGATGGTGTCCTCGTCGGCTCGACGATCGCTGTGACGCTTCTCGGAGCGCACATTGTCGATGATGCGGTTGCGGGCGATACCCATCAGCCATGCGCCGAGGCGCCCCTTCTCGGGGTTGTACCGCTCCCGAGCCCTCCAGGCACTCAGAAACACCTCTTGGGTGACATCTTTGGCGCGTTCGGGATCGAGCGAACGAGCGCAGAAGCCGTACACCAGGCGGCCGTACTCGTCGTAGGCGAGCCGAAGGGCGTCCTCATCTCCGCGCACAAAGGCGGTTTCAACGACGTGCCCGACGGGCACTTCTGCGGCGCTCACCTTGGGAGCGTAGCGAGAAAGAGATGATGTGCCGTCAACCCCGATGATGGTGGTCATGCGCCGGCTCTTGGCTGCGACCGTCGACCCGTCCCAGTCCCCGAGAAGGGGATAGGGACGGGTCCCGACGGACACGGTGGGGGATACTGAATTCACAACCCTCAGGCGGGCGGCAGCAGAACTGCGTCGATGACGTGGATCACGCCGTTGCTTGCGAGGACATCGGCTTGGATCACGGTGGCGCTGTCGTTGATCACGACAGCACCGTCGACCACGCTGATTGCGATCTCGGCACCATTGATGGTGGGGACCGACTGGCCGTCGAGGGCAATTGCCTGCTCGGCGCTGACCGAACCGAGTAGACCGTGATACGTGAGAACCGAGGTCAGGGTGTCGATGTCGGCCAGCAACTCCTCAGCGGTGAGGCCGAGCGCATCGAGGGCCACCGCAAAGGCGTCGTCAGTCGGAGCGAAGATGGTGAAGTCACCGTCGGCGTCGAGCGGCACGGAGAGGCCAGTGGCTGCACCAGCGGCAAGGAGCGTCGTGAAGATGCCGGCTTCGTCAGCGACATCGATAATGGTGAGGAGCTCGGGATCAGCCTCTTCGTCGGCCGTGTCGGCTTCGGCGGTGTCATCGCCGCCGCCAAGGAGTGCCTCGGCGACGGTGGGCGGGAGAATGACGGCGTCGATGACGTGAATGATGCCGTTGCTGGCTTCGACGTCGGCCGTGACGACAGTCGCGTTATTGATCATGACGTTGCCGTCGACGACGGCTACATCGATTTCCTCGCCTTGGACAGTGGCAGCGGACTGGCCGTCGAGGGAGATGGCGGTCTCGGCATCGATTGCGCCAGCCACAACGTGATACGTGAGGATGTCAGAGAGGGCGGGGTTACCGAGGAGCTCTTCGGCAGTAAGGCCGAGTGCATCGAGGGCGGCGGCGAAGGCGTCGTCGGTCGGGGCGAAGACAGTGAACGGGCCTTCGCCGCTCAGCGTCTCTACTAGACCGGCTTCGGTTACTGCGGCGACAAGGGTCTCGAAGGATCCAGCGCCGACGGCGACGTCGACAATGGTGCCAGGACCTTCTTCTTCCTCGGCCGTCTCGTCGTCGGCCGTCTCGTCGTCGGTCGTCTCGTCGTCGGTTGACTCGTCCGTGTCGTCGGCTTCGACGACGGGATCATCGTCGCCGCAGGCAGCGGCGAAGAGTGAGATCGAAATGAGCAACGCAAGAAGGCGAAGCAGGGAACGCATGGGGGAACTTCCTTATGCAGGGGAAAGGGGGGG
>PBTQ01000056.1 GCA_002729125.1 Acidimicrobiaceae bacterium | reverse complement strand
CGCCTTCTTCGCGGCGGTCTTCTTCGCAGGCGCCTTCTTCGCGGCGGTCTTCTTCGCAGGCGCCTTCTTCGCGGCGGTCTTCTTTGCGGCGGTCTTCTTCGCAGGCGCCTTCTTCGCCGCCGTCTTCTTCGCCGTCGCCATTGCGTTCGTCCTCGTTTCGTCGCCAGTCCACGCCTTGAACCGGCTCAAGGCGGCGAATTGTAGGGCCGGAGCGGGCAATTACCGCGAATACCCCAAGGAACGGTCAGCGACGGCGGTTGAACCAGGTCCGTCCGCCGTCGTCCTCCCGGTCGTCGAAGAACGTCGCCAGAGCATCCTCGCCGAACTCGTCGGAACCCTCGCCACTGGCAGCGTCACGCAATTGCTCGAGAAAGGCATCACTGCTCGAATCCGGCTCAGGCTCGTCGAACAACGGGCGTTCGGTGCTCGACGACACTTCCTCAAGATCCGCAGAGGTGACCAGTAGTGGCGGGGTATCGGCGGTGCGGGACTCGTTATCGTCCGACTCAGCCACGACCGGCTCGGGCGGGAGGTCGGACGCAGGCGCCTCATCAGCGACAGGCAGCAAGGTGGGCTCAGCGCCAGGCATCGGGCTCGGAGCGAAGGTAAACACATCCGCTTCGACCGCTTCGTCGGCCCGCTGCGGAGCGTCCTCAAGCAGTAGGTCGTGGGTCGCCACCTGTTCCTCGTCGACCGACTCCGTCTCGGCGGCGCCATCCAAAGCAGCTTCATCCGCGATGGCAACAACCTCGATGGCCTGGGTGATCTCCGACTCGGGAGCGTGCTCCGGCGCAGGGGCGCTCGACTCAACAGCTTCGATAACGATCGGCTCGGCGATTTCCGCGACCGTGTCCTTGGGCGTCTCGACATCGGCGGGGGCGAGGACACCGCTCGTCGCGGGCATTGCTGGGAGGCGGAACTGTTCAGGATCGTCAAGCAAATGCTGAAGCGCGGCGGCGGATGCCCCAAGCACGTCGCGGGACTTCTCGAGATGCCTTTCGAGAATGGCGATGTCGTCGGTGAGGAACGCCCGATACCGCTCGAGTTCGGCGACTTCAGCGAGGACGCGTTCGCGTTCGGTGCGCACGCTCTCCTCAATGGCGGCCTCGGCTTCGGCAAGCATGCGACGACGGTCGGTTTCGGCTTCGGCGACGACAAGTGAGGCGTGGTCGTCGGCCTGGCGGCGGACTTCGGCCGCTTCGGCCTCGGCTTCTTCAATTGCAGCGTCGACGGTGCGCTGCGCCAACAGCAGCATCCTGGTCAGGCTCTCCTCACCCGCTTCGACTGGGTTGGCGCCGCTCGACCCAGCGACATTGGCCTCGGCAGCCCCAACCTCTCTCTGCAGTTCGGCAATCCGGCCCTGCACAAACGCAGCCGCCTTTGCTACCCGATCGATGTAGGCGTCGACCTCAGCAATGTCGTAGCCACGGAAGCGCTCGTTGAACGCAATGTCCTGGAAGAGCGGAGCAAGATCATCCATGTGGCGCATCCTAGATTCCGTGGCTCATCTGATGAGGGACCGCAGCGCAGTGTCCTGAGCCGAGAATCAGCAGATGATGCCTCGCAGGACCTGCACGCCGATGATGACGATGATCGGTGACAAATCGAGGGCGACGGAGCCCAGCCGAACGGCAGGGATCGCCCTGCGCAGTGGAGCCAGCACGGGGTCGGTGACCATGAACAAGAATCCCGCAACGGTCGCCATCGACCCATTCGGGTCGAGCGGGAACCAGCTCAGGATGATCCGAGCGAAGATCGCAAGCAGGTACAGATTGAGAAGAAGACAGATGATGATCACGATGGGTCACTCGAAGGCACGGCGAGTATCGGCGTCTGACACTTCGACATCGGCGGGCACCAGCAGGTACACCTGATCCGCAACCCGCTCCATGCTCCCACCGAGGGCATAACAAAGCCCACTTGCGAAGTCGACGATTCGGCGACGCAAGTCACGATCGGCGTACTGCAGGTTGACGATCACGGCCTGGCCGGCTTTGAACCGATCACCGATCAGTTGGGCGTCGTTGAAGGTCTCGGGGCTGACGGTGTGGGGGCTCGCCGCACGACTGTCGACAATGCGGACCACCGGCGGTATCGGAGCGTTGGCGGCTGACGCCCCAACACTGGGGTCGGGACTCGAGGGAGCCGATTCAGGGCGGGACTCGCTCGGAACGACGCGCACCGAACCAGAGGGTTCGGGCCGCGAAACGGCCGCAATCGGACGGACCGTCGCACTCTGAGAGCCAGGGGTGCGGTCGGCGACTGCCTGCACGGGGCGAGGGTCTTCCGACGCCAGCGCGGCCTGAGCCCCAGAGCGTTCGGGACCGGCGTCGATGGGCGCGTACTCGTCGAACGAGTCGTATTCATCGTCAGGACCGAGCCCGAGATAGATGAGCGTCTTCTTCAGCATGGACACGATTGCCCTCCTTGCGGAAAGGCTACTCCCGTCCCTGCCGCCGTCGGTGTCATCCCCGTACCCGGTGGACGATCACCCGAGCCGTTGGCCGAAGAGACCGCGACCGATTCGAACCATCGTGGCGCCCTCGTCAACGGCGATCTCAAGATCGGCGCTCATCCCCATCGAGCACTCGTCGAGACCGAACCGATCAACGAGGCCTCGCAGCAAATTAAAGCCCGGGCGCGCCGCCTCCGGCTCGGCGAGCGGTGCGATCCCCATCAGACCGATGACCTCGAGCCCGACGTCGGTGGCATGTATGACGAGATCCTCGGTGGTGTCGGGGCCGCATCCGCCCTTGTTCTCCTCACCGGAGATGTCGACCTGAATCATCACCTTGGCACCTGGCGCTCGCTTGGCGACCTCGGTGGCGAGCTCCGGCCGATCAACGGTTTGCCACACGTCGACATGCGGGGCGAGCAGGCGAACCTTGTTGCGCTGCAGCCGGCCGATGAAGTGCACCGTTGGCGTGGTAGTGATCTCGGCGAGCTTGGCAGCCGCCTCCTGGGCATAGTTCTCGCCGACATCGTCGAGCCCGGCTGCGACTGCGGCATCGATGGCCGACGGACCAAAGGTCTTGGTGACCGCCACGATGCGGACGTCGGCCCCACCCGCAGCATCGAGACGGGTCCGGACGGTTGCAGCCCGTTCGGCGACAACCGCCGGGTCGACCAAGGTCATGCCGCCACCAGCCGAGCCGCAGTGATTTGACGACCCACATCGCCGCGTACGCGGAGCGAGAAAAAGCGCTCATCGGCGGTGTCGAAACCGAGATCGTCGACAATGTCGACACCCGCCCGGTGCAGCGCAAGCGTTGTCGCAGCAGCCATATCGAGGGCGAGGGTACCGGCGACCGTCTCGCCGCGACAGGCGCCGCCAACGGCGGTCTCAACCTGGGTGAGTTCATCGGCTCCGAACTCGTAGTGAGCCGGTCGGATGCACGGGCCGATAACCGCCTGGAGCCGGTCGGATCCGATCATCCGCAGAGCCTCGACGCTTCGGTCGATCACGCCTGCGACGAGACCTCGCCACCCGGCGTGTATGACCCCGACCGCATGCTCACCGACCACGACGATCGGGACGCAATCAGCGGTCTGCACACACAGCACCGCACCCAGCAGCCCAGTGACGGCGGCGTCGCCGTCGGCGCCGGCATACCCGCCGGGCGAGTCGACGAGGGCGATGTCAGAGCCGTGGACCTGTCGCAGCCACGTCCATTCACCATCGAAGACACCGCGTCGACGCTCGGCGAGTTTGTCGGCAGGCACGTCAAGGCGAAAATCGCCGTCATGCCGGTCGGTCACGCAGAGTTCGACTGCTGTGCCGGCGCCTGCGGGGAGTCGCCGGAAGCGCATCGGCCTACTTCAGGAACGACGGGACGTCGAAGTCGGGATCGCCCAGATCGAGATCGCCTTCGTCGTCGGTGGCAAACACGTCGACGATCGGCACCTCGCCGCTGGGGTCAACGCTCTCGCGCATCGGCTCTCGGCCTGGCGCTTGCCCCGTACGAGCGATCGACTCATCCCAGCGATCGAAGCCGGCAGCGATCACGGTGACACGGACGTCGTCGCCCATCTCGTCGTCGATCACCGTGCCAAAGATGATGTTGGCGTCCTGGTGGGCAACGCCGTGGATGACCTCAGCTGCCTCGTTGACTTCGAGCAGGCCGAGATCCGTACCGCCGCAGATATTGAGAAGAATGCCACGGGCGTTCTCGATCGACGCCTCGAGCAGCGGGCTCGAGATCGCAGCACGGGCAGCGGCAATCGCACGGCCCTCACCGCTGCCGTGACCGATCCCCATGAGCGCCGAACCTGCGTCGACCATGACGGCACGAACGTCGGCGAAGTCGGTGTTGATCAAGCCGGGCGTGGTGATGAGATCGGTGATGCCCTGCACGCCCTGCAGAAGGATCTCATCGGCCATCTTGAAAGCGTTGAGCATCGACGTGTCGTTCGTCGAGATCGACAGCAGCCGATCGTTGGGGATGACGATGAGGGTGTCGACCTTTTCCTTGAGCTTCTGGATGCCCTGCTCGGCTTGGACGGAACGGCGACGACCTTCGAAGGCGAACGGGCGGGTGACGACACCGATGGTGAGCGCACCCTGGCTTTTCGCGACCTCGGCGATCACTGGTGCGGCACCTGTGCCGGTGCCACCCCCCTTGCCAGCAGTGATGAACACCATGTCGGCCCCGGCGAGCGACTCGCGGATCTCGTCGACGTGTTCCTCTGCGGCTTGGCGTCCGATCTCGGGGTCCGAACCCGCACCGAGCCCGCGCGTGAGGTCGCGGCCGATGTCGAGCTTTTCATCGGCGTCGCTCATGAGCAGCGCCTGGGCATCGGTATTGGCGGCGATGAACTCGACGCCCTTCAAGCCGGCGTCGATCATGCGGTTGACGGCGTTAACACCGCCGCCGCCGACGCCGACGACCTTGATGACAGCCAAATAGTTCTGCGGATCAGACATCACGTTGGGATCCCCCGTGCGAGATCAAGTAGAGCAGTGCTCGGGCACGCAACGATGCGTGCCCGGAGAAACGAAACCGTACACCCGAACCCCACGGATTTCGGGGACGCCCACACCGGCTAACCCGTCGGAGCAGCCGCAACAGGCTCTGCACACTGGGGTGAGCGCTTCAGGACGGGGTTGTCACCGACCTGCACATCGATCTCACAAATCCCTGCCAGATCGACCTGATCGAGCACGGAGCGAACCGCCTCGTACTTGGTATCAAGATCACGATTATCGCCCATGATCGCGACGACGTCGCCGACCAGATCGAGCCGGAGCAGCGGTGTGCCGGTTCCTGCGTAGTCGATATCGAACGTCTCGACCCACGGTAAGAGATCGAGCGGCGTGGCGTCGATCAGTTCGATTGCCGGGAGAGCAAGGGTCTGCACATCGCCGAGGTCGCCGGCGGGCCCGAGCGTGATGACGGGCAGGTCGCCGGCGGCGGAGGTATCCGAGCGGGCGATCGCAACCGCTTCAGCGTCGATGACGACCCCGCTGCCGTCACCGACGGCCACCAGAGCGACACCGATGCGGCGGATGACCACGATCTCGACCGTGCCGGGCCACGCTCGGTCGACGGCAGCCGTCCGGACCCACGGCAGCGCAACAATCCCCTCGGCGGCGCCGTCGAGGTCGAGATCGAGCATCGGCGTGCCAATGACCAGGCCGGATGCCTCGGCAACCTGATCGGCCTCTGCGCCGAATGCCCCGTCGATCTCAACGGTGTCGAGATCGAAGACGGCCGAGCGGCTCAGTGCATACCCGCCACCCATAAGAGCGACGACCACGACGATGCCAACGAGGACGCGAAGACGCCGCCGTCCTTCGGCGCGACGGACGGCAATTCTCCGCTGCCTGAGCCGAGGATCGATCGATGTCACGACGGCCAGGGCACCTCGTCGTCGGTGAAACCGACAAGATGGGTCTCGGGTTGCAGCACAACGCCGTGGGCGAACTCGACCAAGGTTCGGGCCTCAATCATCACTCGGAGCACATCCGCCGCAGTGCCGCCCTCATCGGCCTGGATAAAGTTCGCATGCTTCGCCGACACTTCTGCGGTGCCGACCCGAAGCCCCTTCCCTCCCGCGGTGTCGATCAGTCGGCCGGCACTCTCGCCGTCGGGATTGGTGAACACCGAACCCGCGTTCTGACCCCCGGGTTGGTTGTCGCGGCGCCACTGGACGATCTCGGCCATCTCGGCCTTGCCCTTGCGTTCATCACCCGGGCTGAGCGACAGCCGGCAACCGACGACGAGTTCATCGGTACGGAGTGCCGAGTGGCGATAGGACAGTTGGAGTTCCTCAGCGGGGACGATGCGCCGCTCGCCCGCTGCGAAGTCGACGACGTCGGCGTCGAGCAGCGCATCCTTCGTATCGGCGCCATGGCCGCCAGCATTCATCCGAACAGCGCCGCCGATCGAACCCGGCACACCGACCGCCCACTCGAAGCCGGTGAGGCCGTACCCGGCCGTCGTTCGAGCGACGACCGGAAGTTTTGCCGCTGCGCCGGCGATCACGATCGTCTCATCGACCACGTTGATCGCCGCGTAGTCGCCAGCCAGGTGAATGACAAGGCCGTCGAACCCACGGTCGGCAACGAGCATGTTGCTGCCACGACCCAGCGTCATCACGGGAATCCCCGTCCCGGCAACGGCGGCGGCAACTGCGCTCAGGGTTTCGTGATCGTCGACGACGACCATGGCGGCGGCGCGGCCCCCGACCCGATACGTCGTGAGTGCGCCCATCGGGACGTCGACCGCGATCTTGTCGCCGACATCGTCCATCAATCGTTCGATCACCGCAACGAGGACGGAATTCATGCCGCGCCCCGATGCTCGAGTCGTCCGATCACCTGATCCGGCAGGCCGGTCAGATCACCGGCGCCCAGCGTGAGACAAAGATCACCGGGGCGTAGCCGGTGGGCCAGCCATCCGGCGGCGTCGTCGAGACGCGGCATCCAGGCCACCATGGACCACGGATGGGCGTCGAGCACGGCATCGACAATGAGCTTGCCGGTGATACCGGGGCGCGGGTTCTCCCCCGACGCATAGATGTCGGTGACCACGAGAACGTCAGCACCGCCGAACCCGTGAGCGAAGTCCTGCCAGAGCGCCGCCGTTCGGCTGTAACGATGCGGCTGGAAGACACACACGATGCGTTCCCATCCGCCGTCGGCGGCAGCTGCGAGCGCAGCCTCAACCTCGGTGGGCAGATGCGCGTAATCGTCGACGAAGGTCACCCCGTCGACCTCACCTCGGAACTCGAAGCGTCGAGCGACACCACCGAACCGGGCAAGTGCCATGGCAGCTGCGGCGGCCGAACCACCGGCGGCGATCGTCGCCACCAAGGCCGCCGCTGCGTTGCGGGCGTTGTGCATGCCCGGGGTCGGCAACTCGACGCGAGCCACCTCCGCCCCATCGTGCCGGATGGTGAAGGCCACCGACGCTCGGCCCGTCTCGATGTCGACCATGCGGTAGTCGGCATGTTCGGCCGTGCCATAGGTAATGCCCGGCACCGCGCTCGCGACCTGCATCGCCCCGGGATCGTCTGCGCAGTAGATCGATGTGGTGGCGGCATCGGCGAACTGGACGAACGCCGCCATGAGTTGCTCGGGGTCGTTGTCATAGGTTTCGAGATGGTCGGGTTCGACGTTGGTGACGATCGCGACCTCCGCACCGAGCGACAAGAACGTGCGGTCGGACTCGTCGCCTTCGATGATGAACCACTCCCCGTCGGCCCAGACGGCACCGGAGCCGATCTCGTTGACGTCGCCACCGATGATGAACGACGGATCGAGATCGGCCTCCACCATCGCCATGGCGAGCATGGAACTCGTGGTGGTCTTGCCGTGGGTACCGGCGACGACGATCGAGCGCCGCTCGGCCGAGATCGCCGGGAGAATGTCGCTGCGGCGTAGCACCGGGATCTGGCGCTCGTTCGCCGCGCGAACTTCGGGGTTGTGATCGGGGATCGCCGTGCTGATCGCCACGAGATCGGCGGCACCGACGTTGGTGGCGGCATGACCGATGTGGATCTCCATGCCGGCGACCCGCAGTCGTTCGACGACCGGACCACCCTTCAGATCGCTGCCGGTGACGGTGTGCCCCATACGGTGAAGCACGTTGGCGATCGCGCCCATGCCCGCGCCGGCGGCGCCGACAAGGTGGATGTGGCGGGCTTCGCTTAGGTCCGGGGTCATCGTGGTGTTCCCTCCCGGGACGCGGCATTGGGGCGAGGTCGCGACGCATGCTGATCGAGAAGGTCGACAACCGCTACCGCTGCG
>PBTQ01000055.1 GCA_002729125.1 Acidimicrobiaceae bacterium | reverse complement strand
TGACCTCTGGTTCGACAACACCACGCCGACCGGGGGCGATATGGGCGCCCATGTCTGGTCGCCTGCGTACCTGCGCGATGTCTTGCTGCCGGAGTTTCGTCTCACGGGGTGGTCGCCCGACTGGTATGCCGGGTTCCCGGCCTTCACCTTCTACATGGTGATCCCGTCGCTGTTGATCGTGATGGTCAACGTGGGTCTCGGCGGCCCGTTCTGGGTGCCGGTCGTCGCAGCGGGCGCGCTCGGCACGCTCCTTGTGCTGGTTCGCAACCGCATCGGCACTACTCCCGCCCGTGACGCCACCCTCGTCGCAGTCGCCGCAGTCGGTTTCGTGTTGATCGTGCCGGTCGACTACGGCGCAGCAATAAAGCTGATCGTCGTCGCCGGCATGGTGACCCTTCCGATCGCTGCCTGGTCGATGGGCAAACTCGGCGGCCTAGCATTCCCCGGGCCGGGCCTGATGGCGGTCGCCACGATCCCGTTCCTGTTCGACCGCAGCTTCAACATCTACGGCGGCAACCTGCTCTCGACCATGGCGGGCGAGTTCGCCAACTCGCTCGGCCTGACCTTTGCCGTGGTGTTCTTCGGGGTCGCTGCGCGCGGCATGGAGACCGGTCGGCATCGGGGAGCTGCTGCCGCTCTGCTTGCGCTTGCCGGACTCACCCATCTCTTCGCTGCCTTCTTCTCGCTCGTGTGTCTGCTGGCGCTGTGGCTCGTCCGGCCGGGTGTGCGCACGACCGCCTGGCTCGCTGTCGTCGGCCCACTGGCCGGCCTGCTCTCGGCGTTCTGGGTGCTCCCGTTCTTCTGGAACCGCTCATTGCTCAACGACATGGGCTGGGGCAAGGAGCGCCGGTACGTCGCCGCACTCTGGGACCGCAGTGGTTCATTCGGTGACCAAACGTTCCTGGCCAACGATCCGCCGCTGCAGGTGCTCATCGTGCTCGCCGTGATCGGCGCCGTGCTCTGCGGTGTCCGCCGGGTGCGCTTCGGCATGGCGATGACGATGGTGGCCGTGGCGTTCGCCGCCCTGTTTCTTCTGTTGCCCGAGGGTCGACTCTGGAACGTGCGCCTGCTGCCGTACTACTACCTCTCGATCAACTTCATGGCTGCGGTCGCGGTTGCCGAGATCGGCCGCCTGCTCGCCTCGGCAACTCGGTCGTTCGGGTCAGGGCGGCGCGCTTTCGCCGCTGCATTCGCCCCCGCTGTGCTCGCCAGCCTCGTCGTGTTCATCGCCTTTGGTCTCACCCTGCGCTCCCTGCCGGGTGGTTCGGTTGACGATCAGGGTCGCTACTCGTGGCTGGGTGTGTTCCAGACCACCGAGCGGCATCTCGGGCCGCTCTGGGCTGCGCACAATTTCAACGGGTATGAGCGTACGGGCGCGTATCCCGAGTACTCGCTGATGGTCGCGACCATGGACGAGGTCGGTCAGGAGTTCGGCTGTGGCCGGGCCCTGTGGGAGTACCAGAGCGAACGCCTCGGCTCGTACGGCACGCCGATGGCTCCGATGCTGCTGCCGCATTGGACCGATGGCTGCATCGGTTCGATGGAAGGTCTGTACTTCGAAGCGTCGGCTACCACCCCGTATCACTTCCTGCTCCAGTCGGAACTGTCGACCTCGCCGTCGCGGGCCCAGCGTGACCTGCCGTACTCCAACCTAAGCATCAACCAAGGCGTCGGTCATCTGCAGGACCTGGGTGTGCGCTACTACATGGCGTTCACCGATCAGGCATTGATGCAGGCCCAGGCCGACCCACGCCTCGCCGAGGTGGCCACTGCCGGGCCGTGGGCGGTCTTCCTCGTCGCTGACTCGGATTTCGTCATCGGCCTCGACCGCGTCCCAGTCGTTGTGGACGGGGTGCAGGGCGGGGGAGAGGAGTGGCTCGTCCCCACCGTCGGGTGGTGGCAGGCCGAGAACGTTCCGCTCATCGCCGAGTCGGGCCCTGACCAGTGGCCGAGCACCTCGATGGCCGTGATCGAAGAGTCGATCACTGCGCTCGCTCAGGCGGTCGAGAACGACTCGGGGCGAGTCGCCGAAATGCGGGCGCTCGCCGCCGGACTCCCGACGGTGCTGCCATCCGAGACGATTACGCCGGCCACGGTGTCCGGCATCGTCGCCGACGAATTCTCGATCTCGTTCGAGGTCGACGAGATCGGCAAGCCGGTCCTCGTTCGCTCGAGTTACTTCCCCAACTGGGAGGCGACCGGAGCCGAGGGGCCGTATCGGGTGTCGCCGAACCTCATGGTCGTCGTCCCGACCGATACGTCGGTCAACCTCAGCTACGGACGCTCGGGCATCGAACTCATCAGCCTCGTGCTCACGATCGTCGGCATCGCCGGCCTGTTCGCGCTGCGTCGGATCCCGGTCGTGACTGGTGGCCGACTGTGGGATCTCGGTTCATCGCCGCTCGATCTGTTGCCGAGCCGTGATCTCGTCCTGGCCGAGGTGCAGGGGGCCCAGGTCTCTCCAGCGTCGGTCGATCGCCTCGTCGACGAGACCGCAGAACGCACGCGTGCGGCCGTGGTCGGGCTCGTGGCCGGTCTTGCGCTCGTAGGCGTCACCCTGGTGCTGCACCTGGTTGTCGAGCCCACGACCGAGGAGCCGTTGGTGTCCTTGCTCGTGTGGCTTCCCGGCACCGCTGGCCTGCTCTCGGTCGTGTTCAGCCACGCGCCCTCGCTTGTCGAAGTTGCTCGGTACCGCTCGACGGTGGTCGAACCGTCTCGGGTGTTTGCAGCCTCCGCCGCCGCGAACACGATCAAGGACCCCGACGGGAGCACCTGATGGTGGTGCGGTTCGTGGCCGGCGAGAACGCAGAGCGTCCGAATGCTCGTCGGTTCGCTCTCGCCGGGATCGGCGCAACCGTCGTCGATGTCGGTGTTGCCGTTGGTCTGGTCTCGGCCGGTCTCGGTCGTCTACCGGCCGGCGGTGTCGCCCTCGTGATCGCCGCGTTCGTCAGCCGGATCCTGCACGCTCGCTACACATTGCGGGGAGACCAGCTCGACCGTTGGATCCGTCAGCCGCCGGTTTTCGCTACAGTTGCGATCGTCGCCGGTGTCGTCGATCTCGCCGTCTTCCTCGGCTTGTCCTCGCTTGCGGCCTTCCCGGCGAAGTGCGTCGCCGTGGCGATCTCGGCCGTGATCCGGGGGCTGTCGCATCGCCTCGTGCTGTTCCGGGTGGTGCGCCGCGAGCAGTCCATCCCGATGCGTCGCCCTGTGCCGGATGGGGAAGTGCGCGTGAGCGTGGTGGTTCCGGCCTATCGCGAGGAGGCGCGCATCGCTGACACCGTCGCTCGCATCGGAAGCGAACTTGACGTGTTCGCCGGTGACCTCGAGATCGTCGTGGTCGACGACGGCTCGCCGGATGGCACCGCCGACGCTGCCCGACGCGCCGGTGCGGACCAGGTGGTCGTGCAGCCGCAGAACCTTGGAAAGGGCGCAGCGGTGCGGGCTGGTGTGTTCGCCGCCCAAGGCCGGACGATTGCGTTCACCGATGCCGATCTCGCCTACTCGCCCCATCAGCTCGTTTCGTTCGTGGAGGCGATCGAGGGTGGGTACGACGTGGCGATCGGCAACCGTCATCACACCGACACCGACACGCTGGCCGGCACCTCGGCAGTGCGCTCGTTCGGGAGTCGGGTGGTCAACATGGCCACGAGCCTGATGCTGCTCGGCAACTATCGGGACACCCAGTGCGGGTGCAAAGCGTTTCGTGCGGACGTCGGTCGCATCGTGATGGGTGCCGGCACAATCGACGGCTTCGCCTTCGATATCGAAGTGCTGCACCTCGTCGAGCGCTACGGCCTCTCGATGATCGAACTACCGGTCGAGGTGGTGAACTCCGATACGTCCACCGTGCGTGCGTTGCGCGATGGGGTAGGCGTCATACTCGACATCCTGCGTATCCGTCGGCTCAGTCAGAAGGAGCACTTCCCGCAACTCGCGGCGAATGCCCTCCCGAACGAGGCCGGACGGCCGATGATGGTCAGGTCGGATGATGCCGAACTGCTCAACCCTCGCGTGACTCCCGAGACGGAACCAGACCTATGACCGATTTCGATGCCATCTTCAAGGCCTACGACGTGCGTGGTACCGTGCCTGACCAGTTCACCGCCGATGGCGCCAAGGCGATCGGCGGTGCCTTCGCCCGCTTCGTTGCCGGTCGGGGCGAGACCTCGATGGTCGTGGGTCACGACATGCGCCCCGAAGGGGAGGAGTTCTCCCGGGCCTTCGGCGACGGCGCGCTCGAGCACGGTGTCGACGTCATCGACGTCGGGCTGTGCGCAACCGACATGCTGTACTACGCGTCCGGTGTGCTGGACATGCCTGGCGCCGTCTTCACCGCATCGCACAACCCGGCCGGATACAACGGCATCAAGATGTGTCTCGGCGGCGCAGCCCCGATCGCCGGCGACACCGGCCTCGACGCCATCAAGGCAATGGCGATCGCAGGCCCAGATCCGTCGGGCCGCACCGGTGCCCGCACCGAGCAGCACATGCTGCCGGGCTATGTCGACCATGTCCGCTCGTTCGTCGACGTGTCGTCGTTGAGGCCGCTGAGGGTCGTGGCCGACACCGCCAACGGCATGGGTGGCCTCGTCGTACCTGCGGTCTTCGATGGGCTTCCCTTCCATCTCGATCACATGTATCCCGAACTCGACGGCACCTTTCCGAACCATCCCGCCGATCCGATCCAGCCGGAGAACCAACGGGATCTCATGGAGCGGGTCCTGGCGACGAATGCCGACATCGGCCTTGCGTTCGATGGCGACGCCGACCGGGTGTTTCTGGTCGACGAGACCGCCCGGGCGATCTCCGGCTCACTCACTACGGCGATGGTGGCCCGCTCGATCCTCGTCAAGAATCCCGGAGCGACGATCCTTCACAACCTGATCTGTTCGAAGACGGTGCCTGAGGTCATTGCGGAGGGTGGCGGCACCGCCGTGCGCACCCGGGTCGGGCACTCGTTCATCAAACAGGTGATGGCCGAGACCGGCGCCGTATTCGGAGGCGAGCACTCGGGTCACTACTACTTCGCCGACAACTTCCGCGCCGACAGCGGTCTGATCGCCGCACTCGTGATCCTCGAGGCACTCAGCAACCACGACGGCGGACTCGCCGATATCGTCTCACCGCTTGATCGCTACGCCGCCTCGGGTGAGATCAACACCACGGTCGATGACGCTGCTGCGGTGATCGACCATGTCGCTGACGTCTACTCGGCGGGGGAACAGGACCGCATGGACGGTCTCACGGTCGACATGGGTGACTGGTGGTTCAACCTGCGTCCGAGCAATACCGAGCCGCTCCTGCGGCTCAACCTCGAGGCCGCCGACGACGACGAGGTTGCCCGGCGCGTCGACGAGGTTCGAGCCCACTTCGCAGGCTGAACCGCATCAGCAGGGCCGACACGCGGTTAACTGGTGTCCATGACACTCGACGCCCGGCTCCTGGAGATCCTCGCCTGTCCCACCGACAAGCAGGGCCTGCTGTACTTCGCCGACGAAGACCTGCTCTACAACCCTCGCCTCAAGAAGGCGTATCGGGTCCACGAGGGGATTCCCGTCATGCTGCCGGACGAGGCGATCGATGTCGCCGACGACGAACACGCCCGCCTCACCGCAAAGGCCGAGGCCGAGGGGATCGCGCCGACCTTCGGCGACTGAGCCTATGGCCACCGACGACCTCCGAGAGTCGGTCCGGCACCTACCGGACCAACTCCGCGACATCGCAGTGGCCGCTGCTGATCTCGACCAACTGCCCGATGCCGAGGGGATCGAATCGGTTGTCGTCCTCGGCACCGGCGGTGCTCGCGTCGCCGGCGATGTGATCGAGGCGATCTGCGAACTGCGTGCCACCGTGCCGATCGTGGCCACGGGAGCTCGATGCCCAGCGTGGGTGAGTGATCGCACGCTTGCCATCGTCGTATCGCCGGCGGGTGACGACCCAGGTGTCGTCGCTGCGGCCGAGGCTGCGCTGGACACGGCTCATGCGATCGTCGTCGTAACGTCCGGTGGTGCGCTCGGAACCGCCGCAGCGGCGTGGGGTGTCCCCGTCGTGCCGGTCGATCCCGACGCCGGACCTGCCGCCGGGCTCGGCGCTGCCATCGTTCCGGTACTCGTGCTGCTTGAACGGCTCGGTTTCGTGTCGGGCATGACGCGCACGGTGAGCGACGCCGCCACCCAGATCGCCGAACGTCTCGACTCGCTCTTCGATTCGCCCCGCGTGCGCCTTCTCGCCGAACTCCTCCCTGGGCGCCTCGCCCTCGTCACTGCCGCCGGTTCGATCGGAAAGCACGCGGCGCGTCGGTGGGTGCAAGAACTCGATCAGGTCGGCGGCATTGCGGCGGTTCGTCGCCGCCTTCCGACTGGACAGGTCGACGTCGATGCCGGCGCCCGTCTAGCCGACACGACCCGCAACGGTGCCGTGCTCGTGCTTTTGCGCCACGACGCCGAACCCGGCGGTCTCGACGGTGGCGTTGCGCTCGCCCGAGAGCGCTTCGACCATGTCGTCGAGATTCACGCCGATGGGGAAGGGCCGCTCGCACAGCTCCTCGACCTCGTGCTCGTGGCCGATGCCGTCGCAGCTGCGTTGCGCGAGCGGGACACGACGGACTGATCGACGAAACGGTCATGCAGCGGCTCGACGGCGCGATCCGGAAGTACGACTGGGGCTCAACGTCGAGCATCCCGTCGTTGCTCGGATGCGCCGAAGACGGCAAGCCGTGGGCCGAGCTGTGGCTCGGTGCGCATCCATCGGCGCCGTCAGTGGTCGGCGAAACCCGCACGCCGCTCGACGAACTCATCGCCGCCGATCCGGCTGCACAGCTGGGCACGGCGGTCGCCGACCGGTTCGGATCACTGCCGTTCCTTTTCAAAGTCCTTGCGGCAGCGGCGCCGTTGTCGTTGCAGGCGCATCCGTCCGTCCCGCAGGCGGAGGCGGGGTATGCACGCGAAGACGCCGCGGGCATCTCGATCGGCGCCCCGAACCGCAGCTTCCGAGACCGGTTCCACAAGCCCGAACTCATCTGTGCGCTGACGGACTTCCATGCTCTTTGCGGGTTCCGTGACCCGGTGGCGACGCTCGACGTCCTGGCGACGATCGACACATCGGCGCTCGATCCGATCCGCGATCGCCTCGCGGCGTCCTCGGATGTCGATGGTCTCGGCCCGCTGCTCGAGTACCTCCTCACCCTGCCGGCTGCCGATGCGGCGGCCTTGGTCGCCCCCGTTGTCGCTGCATGCGGGGTTCCGGGTCCTGATCGCCACGCTGATGTGCGAGCCATGGCTGCGGCGTTGGGCGAGCGGTACCCTGGCGATGCGGGGGTGGTCACTGCCTTGTTGCTCAACCTGGTCCACCTGAAGCCGGGCGAAGCGCTGTTCCTCGGCGCAGGGAATCTCCACGCCCATCTGGGCGGTACGGGCGTCGAGATCATGGCGAACTCCGACAATGTGCTCCGTGGCGGGCTCACGACGAAGCACATCGACATCCCGACACTGCTCGAGGTCGTCGACGCCCGACCGATCGATCCGATCGTTCAGCGCCCCGCTCTCGTTCAGGGGATTGCGAGCTACGACGCCCCGGTTCCCGAGTTCTTGCTCGACCGGCTCGATCTCGACGTTTCGGCGACCGTCTCGGGCCCGGCGATCCTGCTGTGCACCGACGGTGTGGTCGATGCTGGTTCGTTCTCGCTCGAGCGCGGTGCAGCGGCATGGCTCCCCGCTGGTGACGGGATCGTCGAATTGCGAGGACGCGGAACCGTCTATCGAGCCGGGGTGAACCTCTAGCTCGTACACTGCAAGGCCGCGGGCTGCTCCGAGATGGTGTCAGCTGACCCCGGCCCGCTCCTGACAAACGCACTTCGGGCGTGAGCCCGACGAACGCACTTCGGGCGTGAGCTCGACGAACACAAGGAGCACACCGTGGCGCTGTCCACTTCCGACTTCAAGGTCGCTGACATCGAACTCGCTGGGTTTGGTCGCAAGGAGATCACCCTTGCCGAGCACGAGATGCCCGGCCTGATGGCCTTGCGAGGCAAGTACGCCGATGAGCAGCCGCTCGCCGGTGCGCGCATCGCCGGTTCGCTGCACATGACCGTGCAGACCGCCGTGCTGATTGAGACCCTCGTCGTGCTCGGGGCCGACGTCCGCTGGGTTTCGTGCAATATCTTCTCGACCCAGGACCATGCTGCGGCCGCTGTCGCCGTCGGCCCCAACGGTACGATGGACGCCCCGTCCGGCACGCCGGTGTTCGCCTGGAAGGGCGAGACGCTCGAGGAGTACTGGTGGGCGACCGAGCAGCTGTTCCGTTGGCCTGACGGTGGCGGTCCCAACCTGATCCTGGACGACGGCGGCGACGCCACCATGCTCGTGCACAAGGGTCTTGAGTTCGAGAAGGCAGGCTCGGTGCCCGAGGCCGACGATGACGATCCGGAGGAGTGGGGCGTGTTCCTCGAGCGTTGTCGCACGATCCTCGCCGACGACCCGACCTTCTTCTCGGCGATCGCTCCTGGAATCAAGGGTGTCTCCGAGGAGACCACCACGGGTGTGCATCGGCTCTACCAGATGATGGAGGCGGGGGAGCTGCTGTTCCCGGCGATCAACGTCAACGACTCGGTCACCAAGTCGAAGTTCGACAATCTCTACGGCTGCCGCCACAGCCTCATCGACGGCATCAACCGGGCCACCGACGTCATGATCGGCGGCAAGGTTGCGGTCGTGTGCGGCTACGGCGATGTTGGCAAGGGCTGCGCTGAGTCACTCGCCGGCCAGGGTGCCCGTGTCATCGTCACCGAGGTCGACCCGATCTGTGCCCTTCAGGCTGCAATGTCGGGCTTTGAGGTCAACACGCTCGAAGCCGTTGTCGACTCCGCCGACATCTTCATCACCACCACCGGCAACAAGGACATCATTCTCGCCGAACACATGGCCCGCATGAAGCATCAGGCGGTCGTCGGCAACATCGGCCATTTCGACAACGAGATCGACATGGCCGGCCTGTTCAAGATGTCCGACGTCCAGCGGGTGAACATCAAGCCGCAGGTCGACGAGTTCGTCTTCCCCGATGGTCATTCGGTCATCGTGCTGAGCGAGGGCCGTCTGCTCAACCTCGGCAACGCCACGGGCCACCCGAGCTTCGTGATGAGCTGTTCGTTCACCAACCAGGTGCTCGCACAGATGAAGCTGCATGCCGAAGCGGCCGATATGGAGCTCGGTGTCGAGGTCCTGTCGAAGGAGCTCGACGAGGAGGTCGCTCGTTTGCATCTCGATGCGCTCGGCGTTCGCCTCACGGAGATGACCCAGGACCAGGCCGACTACCTCGGCGTGCCCAAGAACGGACCGTACAAGCCGGAGCACTACCGCTACTGAGCGGTCGCCCGCTGCAGGATGAACCGGCTGGGCTATCGTCGGCGCCCATGACGACACGTGGTGTTTGGTTCTCGCCGGAAGGGCTTTCCGGGGCCGATGTCGTTGCCTTCGGGCAGCGGGTCGAGGCGCTCGGTTACGAGACGCTGTGGGTAGGGGAGACCTTCGGTCGCGACCCCTTCGCCCAGCTCTCGATGATCGGAGCGACAACCTCGACACTCGGTCTCGCCACCGGCATCGCCAACATCTACAACCGGGCGCCCGGCGTGATGCTGCAGGGTGCCAACACCGTGGCCGAGGCCACCGGGGGTCGGATGACGCTCGGCATCGGGGTGTCGAGCCCGGCGATTGTCAGCAAGGTTCGAGGCATCGAGTACGGCAAGCCCTACTCGTTCATGAAGACCTATCTGGAAGCGATGGGGGGTTCGCTCTACACGAGCGTCGCCCCGGCTGAGCCGGTGCCGGTCGTGCTCGCCGCCCTGGGTCCGAAAATGCTTGAGTTGGCGGCGGAGAAGACCGCCGGCGCACACCCGTACAACACGACGCCAGAGCACACAGCAATGGCGCGTGACGTCATGGGCCCCGATGCCGGCCTGTATGTCGAACAGAAGGTGCTGCTGACCACCGACGCCGAGCAGGCCCGCGCCACGGGTGCCTCGGTGCTGAAGTTCTACAGCCGTGCCCCGGGCTACGTGAACGCCTGGAAGCGCATGGGTTTCACCGACGACGACATCTCCAGCCTGAGCGATCGGCTGGTCGATGCGGTCGTCGCGTGGGGCACCGCCGACCAGATCGAAGACCGGCTTCAAGAGCATGCCGACGCCGGCGCCACCCATGTCTGCGTCCATCCGTTGGATCCGGTCACGGGCCAGGGTGCCCCCGACGACGCCGCACTTGAAGCGCTCGCCCCGAGCTGAGCGTCGGCACTCGCTGGCGGCGGGAGGCTCGCGCCGACAGTGAAGTTGGCGCCGACGCCTGTGTCGTAGAGGATGGTGCTCTGGGCGCGCCGGTCGGCGGCGTGCCGGCCCGCATGCTCGGGTCCGAGACGGCGGCCCCCGGCCGCGTGGAGCATCGAATGTCTGAACGCATCACCGTCGAGATCAGCGACGGCATCGCTGACGTCCGCCTCAACCGCGGCGACAAAATGAACGCCATGGATGGGCCGATGTTCAAGGCGCTGATCGAGACCGCCGACGAACTGGCGAAGACCGAGGGATTGCGGGCCGTTGTGCTGTCCGGCAATGGCCCGGCCTGGTGCGCAGGCCTCGACTTTTCGGGGTTCCAGTCGATGACGGGCGGTGGCGAAAGCAACACCAGCAGCATCGGTGAGATTGAGAACGACCGCATCACCCACAACGCCCAGCAGGCGGTGTGGGGCTGGCGTGAGCTGCCGGTGCCCGTCATCGCCGCCGTGCACGGCGTCGCCTTCGGTGCCGGTATCCAGCTCGCCGCCGGCTGCGACATCCGCTTCGTCGCCCCTGACGTTCGCATCTCCATCCTCGAGATCCGCTGGGGCATCAGCCCCGATATGACCATCACCCATCTCCTCCCGGGCCTCATCGGCGCCGACGTGGCCAAGGAACTCATCTGGACCGGGCGTGAAGTCAACGGCGAGGAGGCCGTTCGCATCGGTCTTGCCACCCACGTGAGCGAGAATCCACTCGCCGATGCCATGGATCTCGCCCGCACGATCGCCGGGAAGAGCCCGCATGCCATCCGCGCCGGGAAGCGCCTCGTCGAACACGCCTACGCCGAGGATTTCGCATCCGGGTTCGCGCTGGAACGCGAGGAGATCTTCAACCTGATCGGTACGCCCAACCAGGTCGAGTCGGTCACGGCCTTCTTCGAGAAGCGCACACCGAACTACACCGAGGTCGAGGTTGGGCCGTGAAGGTCCTCGTCACCGGAGCGACCGGCTTTCTCGGAAGCCACACCGTCCGGGCGCTGCGGCGCGACGGACACGACGTCCGAGTGATGGTGCGAACGCCGACGAAGGCGACAGCGCTCTTCGAGCGCATGCACATCGACGGCTGCGAGATCGTCACCGGCGACATCACCGATCGCTCCTCGGTCGAGGCGGCGGTCGACGGCTGCGAT
>PBTQ01000054.1 GCA_002729125.1 Acidimicrobiaceae bacterium | reverse complement strand
TCACCGACGCTGCGGTCCTCGGTCGCCGCGTCGACACGAACGCCATCTGGGGGTGAGTCTCTGCACTGAAGAAGTCACCACTGGTCAGGCGCCCGTCCCAATCGGGGTTGTTGGTGTCGACCGAGCGGGGGTCAGGTCGTCGTTGATCGTGGCCGAACCCGAGAAGGTCTTAAACCGGCCCCGGACTTTGGACATACCGAGGTGGCGGACGGCGAAGCCACACTCACTGTGCATCACGGTGCCCCTCTACTCGTCATGAGATGACCTGGGAGTCATAGAGCCAACGATCTTCGGCTGCAACAAGGAGCCCCGAGCGTTGTTTGGAGGTCTAGCCCCACATCTCCTCGCCCTGATGGAACCGAGCAGCGGTCCAGACGAAAGCAATAGTTCCGGCGAGAAATGCCATAGCTACCCGCGGATTGCTGCTACCACCGGGAAGCAGTCCGAGAACGAATCCAACCGCCCAGAGGCCAAGAAGTAGCTGGATGACGATGTTGGCAACCCGGCCGATGTTCATCCGGCGAACATAGACCGCCGACCCGCACAAGACGCCCAGACACCGGATCGCCGCCGACGACTTCCCCCTCACCGACTCAGGCAAGATCCAGAAGTACGTCCTCCGGCAGAGACGAGATCGACCGCGCTCGCCCGATTATGGCCAGCCGGGGACTTCCCATCGGATGGTGTCCTCGAGGATCGTGACTGTCACGGTATAGCTGCCCGTACTGTCGGTTAGGTCGCATTCGAACGTGGAATCAATTTCGTCTGGGATGTTCTCGTCGCCGCAGTCAACAGCGACCGGTTCATCGACGATGTCTTCTGCCCAACTCTCGATTTGAGACTCGCTTTTCGCCGAGTCGATATTTGCACCACAGCCCGTTAACGCCACTGCGAAAACCAGACCTGCCGCTATTCGTTTCATGGCCATGGCCGCGCAACCTAGCTCTACACGGCTCGGTTTGTCAGTAACGAAGCATCAGGGAAGGGTGATGACCCCGGTCTGCGATGAGGAATCGCCCGAGTAGTCGAAGACGACCAATTCCACGAAGAGTTCCGTTCCCGACTCAAGCGGCACCAGGTCGTACTGGAGGAACGGGAGGTTCGCGTAGAGGCCCACCTCGCTGAGGGTGAGCCACTCGCTTAAGCCATCGGCGTACTGATTCAGCACCACGGGGTAGATCAGGCCGTCTGGATCAGCTGTCAACTCCCCGATCATCCCTTCGGCGTTGATCTCGTAGTACACCTCGCTCAGTACGTCGCCGTCGGGGTGCAACGTGAGCCCGAGGATGACGTCGTGGGGCGGGTCGTCGGTGTCGGCCTCCTCTGGTGGCACGTACCAGAGCGGCACGTCGAGGAACCAGAGACCGCTCTCGACGTCGATCTCCATGTCGAGATACGCGAAGTCAGTATCGATGCCGTCAGACAGGGCCAGTGCGGTCAGGTCGTAGAAGGCAGCGACCTCACCTGATCCATCGTCGAGGGCCTCGAACGAAGCCGGTTCCTCGCCGATGAAGATGACCGAGCCGTCGCTGTCGTCAACGACGCCGTAAACGATTTCGGCAGCGACCACCGAGTCACTCGAGCCGACATCGACTGTGCCATAGACGGTCAACCCCTCATCGTCGAAGGAGAACTCGAGCGCGTCGTCCTCAACGAATGAGGCCTTGCTCGCCTCGTCGAGGTTGTCGCCTGCGAAGTAGAACGCCTCGAGGATCGCGGACCAGCCCGGTACCTCGCCGAGGTCGGCGTACTCGTCCTCGACATAGTCGGCGCTTGGCGGGAAGTAGGCGCTCAAACCGGTAGCGCGCCGCGTCGCAGGCCCGCTGATCTCGTGAATCACGACCGTCTGGAGTGCTGTAAGCACCGCCTCGATTTCGGGCCTCACGGGGGTGCCCACCATCAGAAACTCCTCCATCAGCGAGCCGAGATCCAGGAGGTTCGTTGCGAGGGACGGATCAGGGTTGGCGCCGAACTCAAGGGCTGCCTGACGGGCTGCGCCGAACGCTGCGATCACCGAGGGGTCTCCCTCAGCGAGGACTTCCGCAAGTTCGTCGAGCGCCTCCTCCAATTCGGAAATCGCGGTGAGATCGAGCGCGGACAGTGTGATGTCGATGCCGGTCCCTGCCTCGGCGGCCTGAGCGGCGTAGGTGTCGATGAGCTCCACGGCAAGACCAGCGGCGCCGACATCGCGACGGTCACGAAGAATCTCAAGGGAGGCAAAGTCCCAACCGTGTCCTGGCTCGAGTTCCTCGGACGCGACCATGACATCGGCGAGATCCTGTACCTGGGCCGCGACCTCGAACGTCGCCATGAGACAGGCATCGAAACCGAGGAGGTCGATCGATTCCAGACCGACTTCGGCGAGCCCGTCGGCCAGCCCTGAGCGAATCTCGGGGAGGGTGAGGATGTCCTCGCCATCGGTATCGTCAGGGCCAATGCCGGTCCAACCACCGCCGTGATCCCACAGGATCAAGGCATAACGGTCCGCAGGGAACTCCGTGACGCCAGCGACCAGAAAGCTCTTGAGGGTCTCCGGATCGCCGAGGTTCAACTCGCCGGAATCGAAGGCCGTGATGATCTCCTCTCGGCCCACATGGACCAGCGTGGTGCCGTCAAAGTTGCCGAGCGGACCGATCTCCTCGTCCGAGTAGCCGGGATGACGGTCGACGAGAGTCACGATGTTCACGTTCTCGTTTGAGCCGGCTTCGGCCATCTCGAACACGTCACCAACGGCATAGGGCTCAAGATCGTTATCCCCCATGAGGTAGATAAGAACCGTCCAGGAGCCATCCTCCGCAACGAGCTCACTATCTGCCGGACGGCCGGCGTCATCCGAGGGGTTCTCCTCCGGCTCAGCCTCCTGCCCTTGGTCCACAGCGGATTCGTCCACCGACCGGTTAGAGAGCTCGGCATCGTCTGCCGTTCCCCCACAGGCGACCAATCCCAGCGAGGTGACCAGGGCGACGATGGACCGGATCGCAAAACGAGAGCGCATTGAGCCTGTCTACACGACTGCTATTCGCATGGCTGTTGCCGAGGCGAATTTGGCGCCGAGTCCAGCCTGCCCCAGGGTGATCGTGGGGCACTCCCCGATCGGGAGTTTCTCTACACAGCGTCGTTCTCGAGGGCCACCTTCCGGCCAAGCCACCAAACGCCGAGAAGCGACCCGATCAGCCCGCCGGTGCTCGACAAGATGAGGTCGCCGATCGTGTCTTCGTATGTGAGGGCGAGACCACCGGCACCACCCCAGCCATCCTTGGACACCGCCCACTCCATTGCCTCCCACCAGATGATGGCGATGGCACCGAAGCCATACCCGAGAAACACTGCGTCTCGGGTATGGGCGGTGTTACGGAACCGGAAGGCGTGGAACGCAAGCACGAGGAGGATCCAGTTGAGCGCATGCAGCACATCGTCTGTCTGCGGGTACTCGTCGTAGAACCCGAGGAGGTTGCCGAGAGTGTCGAGAAGAAACGGCAAGGCGAGCAGGGCATCCCCGACGTGTGCGTGTGGTCGCCATCGGCGCCGCCAGCCGAACAGAGGCACGATGACGGCAGAGGCAAGGAAGAGTGGGGCCCGCACGCCCATTGCCTTGCCGTCGAGCGTGTCGAGGTCGGCGGTTAAGGCGATCGCGAACGAGACGAACAACGCCGCCTTGACCACGATGTTTGCCCGTCGGGCCCACACCGTGGCATCGAGACGCAGTACCGCCATTTCGTTATACGAGTCTGGAAAGTGCGTCTCATTCATCTGCTGTTACCCAGTTCTTATTGATGGCTACTCAACGAGCAGCCAAGGGGACATTCGCCGCTGTTGAACGACGTCTGATCACAGTACGGACTTGGCAAGACGCGCGGGGTAACGCAGCAAGTGCGTAGACGATGAACGCTGCTCGTGGGGGAACCAATTGTTCTCGGTCAAATGTTGAGAGGGGGCTTTCTGGACGGTTGTTGCTTGCTCAATCGGCTTGCCAGCGTGCCAAGGAATCACAGCGACTAGAGAAACGGAAGGTCTGTGATGAGCGAGCTCAGCCCGCGGGAAGCACATTTACCGACATGACTTCAGTTACGTCAACGTAGGCATTTGGATCCGTGACCGGTCCGATTGAGTCGTCGTAATAGGAATCCTGGACTGTGATGTCGGCATGGACAGTCTCGGCGAGGAGGAGTTGTTTCAGATCTTGCGCGGTCGCTTCTGGATTCTGAGATAGGAGTTCGACGGCCTTCGAAGCAGCGATGGGTGTCGCATGCGAGGTGTCGGCGAACTCGTAATTCAGGGGTATCTCGACGAAAAGGATGTGGTCGAGGTTTCGTTGGACGAAGTCCCCGTGAAGGTCAACGCTTCCTTGCCGAGACGATACCGATGACGCTTCGCCCCAAGTCTCTGAGAAGTCCCCGTACCAGGCAATGAAGAGGGTGTGCTCCAGAGCATCCGGGTCATTCTCGATCACATAGGCATTGCCTGCGTGAGGGTATGGATACACCCCCAGCTCCGGGTCGCCATCAACCCCGGCGTTCTCAAGGGAAGATAGGTAGAGGGCGTTTGTTGTCTTGAGTCTCTCCGCCTCTTGGAAGCTGTCGTCACCGATCACGAAAGGATCCATGCCGGTATGGCTGCTCGCACTGATGATGACGGTTTCGTCCGTATGGACCGTCTCAAAGCTTGTGCCGGAGCCACCCTCAAAGGTGAAGAGCGTAAAGCTGTCACGCTGGGCGAATGTCAAGAACGTGTTCCGCACACGGTCGCCGTGTTCGTCGGCGGCGTCGTGCCCGAAAATGTCGCTCATGACGACTTTGATCGGACCATCGCCTACTGACTCGAAATAGGGCTCACCCCATGCTGGGTCCCAATTCTCAACGTAGAAGATGCCCGCTTCTTCGTCTCCTAGGAGTACAGGTGCGCGACTCCCCTCGGGACCAGACTCTTCGACGATCGCTTCAACGCGAAGGGCATCCTCTTCGCTAATGAGCCCATCGCAGCCGCCCAGAGCGGCTTCGACGGCACGAAATACCTCACGGCCAAGCATTTCTTCCGATGCCCCGTTATTCGTAACGAAGTCGACAACCACGACGAGGTCGGAGTAATTGGTTTGCGTTTCGGAAGCCAAAGCGTCAATGAAGCACTCTGCAAAGCCTTCGCTGCCAGTGAGGAAGTTGAGCTCGAAGTAGTTGATGAGGTCGACTCTCCACGCTCCTTCGTCGGAGCGGTCCAGCTCACTGCTCGATGGGAAGTCGCCGTTTGCAGGCGAGACGGCCCCGCTGGAGACATCCGACTGCTGGAATGGCTGAGATTCTTTCATGTCGTCGCTGCCACATGCGGCCAAGAGGACACAGCAAAGAAGCAATGAGAGAAGGTGCAAGCGCCGCAGCCGCACTTCGAGAACGTACCATCGGTCCAAGTTGACGGGAGTAGTGGCTCCGTAGCCGTTGCCAACTTGCGAGCGCTCGAGTCGGTCGGTTTTGCGCTCTCCTAAAGGCCCTGGCTGAACGCGCCAGCAGAGCCTCAGCACAAGCGCTTCACCACCTTTGCTCGGAAGAAACGCAGACCGGGCTGTAATGAAACGAGGTGCTGCTCCGTCAGCACTTCTGATCGAGACGCCGAGGAGAGACATCATGGACGACTGCAGCTGCCCCAACCCCTGTGCTTGTGAACCAAACCGATCCGGCTGCTGCTGTGGGGAAGCCTGCACGTGCGGCACTAACTGCGGTTGCGCTCCGAGCTGTGGCTGCCCGAACGCTTCTTGATGCCCTAGTGGGGTCCTAGAATCGAGCCATGGCTACCTCGCCCGAGGCCCACACCAACCGACGTCTGGTCATCGAGACCCTTCGCAGTAAAAGCGCGGACTTTGAGAATTTCGTGCGCGCTCGCGTGGCCGAGCAAGACGTTGACGACATCCTGCAGCTCGGTGCTGAGCGGGCAATCAACGGAGCCGAAGCCATCGACGACCCCGACCAGGTGACCGCTTGGCTGTACCGCATCCACCGGAACCTCATTATCGACACGTACCGCCGACAGGCCGCTGATCGACACCGACTCGATCACAGTGCGAGGGTGCCAGACGGAGCGATCGGAGTGACCGAGGAGACCTGCCGGTGCAGCCTCGCCCAGGCGCAAAGATTGCCAGATTCCTACGCCTCGATTCTTGACCTGGTCGACGCGCAGGGCTTGAGTCTGGTCGAGACAGCGGCTCGCCTCGGTATCACCCGCAACAACGCCGCAGTAAGGCTGCACCGAGCCCGCAAAGCGCTGCGGGACGCAATGAAGGCTCACTGCGGGGTGACCAATCCACAAGCGTGCGCGGCCTGCCGCTGCGTAAACGACGCCTGCTGCGCTGCCTGACTGCTTCGAGCAACGTCTTTCAACGCCCGTATTAGCGCCTCTATCCCCCGGTTAGCGCCCTACCTGGCGTGCTGACAAGGCCGCCACGGTGGGCGACAGCAAACCACTGGACCATCTCTCGGAGGGGCACCGGGTAAAGGGCTGTTCGGGGTCCACTAAGATTTCAACATGCCGAAGCAGAAGAAGCGCAAGGGTGGGGGCCGCGTCACGCCGAAAGGCACCCGCCCCGCCGGCTTCGTTGCGAAGCCGCCCGTTGGCTCCTGCTCTTGCTGCCCGCCCGACAACCGATGACGGAGGGCGTGCTGGGGCGCCCCGCCTAATGCATCCAGACTCACGACTGATTCGTACCGTTGGTCTGGGTGTCACGCCGCCGACACAGTCATGAAACGTGGCTCGTGCATCGTTCCGGACATGTGGTTCTCCATCGTCCCGTGGTTGTTCGAAATCCGCCACCGGCCCAGCACACAGCCCTTCGACCTGTACCGCTAGAACTCGGTGACGCTGGTCTGCGCAAAGACTCGCTCCCTCTGCAGTGGCGGAGTTACTCCTGCGACTGATTCGTTCCTGGCAGCGTCAGTGCCGAGGCGAGAGCCCGCACGGAAAAGATTTTTCGGAAAAGTGTCCAGAAACGTACCCGCGTTGATCTGGACCCTCGAACAGCAGCCACCCAGGCAGCCAAAAGAGAAGGTTCAGAACCATGAACAACCCCGAACACCTCACCTACAGCATCGACAAGAACCGGCTCCGCATGGGCGCCGCACTCGGCGTGATCGTCATCACCGCCGGTTTCGCGCTCGGCTCGGTCATGCACACCAGCTCATCGTCAGCAAACGAACCAGCCTCACCGGTC
>PBTQ01000053.1 GCA_002729125.1 Acidimicrobiaceae bacterium | reverse complement strand
GATCGACGACGGGCAGACGTCAAGCACCATCTGGATGTCGGCACCGATCTTGGCCTGCACGTCGACCGCGCCTTCCGGCGTGAGGAGGTGGGTCGAGCCGTCGTAGGTCGACTTGAACGTGGCGCCCGCGTCGGACAGTTCGGGTCCGAGGGAGAAGATCTGGTAACCGCCCGAGTCGGTGAGGATGTGACCATCCCAGTCGGCCATGCCGTGGATGCCGCCGAGCGCCTCGACGACCTCGGCGCCGGGTCGCATCATGAGGTGGTAGGTGTTGGCCAGGATGACCTGGGCGCCAAGCGCTTCAACGTCGCTCGCATCGAGATGCACGATCGCTCCGCGAGTGCCGACCGGCATGAAACGCGGGGTCGTGAACTCGCCACGGGCCGTGGTCACCACGCCACAACGGGCCTGCCCATCTCGGGCCGTCTCGACGAAGTTCGCGCGCATCGCCCCGATGCTACGGGACCCGACCGGGGTCAGCGCTCCAGCAACATGGCGTCGCCGAAACTGAGAAAGCGGTAGTCCTCGGCGACCGCCGTCTCGTATAGCTCCCGCCAGCGAGGGCCGACAAAGCCGTCGACCAAGCACAACAGCGTCGACTGAGGCAGGTGGAAGTTCGTGAGCAACACATCGACCGCCTTCCATGCGTACGGGCGTCGAATGAAGAGACTGCTTCGACCCGATTGCTCACCGGTGGCCTTCCACGACTCGAGCGAGCGCACGACGGTGGTGCCGATCGCGACGACTCGCTCGGCTGCCTCAACGGCGGTGACCGTCTCATCGGGCACCCGGTACCACTCGCTGTGCATCACATGGTCGTCAAGGCGGTCAACCATCACCGGACGGAAGGTGTCGAGGCCGACAGCGAGTTCCACGGTCGTTATGGCGATGCCGTTCGCCCGTAGTGCATCGAGAAGGGCCGGGGTGAAATGCAGGCCGGCAGTGGGCGCAGCGGCCGAGAGCGGGCGGTCGGCGTAGACAGTCTGGTACCGAGAAGGGTCGTCGATCTGATTTTCTATGTACGGCGGAAGCGGCGGAAGCCCGACCTCCGCCAGCCGATCGTGCAGGTCAGCATCGTTTGGATCGAGACACACAGCCCGACGGCCGTCGCCGAGATCCTCCCCGATCTCGACCGCCAGTCCCTCCGCGGTGACGACATCGCCGGGCTTGAGCTTCCTGCTCGGCTTCGCGAGAGCCTCCCACGAACCATCGTCGCGCTCCTCGAGAAGCAGGATCTCGGCGGCGCCACCAGTAGAACGACGGACCGGAATCCGAGCGGGCAGGACTTTGGTGTCGTTGACGACGACAAGATCGCCGGGGAGCAACAGGTCGGGCAGATCGCGCAAATGGCGATGCTCAACATGATCGCGTCGGTCGACGAGCAGTCGAGCGGCGTCGCGCGGCTCGATCGGTACCTGGGCGATGCGTTCTGCTGGGAGGTCGTAGTCGATGTCGGCGAGCGTCTCAGGGCGATCCGTCACCCGGCCGAGGCTAGGAGTTTTTGCTCACGTCCCGCTCGTGAGGCGCCCAACTAGTCGTCGGAATCGAACAAGCCGCTCTGCGGTTCAGAGCCGGCCGGTGCAGCCGGAGGAGGCGCCATGCCTAGGTGGGTATAGGCGGCTGGCGTGGCAACGCGGCCTCGCGGGGTGCGCATCAACAGGCCTTGCTGGATGAGGTACGGCTCATAGACGTCCTCGACGGTCTCGGTGGGCTCGCTGACCGAGATGGCGAGGGTCGAGAGACCCACCGGACCGCCTCCGAAACGGCGGCACACAGAATCGAGCACCGCCCGGCTGGCCTTGTCGAGACCGAGCTCGTCGACACCGAAGAACGCGAGGCCGTCCTTGGCGACCTCGGCTGAGATGTGGCCGTCGCGTTCGACCTCGGCATAGTCGCGCACCTGTCGCAGCAACCGGTTGGCGATCCGAGGGGTCCCGCGAGACCGGCGGGCGATCTCATAGGCGCCGCCCTCGTCGATGTCGACCTCAAGGATGCCAGCCGCCCGCATCGCGATCGATTGGAGGTCGTCGACCTCGTAGTAGTCGAGGCGGGCCACGAGACCGAAGCGATCGCGCAGCGGGCCGGTAATCAGGCCGGTACGAGTGGTGGCACCGACGAGCGTGAAACGGGCAAGATCGAGCGGGATCGAGCGAGCGGCCGGGCCCTTGCCGAGCACGACATCGATGCGGAAGTCCTCCATCGCCGGATATAGAACCTCTTCAACGGGACGAGGCAGGCGGTGAATCTCGTCGATGAACAGCACATCACCGTCCTCAAGCTTCGAAAGAATCGACGCCAGATCACCTGCTCGTTCGAGGGCCGGGCCCGACGTCACCTGCAGGTTGGTGCCCATCTCGGCGGCGATGATGTTGGCGAGCGTGGTTTTTCCGAGGCCGGGCGGACCGGCGAAGAGCAGATGGTCGGCAGCTTCTCGACGACGAGCCGCAGCGCCGAGCATGACCCCGAGATGCCCTTTCAGTTCGGACTGGCCAACAAACTCCGCCAGCGTCTTGGGCCGCAGCCCAGGCTCGTCAAGCAGCAGGCCGGCATCCTCGGGCTGGTCGTCCGGTGAGAGGAGTTCTTCGCGGGCCATGCGGAGTTCCTAGCAGTCAGGGGCAACAGGCACGGGATCAAACACCCGAAGCGAGCCGACGAAGTGCATCCTTGAGCAACCTGCCCACATCACCCTCGGTGGGCAGGTCGACCAGAACGGCATGGATCTCGTCGGCGCCGTAGCCCAGACCTTCGAGTGCGGTGCGGACATCGGCCCGGGAATCGCCGCTCGCCGACGTCTGTCCGCCGTCTGCGGACGGCACGACGACCTGGCCTTCTGGCAGATTGAGCTTCGACTTCAGCTCCATCACGAGCCGAGCCGCCGTCTTCTTCCCGACGCCGGGAACGAGGCAGAGCGCAGCGACATCGTCCTCGGCGACGGCTCGACGCAAGGCGTCGGGGCCATGCACCGACAGAATCGCCAAACCGAGTGCCGGGCCGACGCCATGGGCCGAGATCAATGACTCGAACACCCGCCGTTCGGCGATGGTGGCGAAGCCGTAGAGCGTCTCAGAATCTTCTCGAACGCTGTGATGCGTGTGCAAGAACACCTCGCCGTCGAGTTCGCCGATCGTGACCGAGGTCGACGGCGTGACCTGCACCCGATGACCAACACCACCGACCTCGATGAGAAGTTCGCCGTCGGGCCCACGGTCGAGCAGACGACCACGCAACGAACCGATCATGACGCACTCGCTTTCTGGGAGGCGGCGACGGCCGCACGGGCACGGCGGCCAGGAACCCGGGCGAGGTGGCACAGCGCCACGGCGGTGGCATCAGCGGCATCGACCGGGGACAACGCTTTGGGCAGGCTAAGGAGCGTCCGCACCATCTCGCCGATCTCGTGCTTGCCGGCCGATCCGGAGCCGGCGACCGCTTGCTTGATCTCGTTGGGCGAATACTCGACGACATCGCAACCCGCAGCGACGGCCTCAGCCATTGCGAGCCCACTCGCCATCCCGACGCCCATTGCAGTCGAGACATTGTGCTGGAACAGCACCCGCTCGATCGCCACCACGTCGGGGCGCAGTTCCGCGATCAGCGCTCGCAATTCCAACTGAACCTCGGCAAGCCGGTGCGGAAGATCGAGCGCCGGGTCGGTGCGGATTACGCCGGCGGCCACAGCACGAGGCGTGCGGCCGTGCTCGACACAGCCGTACCCACAACGGGAAAGCCCTGGGTCGATCCCCAACACGAACATGTGTACGACCCTAGCGGGTCATCGAGAACCGGTGGTGCCAGCCAATGCGGCAGGTGTGACCATCAACCTCGCCACGACGTCGTTCAAGTCGACGCTTTATCCATCAGTTCGTCGCTGACGTCCATGTTGCCGTGCACATCCTGCACGTCGTCAAGATCGTCGAGCAGGTCCATAAGCTTCATCAGCCCTTTCACCTGGGCGACATCGGTGACCTCAACGGTGGAGGTCGGGAGCATGGCGAGATCGGCCGACTCGACTGCAATGCCGGCCTCGTCGAGCGCCTCACGGACCTGCGGAAGGCCCGAAGGCGGGGTGGTGACCCGCCACATCTCTCCCTCGTCGATGATGTCTTCAGCGCCCGCATCGAGTGCTACAAGCATGACCTCCTCCTCCTCTACCGACGACGGCACGAGGATGACGCCCTTGCGTTCGAACTGCCACGACACCGCGCCGGGCTCGGCAAGCGAACCACCGTTCTTCGACAGGGTGGAGCGGACGTCGCCGGACGTGCGGTTGCGGTTGTCGGTGAGGCACTCGATCAACAGCGCAATCCCACCCGGCGCGTAGCCCTCGTAGGTGATCGTCTCGTAGTTGACGCCTTCGAGTTCGCCCGTACCGCGCTTGACGGCTCGCTCGATCGTGTCGAGCGGCACCGAGTTGTCGCGCGCCTTTTGAAACATGGTGCGCAGCGTCGGGTTGGCGTCAGGATCGCCGCCGCCCTGACGGGCTGCGACCTCAACCTGCTTGATCAGCTTGGCGAAGAGCTTGCCGCGCTTTGCGTCGGCCGCACCCTTCTTGTGCTTGATCGTCGCCCACTTGGAATGACCGCTCACGGCGTGACCTCCGCTGTCTCGTCGCTGGCCTCCGCCAGACTCTCGGGGAGGAGCCCGGCGTCGATCAACCAACGCCGGTGCAGTCGGGAGTCGCCCGACAGCTCCGGATGAAACGATGCCACGGTAACGGGACCGTGCGAACAGAGCACGGGTTGCCCGTCGACGGCGCTGAGCACGGCGACATCGTCACCGACCGAGTCGACGATCGGGGCTCGAATGAAGACACCATGGAACGGCTCATCGAGCCCGGTGACATCGAGCTCAGCCTCGAATGAATCGATCTGACGGCCGTACCCGTTGCGTCGGGTCACGATCGGAAGAGCTGACAGGCAGTGCTGGTCGGGGCGGCCGTCCTCGATCCGTTCCGAGCACAGAATCATGCCCGCACATGTACCGAAGACCGGCATGCCGTCGACCACCCGCTGACGGAGCGGAGCGAGCATGTCACCCTTCACGAGCAGCATCGACATCGTGGTGGACTCACCGCCCGGAATGACGAGCGCATCGACCGACGCCAACTGTTCGTTGGTCTTGACCTCGCGCGCTTCGACACCGAGAACCCGAAGGATCGAGAGGTGCGCAGCGAAGGCGCCCTGTAGCGCCAGGACACCAACCGTGACCGGCCTGGTCACCAACCCCGCTCGGCGAGTTTGGTTTCGAGCGTCGCCATCTCGAGGCCCTTCATCGCATCACCAAGACCGGTCGACACCTTCGCCAGGATCTGTGGATCCTGGTAGTGGGTGGCGGCCTCGACGATGGCGTTGGCCATCTTGACCGGTTCGTCAGACTTGAAGATGCCAGATCCGACGAACACGGCCTGCGCACCCAACTGCATCACGAGGGAAGCATCGGCCGGGGTGGCGATGCCACCTGCGCAGAACACTGGGACAGGAAGCTCACCGGTCTCGGCGATCTCCTGAATCAGCGGCAGCGGCGCACGCAGCTGCTTAGCCCACTCGAACAGCTCAGCAGAATCGGCCTGCGTGATCTTGCGGATGTCGCCGTTGATCGAACGGATGTGGCGCACGGCCTCGACCACGTTGCCGGTGCCGGCCTCACCCTTCGATCGGATCATGCAGGCACCCTCGCTGATGCGACGCAGCGCCTCGCCGAGGTTGGTGGCGCCGCACACGAACGGCACGTCGAACGCGAACTTATCGATGTGGTGGGTCTCGTCGGCTGGGGTGAGGACCTCGGACTCGTCGATGTAATCGACGCCGAGCGACTGGAGAATCTGCGCTTCGGCGAAGTGGCCGATTCGGGCCTTGGCCATCACCGGGATGGAGCAGACCTCCTGGATGCCTTGGATCATCTCCGGGTCGGACATGCGGCTGACGCCACCTTCCTTGCGGATGTCAGAGGGCACGCGTTCGAGCGCCATGACGGCCACGGCGCCGGCATCTTCGGCGATACGAGCCTGTTCGGGGTTGACGACGTCCATGATGACGCCGCCCTTGAGCATCTCGGCGAGCCCACGCTTGACAAGAGGGCTACCGGTTGATCGCTCCCTACTGGGAATAGACTGGTCGGTCATAGTCCGAGTCTACTCATCAGTCCTCAGGACGAGACCTCGGGACGCCCGGTTGACGGCGAACTCTTCGTTGTCCTTGGGCAGGAGCGTGATTCACGTCGTGCCAAGCTCTCGAACAATCTCGGCACCACCAGCCGGGGCGGAAAAGCCGTTGCGTCATTCGTCGCAAGGCCCCCCAGTCGCTCCAGATGGCGGTGAGCGGGCCGCCGTCGACGAATGCCGCTCAAACTTGAATGCGTTTAGAGCTCTCGAAGCGCGTCGACTCGCTCGCCCATCTCGGGCTGGATCGAATCGGTACCGCTCCCGATCATCCAGAGATGATTGGTCCTCGCGTTGTGGCTGATCCGGGCCGACTCGACGGCCTTCTCGAATGCGGCCGCGAGCGCCGGCGGGTAACGGGTAACGCCGACGGCGTCGAAGTCGGCCCGCACGAGCCGCCGATCGTCGAGCAACCGCTTGCGCAAGCCAGCGGCGACCGGGCCGAGGGCCGGCGACGCAAGCGTCGTGGCCGCCGAAACACCGTTGCCAAACAGTGTCATCTGGCGGGCGATGACCGCTTCGATCTCTAACCGCTCGAGCTTGGTGAGCACACCGCGGGTGACGATGAGATGGGTGTCATCGGGCTTGCCGACGACAGCGGCGTCGATCGCTGAACTCTCGACGACGTAGAGGATCGGTTCCGCGATGCCGTGGCTAGCACAGATCGACTCGGCAAGGCTCTCCAGTCGCGGCTCGCTTCCCTCGTTGAGCGGGAAGGCCCCGAGCGCACGAAGCGCAGGGCCGACGGCGCCGTTGAGCACCCAGAAGAAAAGCGCAGCACCGGCGGCAACACCGAGCACGAACCCAGCCACGGGATGGATAACCACGGCCAAGACGATCGCTACAATCAAGCCAAGCGGTGCCGCAGGAATCGCTGCGAGCGTGCGGGACGACATAGTGGGCACGAACAGGGCTCCGGTCGGCCTAGAACTCGACCTGGACGTTGCCGCGGCTCTCGTCATCGGCCTCAAAGTACTCACGCTCGGTGAAGCGGAGCGGACCGGCGAGGATGACGGCAGGGAAGGTCTCGATCGCAGTGTTGTACTTCAGCACCTGGTCGTTGTAGTGCTGACGGGCGTAAGCGATCCGTCCCTCGGTGCCGGTCAACTCTTCCTGCAGCTCGGAGAAGTTCTGGTTGGCCTTGAGATCCGGGTAGGCCTCGCTGACGGCGAAGAGTTGGCGCAGCGCACCGGTGAGCATGTTCTCAGCGCCGGCGGATTGCTGCGGGCCCGATGCCGTGGTGGCAACGTTCCGGGCGGCGATGACCGACTCGAGGGTCTCCTTCTCGTGAGAGGCGTACCCCTTGACCGTCTCGATGAGATTCGGGATGAGATCCCAGCGACGCTTGAGCTGAACATCGATCTGGGCCCACGCATTCTCGATGCGGTTCCGCAACTTCACGAGTTTGTTGTAGAGACTGATCACATAGACGGCCAGCACGACGATGATGCCAAGAATGATCCAGATGACCATGGTTTCCTCTCGTGCGCAGCGCCCGCCACGCAGACGATCAATGTATCGCTGAACGACGCTCGCCTGGCCACGGCCGGCCCGAGTCAGCGAGGAGCACCGGCAGCGAGGCGCTCGTACCGGCCAAGATAGAGCTGGGCGAGGCGGGCCATCGAGAACTCCTCGGCTCGCTTCAGGCCCGATTCGACAAGCCGCTCGCTCTCGTCTGCCCGGGAAAGAACGGCGGTGAGGGCCTGAGCCAACTCGCGGGCATCGTTCGGCGGCACCAGCAAGGCGTCGCGGCCCTGGCGAGCGACGTTGGCGTAGCCCGGGATGTCGCCGGCGACCACAGCCGTGCCGGCGGCCATCGCCTCGAGCAACACGATACCGAACGACTCACCACCGAGTGAGGGCGCACAGAACACGTCGGAACCACGGAGACGGGCAATCTTTTCGGTCTCGGAGATGGTGCCGAGCCAGTCGATGCGGTGGTCGCCGGCGTGCTCGGCCGCGAGTTCGTCGGTCTCCTGCCCCTCCCCTGCGACCCACAGACGGGTGTCGGCAGGAAGCTGCGACATCGCGTCGAGCAGAACCCTCAGGCCCTTGCGAGGTTCGTGACGGCCGAGGAAGAAAATCGTCGGGCCGGTCGTCGGATGCGGTGTACCCGACGCGAACCGTGCGAGCTCGACCCCGTTGAACGTAAGATCGTAGTGCCCACCCAGGGCCTCCTGGGCCATCTTCTTAGCGTCCTCGCTCACGGCGCAGCGATCGTCGAGTCGGCCGGCCAGAAAGCGAGTGGCCCGCGGCATCATGTCGTAGGCCAAGCTGCCGCCAGCAGCATGGAAGGTGCCGATCAGCGGAGCCGGACGAGTGAGCAGAGCCGTGTGGTTCGGCCCGGGCGACAGCGGTTCGTGGAGGTGGATGACGTCGAAGTCCTCGTCCCGCATGGCCCGAATCACCCGCAACTGAGCAGATGGGTCGGGAGCGACCGGGGCAATCGAGCCGTTGGCGGCCGTCGGCAGACTGTTGCCGAGCGGGGTGACTCCAGCGTCGGGGGGTGGGCCATCGCACGGGGCGAGCACCCGGACTCGCTCTCCCTGCTTGCGCAACGCCCGGGCCAGGCCGAGGACCTGCATCTGCACGCCGCCGGGGAGTGTCAGACTGTAGGGGCAGATGATCCCGATCCGCATGGTTCTGAGTCTGGCAGACGGAGGTCCGCTCAGAGGTCCCGGAGGTGTTCGGGGATCTCACGACCGAGCGCCTCGTAGTCGCTCGGCCAGTTGGGGTTGAGTAGATGCCACTGCTCGGGCGTCTCCCGGATCATGATCTCGAACTCGTCCGCGATCATCTGGGTGACACGCTGAATGTCGTCGCGCAGCCGCACACCCTTCGTGCGCTCGATCTTCAGCGGAGGGCGACACCATCCGTGACGGGCGTGGTTGCGCCACGGCACCGCCGCCGGCATCAAAGGCACCCCCGTGCGGAGCGCGATCGTAGCCGGACCGCCGGGAAGGGTCGTCTTTTCGCCGAAAAACTCGACGGGTACACCATTGCCCTGCAGGTCGCGGTCGCAGAGCAGGCACACGAGATGGCCGCGGCCGAGGGCATCGATGATCTGCTTGCCCGCATCGGGGCCAAGTGGATGGATCTCCATGCCGAGCGACTCGCGCAATCCGACGAACCACTCGAAGAGTTCGGGCGGCTGCAACGGCTCGACGATCGCCGTCACCTTCACCTTGATGACACGGGCGAGCCAGAACGCAGCCCATTCCCACGTTCCGAGGTGAGGCAGGGCGAGGATTGCGCCGGACTTGCCCGGTCCGCAGTTGGCCTCGATAGACGCGACCCCGTCGTAGGAGAAGCCGCGGTCGAGTTCGTCGACGCTGACGTTGGGCAGGCGGAACGACTCAACGTAGTAGCGGCCGTACCACTCAAACGTCTCAGCGATCTTCCGTTTCTTCTCGGTATCGCTGAGCAGGCGGCCGTAGACGCGTTCGAGGTTGCGGCCGACGACCGTGCCGGCGTCGCCGGCCATCAAACCCGCAGTAAAACCGCCGGCGCGGGCGACACTCGTGGCAACGCCGTCTGGGACGGTGCGGGCCAGATAGGAACCAGCCTTGTAGGCCGCAACGCCGACCATGGTTCAGGTTGCGACGCTCAGCCGTTGCGGGCTTCGCGACGCTCGCGCATGCGCTGACGCCACAGCGGCTCGACCGAGGTGCGGGTGCGCGGCCGGCGCCGAGCCCCGCGGGCCGGGGCGGGACGATCGTGCTCAGCAGTGGCCTGCTTCCAGACCTTCACGAACCGCTGGACGGCGGTGATGGCGGTGAGGACCAGCATCACCCAGAGGGTGACGATCATCAGCTCCGGGAACAGCAGTGCGAAGGCGAGCACGACGATGCGCTCGGCACGTTCCATGATGCCGCCCTTGGCATCCCAGCCGAGCGACTCGGCCTTGGCTCGCTGGTACGAGATGAACATGGCGAGACCCATGATCGTCACCGGCAGCATCATGACGCGGCCCGGTTCGGTGCTCGCAAGGTGCCAGGCGACACCTCCGAAGAGCATCCCGTCGGTGAGTCGATCGCTCACCGAATCGAAATAGGCCCCGCGCTTCGAGCCGGTACCCGCGGCCCGGGCCACCGCTCCGTCGAGTGCGTCGGGGATGGCGGTGAGCAGCAAGAACAAGAAACCGACGCGCAGGTACCCTGCACCAATGGTCACCGCAGCAACGCCTGACATCACGATGCCGATCACCGTGATCACGTCGGGCGTGATTCCGGTCTTGACGAGGCTGCGGCCGATGGGCGTCAGACCCCGGTCGACCTGAGCGCGCAAGTTGCCGTCAAACATGTGAACCCCTCCCGGGTTGCTCCGTTCAGGGTAACAGTTGGGCCCGGATCGGCCGTTGAGGGCAGGACAAGGGTCACATCACAGCTACGTGTCGTAGCCGGACCAGTCCTCGGGATTGTCCTCAACGAAGCGGTCGATGATCTCGCCGTTCACGCCGTCGACCAGCACGAGGCCACGCTTCTCGGGGACCTTCTCGTTGCTGTAGAGCAGGATGCGCCAGGTTGGGCGGCTGCGCAGACCACGCCACCCCAGCTGCGCCGACGCATGTCCGGCCGGGAACCCGACCTCTTCGGCGGCAGCACCGAGGGCCTGCTCCTCGTCGAACGAGAGATCCCAGCCGCCCTGCCAGTGGTAGAGCCCGACGACGATCAACACGATACCGGCGACACCGAAGCCACCGTTCACGAGCACGGCGTCATCGCCGGCGGTCTGCCACAACATGATGCAGCCAATGCCGATCAGCGTGTAGAGCACCGCCGGAATCTTGCGACGGCTGTTGTTGGGGAAGAGGTACGGCGCCGTGACCTGGGACGGGTCAAGGTCAGCGGGGAGTTCGTCCCGGATCTCGCCGAGATCGACGTCATCGGGGCCGGTGATACCGTCGTCGTGTTCGTCGCTAGTTTTCGCCACGTCGCCATGTTCGGCCATGCCCCGAGGCTAGGCCCATGCGGGCCAGGTGTCAGGCGCTGGGCCATGCGGCGTGGAGACGCTCCCAGGTCGCGGCGAGAGGCTCGGGCATCACGCGGGTGTTCGCGATCGCCGTCATGAAGTTGGTGTCGCCGTCCCAGCGGGGCAGGACGTGCACGTGCAGGTGGTCGGGAATCCCGGCGCCCGCTCCCCTGCCGAGGTTCACGCCGACGTTGATGCCCTGCGGCGCATAGGCCGCCTCGACCGCCTGCGTCGCAAGACGCACGCCCTGCCACAGCTCGGCGTATTCCGCGTCGTCGAGTTCAGTGAGCTGCTCGACCGCACGCATGGGCAGCACCATGAGGTGACCGGAGGTGTAAGGGAAGACGTTGAGCATGGCAAAGACCCGCTCCCCTCGCCAAAGGATCCGCGTGTCGCAGTCGGGATACCCGGAGTGCAGGATCGCCTCGAACAGGGTCTGGTCGTCGGCGATGTCAATTGCCGGTCGCTCGTCGTCGCCACCTTGGACGTCGGCCCTTTGGACATAGGCACTGCGCCAACCCGCCCAGAGATGCTCCACGACTCAGACCTTGTTCTCGACTTCGTTGCCCAGACGGGCGATGAAGTCGTCGACAGTGACGTCTCGCTCGGGCTTGTCGTGGCCTCGTTTGTTGACGCCTACCGTGTCGTTCGCGACGTCGTCGTCGCCGACCACAAGGATGTAGGGCAGCTTCTCGACCTTGCCATTTCGGACTCGCTTACCGAGCTGTTCAACCGCGCCAACGACATCGACCCGAAAGCCCGACGAACGCAAGCGAGCAGCGACACCGTGCGCGTGATCGGCGTGGACCTCGGCGACCGGGAGGACCCGGACCTGGGTAGGCGCCAGCCATGCCGGGAAGGCGCCCGCATAGTGCTCGATCAGCACGCCGAAGAAGCGCTCGACCGAACCCATCAGCGCCCGATGGATCATCACGGGTCGCTTGCGCTCGCCATCGCTGGCGACGTACTCGAGATCGAAGCGTTCGGGCAGGTTGAAGTCGAGCTGGATGGTCGACAGCTGCCACGCCCGACCGATGGCGTCCTTGACGTCGACGTCGATCTTCGGGCCGTAGAACGCACCGCCGCCCTCCTCGGTGATGTACTCGAGCCCGCTGCGATCGAGTGCAGCTCGAAGACCTTCGGTGGCCTCATCCCACAACTCGTCCTCACCCACCGACTTCTCGGGCGGGCGAGTCGAGAGCTTCGCCTGGAAATCCTCGAAGCCGAACGCCCGCAACACCGAGAGCACGAAGTCGAGCAGTGACATCAGCTCGCGCTGGACGTCCTCGCGCGTGGTGAAGATGTGGCTGTCGTCCTGGGTGAAGCCACGACTGCGCATCAAACCGTGCACGGCGCCCGACAGCTCGTAGCGGTAGACGGCGCCAAGCTCGAACAGGCGCACCGGCAGCTCGCGATAGCTGCGCTGGTTCGCCTTGTAGATCATCACGTGGAACGGGCAGTTCATCGGCTTCGGGTAGTACGTCGCACCATCCATCTCCATGGGCGGGTACATGCCATCGGCGTAGAAGTCGAGATGGCCTGAGGTCTCCCACAGCACCGACTTTGCAATATGGGGTGAGAACACGAAGTCGTACCCGCCGTTTTCGTGACGATCGCGGCTGTAGTCCTCCATGATCTTTCGGATCAGCGCGCCCTTGGGGTGCCACACGGCGAGTCCGGGACCGAGTTCGTCAGGCCACGACACGAGGTCAAGTTCGGCGGCAAGACGACGGTGATCGCGTTTCTCGGCCTCGGCAAGCATCTGAAGGTGGGTCTTCAGCGCTTTCCGGTCGGCCCACGCGGTGCCGTAGATGCGCTGCAGCATCGGACGGGTGACGTCGCCGCGCCAGTACGCACCGGCGACCGACTGAAGCTTGAACGCGCCGAGGCGACCAGTCGACGGCACGTGCGGACCGGTGCACATGTCGCGGAAGCCATCGCCGTTGCTGTAGTAGCTGATCGAGTCGCCGCCGCCGATCTCACCGGCGTCCTCACCGCTGGCAGCGCCAGACGTGACCCGCTCGATGATCTCAGCCTTGTAGGGCTCGTCGGCGAAGAACGCTGCCGCCTCGGCCGCACGGAGCTCATGGCGTCGGAACGCCTGGTCGGCTTTCACGATCTCCTGCATGCGGGCTTCGATCTGGGCGAGGTCATCGTCGGAGAGGGTCTTGCCCTCGGGCAGTTCCACGTCGTAGTAGAAGCCGAACTCGACCGGTGGGCCGATCGCGATCTGCGTGCCGGGGTACAGGTCGAGGATCGCCTGGGCCATCACGTGGGCGGTCGAGTGCCGGATGGTGTGCAGGCCACGCTCGGTGTCGCCGGTGACAATCTCGACCGACGCGCCGTCGAAGAGCGGAACGTCGAGGTCGACCTCGACACCGTCAACGACGCCGATTACCGCTTCTTTGGCGAGACGGGGGCCGATGGAGCACGCGAGCTCGTACGTCGTCGTGCCGGCCGGGACTTCACGAGAAGAACCATCGGGCAGCTGTACGGAGATCACGTCGCTCATAGGTCGGTCAGACTACCGGCGCACCCCGCCCCCGAGGGGTGACGTCGCCTTGGGAAATCGGGTGGCGCTACGCCGGTACGGGCTTCAGGACGTCCGCAGAAGAAAGTCGCTCTGGCACCTCCGGCGACACGGTCGTCTGGCGAGTCTGCGCGGCAGACGGCGGCGTCTTGCCGGCGTACTCGTTCACATAGTCCTGGCCCGTGAGATCCCGAATCTCGAACATCATCTCGTCGGTAATCTGACGCAACCGAAGCCGTTCGTCGCTGACGGAATCCGAGGTGGCCGGATGGATCGGCGTGCCGAAGTGAATCTCCAAAGGACGAAAGACGTTGGGCACCGTTTGGTCAGGCGGTTGGATCGATCGGGCACCCTTGATTCCCACCGGGACGATCGGACAGCCGGTGCGGATCGACAACCGAGCAGCACCCGTGTGCCCCTTGTGAAGGAAGCCGGTGCGAGATCGAGTGCCCTCCGGGTAGATCGCGAAGAGGTTGCCGCCCTCAAGGACGTGAGCGGCCGTATCGAGCGCCCGTTGGCTTGCGTCGCCACCGCTTCGATCGATCGGGATCATGCCAAGCGCCGGGAAGAGCTTGCGGGTCTTCCAGTCGTCGAGGTACTCGGCCTTGCCGACGAAGCTGACCGGGCGCGGCGCCGCAGCCGGCAAGAAAAAGCTGTCGATCACGGAGGTGTGATTGGGCGTGAGGATGGCGCCACCGGTGGCCGGGATGTTCTCGATACCCGAGACCCGGATCCGCCAGATCGAGCGGAACATCGGGCGCAGCACTGACCGCACGGTCGCTTGTAGCTCTTGTTCGCCATCAGCCATCAGCGCTCACCCGGAACCTCTCCGAAGGCAGTATGGCCCCGAGGACCGCTAATCAGTCCGCGAAATCTCGGTTGTGTCTGTCACTTCATGAGCGGTTCAGAGTTCGACGCCGAGCAACTCGGCCGCTGCGGACACCCCCTGTCCGGCATCGGCGGCGGCGTCGATTGCCGCCAGTGCCGTCGGTGTGTCGAGATCGTCGTCGAGCGCCGCTCGGGTGACATCAAGCGCAGCGTCGCCGAGACCGGCCCGACGCCACCGGGTGAGTCGCTCCTCGGCGTCGACGAGGAGGTCGTCGTGCCAGTTCCACGGCCGCCGGTAGCGGTGCAACAACAGCACGAGTCGAATCGCGGCGGCGTCGTGACGTTCGCGGAGGTCGCCGACGAACACGAGGTTGCCGGTCGACTTCGACATCTTGCGCCCACCGCAGTGCACCATCGCCTGGTGCAGCCAGTGCCGGACGAACGGCTGGCCCGTGATCGCTTCGGACTGAGCCAGGCACGACTCGTGGTGCGGGAAGAGGAGATCGACACCACCGCCATGAAGGTCGATCGTGGGTCCCAGCTCACGCAAGGCGAGGGCGCTGCATTCGATGTGCCACCCAGGTCGGCCTCGCCCCCACCGGGCCTCCCACGCCGGCTCCCCATCCTCGCTCTGACGCCACAGCACGAAATCGAGCGGATTGCGCTTGGCTGGATCGTCCGGTCGCTCACCCCACTCGGCGGCGAGCTGACACATCCGATCGTCGCCGAGACGGACGAGTGATCCGAAGTCGTTCGCGGCCTCGGTGTCGAAGTACACCGCACCGTCGACCAGATAGGCATCGCCCTGGGTGAGCAGGGTTTCGATCAGACCGCGGATGTAGCTGATCGCACCGGTTGCTCGTGGCTCGGACCACGGCGGCAGCGTGTTCAGCGCCGCCATGTCGTCGTCGAACCGAGCGGTCTCACCGAACGCGAGATCGAGGTAGTGCACGCCTCGCAACCGGGCGGCGCTGATGATGTCATCGTCGACGTCGGTGATGTTGCGTACATAGCGCACCTGGTGGCCTCGATCGATCAGCCGGCGTTGCAACACGTCGTAGGTGACATAGGTCGCGGCGTGCCCGAGGTGGGTGGCGTCGTAGGGCGTGATGCCGCAGACGTACATCGTCACGGTCTCGTCCGGAGCGAACGTTGCAACCTCGCCCCGGCTGGTGTCGTAGAGGTGCATGGGAGCGTCCGCGTGCATCGCCGAGACCGTAGTCCGGTCGTCGTAACCTCCGAGGTGTCATCCCGGTCCGAAACAGGACCAATCCGAACGACGAATCCCAGGAGGCCCGGCGTGGGCGTGCTCGATGGCAAGAAGATCCTCATCACCGGTGTGTTGACCGACGCATCGTTGGCATTTGGGATTGCCAAGCTCGCGCAGGAGGAGGGCGCCGAGATCATCCTGACCGGCGCCGGTCGGGGCCTGCGGCTCACGCAGCGCACCGCTCGCAAGCTCCCAACCGAGCCATCGGTCTTCGAGTTCGACGTCACCGACCCCGCGCACGTGCCCGCCCTGCGAGACGCCATAGCTGCCGAGTTCGGCACGCTCGACGGGGCGCTCCATGCGATCGGCTTCGCTCCGGAAGCTGCGCTCGGCGACGACTTCATGGGGGCTACCTGGGATGACGTGAAGGTCGCAGTCGAGATCTCGGCCTACAGCCTCAAGACACTCGCCGAAGTCGCAGCGCCACTGATGACGAGCGGCGGCTCGATCATCGGGCTGGATTTTGACGCCACGGTCGCGTGGCCGGCATACAACTGGATGGGCTTCGCCAAAGCCGCGCTCGAGTCGGCCAATCGCTATCTGGCCCGCGAACTCGGCCCCCGGGGCATCCGCGTGAACCTCGTCGCCGCCGGACCGATCAAAACGATGGCCGCCAAGTCGATCCCCGGCTTCGCCCAGTTCGAGGACGTGTGGGACGACCGGGCGCCACTCGGCTGGGACGTCGAGGACTCCTCCGCCGTCGCCAGGTCGACCGTTGCGCTGCTGTCAGACTGGTTCCCGGCCACCACCGGTTCGATGATCCATGTCGACGGCGGCTTCCACGCAATGGGGGTCTAGGTCCAGCCCGAGAGCAGCCGGTGAGCGCGTCGACCTGCCCGCACACCGACATTCCAGCCGACTCGTCGCGGATTGAGGAGCGCTCGCGACGGTGCTGCGGAAACTCTCCTAGACCCGCGCCTGCGCGGCGGCATCGCTGCCACCATCGGTCTCGTCGGCGATGTCGCCGACGAGGGCCTCAAGCACATCTTCGAGCGTGACCATGCCGAGCAACCGGCCCTCGTTCGCGCGAACTAGGGCGACGTGACGACGCCCGCGGCGCATCGACCGCATGAGATCACGCAAGGGCTGGTCGGAGGTCACGATCACCATGCGCCGAACCATCTCGAGCGGCACCGGAATCTCGCGATCTGCAGCTGCGAAACGTAGCAGATCCTTGGAGTGTACGAATCCGACGACATCATCGAGCGTACGGCCGGTGACGGGGATGCGGCTGTGACCCGATTCAGCGACCAGCGCCTCGAGATCAGCGACCGAGGTCGACCGGGGGGCGGTGACCATCCGGCTGCGAGGCACCATGATCGATTCCGCCGTGCGGGCGCGAAAGTCGAGCGCCCGATCGAGGAGATCGTGTTCGAGATCCTCGAGCTTCCCCTCCTCGGCTGCACCCTCGATCACGCGATGGAACTCGTTGACTGTCAGCGCAGTGTTGAGTTCGTCGACCGGCGCCATGCCGAGCAGCCGGGTGATGCCGTTCGACACCGCCGTCAGGAACCACACGATCGGGGCGAAGAGCTTGACGTACACCCGGTGAATCGGGGCGAGGATCCGAGCCGAGCGCTCCGGGGTAGCGATGGCGATGTTCTTCGGTACCATCTCGCCGATCACCATGTGCACCACCACAACGAGCGATAGCGCCAACGTGAATGAGATTGCATGGAGCACGTTCGACGGGATCTCTATGAACGACTCGACCGCCGATTCGATCAGGGTGGCGATAGCAGGCTCGGCGACAAAGCCCAGACCGAGCGATGCCATCGTGATGCCAAGTTGGGCGCCGGCGAGCTGTGACTGCAGATCCTTGATCGACGCCAACGCGATCGCCGCTCGGCGGTCGTCGTCCTCAACCATCGGCTCGAGGCGAGTGACCCGGCTCGCCAACAACGCAAACTCGACCGCCACGAAAAAGGCGTTGGCAACTAACAACAGGAGCGCAGCGAGAAGGAACCAGCCGGTCACGAGTCGGCCTCCCCGGCGGGCGCGACGATGCGGACGGTGGCAATGCGGAGGCGGTCCATTGCGACAACCTCGAGGCGCCACCCTCCGAGCTCAACCATCTCCCCCGGTTCCGGAATGTGGCCGAGCTGGTCGAGTACGAGGCCTGCAAGGGTCTCGAACTCACCTTCGGGCATCTCGAAGCCGGTCGCGGCCTCGACTTCGTCGGGGTGCAGCGAGGCGGGCACGACGGTCGAGCCTTTTGCCTCGACGCGGGTCAGCAGCGTCGAGGCACCGTCGTATTCATCGTCGATCTCTCCCACGATCTCCTCGAGAATGTCCTCGAGGGTGATGATCCCGGCGCAACCCCCGTGCTCGTCGATGACGACCGCAAGCTGATTGCCGCCCTGGCGGAGATCGACGAGCAACTCGTCGAGGTCACGGGACTCGGGGACGGCCGGCACGGGGGTCATGAGTTCGGTGACCAAGGTCGTCGCCCGGTCCTCGACCGGCACACCGTGCACCGACTTCACGTGAACGACGCCGAGCACGTCGTCGAGATCCTCGCCCGCCACCGGAAACCGACTGTGACCTGTGCGCGACGCAAGCGCGACCAACGTTTCGACGGTGTCGGCCGACTCGACCGCTTTGACTCGCACACGGGGCACCATGGCGTCGTCGGCCGACTTCTCGGAGAGCCGGATCGAACGGGTCAGGAGTTCGACCTCTCCCTCGTCGAGGGTGCCCTCCTCCCCCGAAGAACGGATCAGGTGCTCAAGCTCTCCGCGATCGGGGATCACCTCAAGCTCCTCGGTCGGCTCGACCCCGACGCGTCGGGTGAGCCGAGCCGCCATCCCATCAAGCAGCGCGACGAGGGGTCGGGCGACCACGCCGTAAAGCTGGGTCGGCCGAGCCATGGCCAGCGAGGTCTCGAGGGGTCGGGTGGTGGCGATCGCCTTGGGAATGAGCTCGCCGAAGATCATCTGCACGACCGTGGCGACCGCCAGAGCGATCGCGACCGATACCCCGGCCGGCACCTCACCGAAGGCAGCTTCGATGCCAGGCTCAAGGACACGGGCTACCGCTGGCTCGGCAAGCACGCCGAGAAGCAGTGACGTGATCGTGATACCGAGCTGCGCCCCCGACAAGTGGTACGAGAGGCGCGACAACAAGCGCTGCACCGCCGCAGCGCGCGCCTGGCCTTGACCGGCCCGCTCAGCGATACGCGCGCGATCGACCGCGACGAGGGCGAATTCCGCCGCAACAAAACCGGCGTTGGCAACGACGAGTGCGAGCGCAGCGAGAAGTCGTATGGCGGTGTCGATCAGAACCTCCGAGCCCATTCGTGCATGGGCGAAATCTAGCCGTAGGGTCGCACAATGACCGCGTCGTCCCCGCCCTCCGCTGCCCCGGAGCGCTACGAGCGCCCGCTTGCGTCGGTCGATCCGGACCGTTCGCTTGGCTGGCTCCGTCGTCTCCGACCGGTCGTGCTGGTCCAGAAGTGGCACTTCATCGGCTCGATCGTCGCAGGACTGATCAGCATGGCCGCCACCGTGTCAGTGCCGATCATGTTGGGTGGCGGTATCAACGCGGTCGCCGACGGCGACACCCCCACGCCGTTCGTCGCCGGCCTGTTCGGGCTCGCCGTCGCCCGGTTCGTCTTCGGCTTTACCTACCGATTTGGACTCTTTCGATCGGCGCTGCGCATCGAGAAAGATCTCCGCAACCTGATGTACGAGCGGCTCACCGAGCTCTCGTTCGACTTCTGGGATCGCACCCAATCCGGCCAGGTCATCAGCCGGGCCAACACCGACATCCGGTCAATCCAGCTGCTCTTCGCTTTCGGCCCACTGGTCGCCATGCAGGTCGTGCTGTTCTTTTTCGCAGTGGTCGTGATGCTCACCGTCGACATCACCTTGACCCTCGTCGCCATCGCACCCCTGCCGATCGTCTACGCCGTCGGCGTCCGGTTGCGGAACCGCGTGTTCCCGCTGCAGTGGGTGGTCACAGCGCGTCAGGCCGAGATGGCCACGATCGTCGACGAGAACATCCAAGGCATCCGGGTGGTCAAGGCGTTCAACCAGGAATCCGCCCAGATCCAGAACCTCGCTCGGGCGACTCGTCGCCTCCGCTGGGCCGGTACCGCCGTCGCCGACACCCGCGCCCGCCACTCACCAGGCATGGAATCGCTGCCTCGTCTCGGCCTCGCACTCGTGCTGCTCTACGGCGGCCTGCAGACCATCGACGGCGAACTCGCCATCGGCGACCTCGTCGCCTTCTCCACCTACGTCGTTTTGCTCGCCACGCCATTCCGACTGTTAGGCTTCATCCTCATCCAGTGGCAGCGCGCCAGCGCTGCAGCGATTCGGGTGTTCGACATCCTCGACGAGACCCCGACGATCATCGAGCCCAACGACGCCGTCGCCCTCACCGACCCGGCCGGCCGCATCGAGTTCGACGACGTCCACTTCGGGTACCCCGTGGGTGACGGCGAACCCGTGCTCCGAGGTTTCACCGCCGCGATCGAACCGGGAGAGTCCGTCGCTATCGTCGGCGCCACCGGAAGCGGCAAGTCCACGATCGCCCGACTAATCCCCCGCTTCTACGACGTCGACTCGGGCATCGTGCGCGTCGACGGCCACGATGTTCGCACGCTCGCGCTCGGCGATCTCCGTCGGACAGCGGCCACCGTCACCGACGACCCCTTCCTCTTCGCAGCCTCGGTCCACGACAACGTCGCCTTCGCCCGCCCCGATGCCTCCGACGGGGAGGTCCAAGCCGCCATCGCCGACGCCGCCGCCAGCGACTTCGTCGCCGATCTCACGCACGGACCCGATACCGAGATCGGCGAACGCGGCCTCACCTTGTCGGGCGGTCAACGTCAGCGTCTCGCCATCGCCCGTACCCTGCTTGCCGACCCACAGATCCTGATCCTCGATGATGCCACCAGCGCCATCGACGTCGCCGTCGAAGAGCGCATCCACGACGCTCTTGACGCTCGCCGCGCCGGACGCACCACAATCCTGATCGCCCACCGGCTGTCCACCATCGCCCTCGCTGATCGGGTGATCCTGCTCGACAACGGCGCGGTCGCCGCCACTGGCAGTCACAACGAGCTACTGGCCACAAACCCGCGCTACGCCGCGATCCTCGCCGACACGACCGGCCCCGACACCGAACAAGGCGACGCCTGATGTTCTCGATGGGAGGTGGGCCCGGTGGCATCACCGGCGGGCCGAGCTCGATGGCATCGAACGCCGCCGCCGGCCTTCCGGCAGCCGATGTTCCCGGTGAACTGCGCACGAAGGTCGAAAGGGTCCTTGAGAACGAACCTGAGCACGTCGTCCCACACGTCGACTGGCGGGTCGACGTGTGGGACCGCGAACCGTTCTCGCTCCTCCGCTTTCTCCGACCTCACCGCTGGCGACTCCTCGGCGCGATCGCCCTCGTACTGATCGAGACGGTCGCCCTCCAGCTCGGTCCGATCCTCACCCAGATCGCCATCGATGACGGTGTCCGGGCCAACGACCGAGCCGTGATCGTCACCGTCGCCGCCATCTATGTGGGGGCAGTGGTCGTCGCGGCATTGCTCGGATGGGCCCGCGTGAGTTTCACGGGTCGTCTCGGCGAACGGCTCAACGAACAACTTCGCATTCGGGTGTTCAGCCACATGCAACGCCAGGGCGTCGGCTTTTACACCGAGGAGAAGGCGGGCGTTTTGCTCACCCGCATGACCTCCGATATCGAGGCCCTCTCCGTGCTGTTCCAGGAGGGAATCGTCAACCTCCTCGTGCAGATCTTCACCCTGCTCGTCATCACGATCGCCCTCTTCTTCTACGACCCTCTGCTGGCGATCATCACGCTCCTGGTGACCCTGCCCCCGACACTTTTTGCGTCGCTGTGGTTCCGGAAGGTCTCATCGGTCGGCTACCTCCGGGTTCGCGACCGCATCGCAGGTCTGCTCTCGCACCTGCAGGAGTCGCTCGCCGGCATTAGCGTCATCGCCGCCCACAACCGCCGGGCCCGCAACCTGGTCGACCACCGAGAGGTCGTGGGCGAACACCTCGATGCCCAGGTCAACACGAGCCGCGCCAACTCGCTGTACGCCCCCGGCACCGAGATGATCGGCATCGCCACCCAGGCGACGCTGTTGGCCGTCGGCGGTGCCATGGCAGCCAGCGGGCGAATCACTGTGGGAGAGCTCGCCGCTTTCCTGCTCTTCCTCGCGTCGTTCTTCGCCCCGATCCAGACCCTGGTCCAGCTCTACAACAGCTACCAGCAAGGGGGTGCTGCAATCGTCAAGCTTCGTGAGTTGCTCGGCACCGAACCCGCCATCCCGCAGGCGTCCGACGCCACCGACCTTCTCCCCATCGACGGCGCGATCGAACTCGACGGGGTTACGTTCGGTTACGACACCGATCGGCCGGTGCTCCATGACCTCTCACTGCGCATCGAGCCGGGCGAGACCGTGGCGTTCGTCGGTGAGACCGGCAGCGGCAAGTCGACCATCGCCCGTCTCCTCACCCGCTTTCACGACCCCGATGTGGGCACAGTGCGCATCGATGGGCACGACCTGCGCGAGATCACCATCGACAGCCTGCGGAGCCAGCTGGGGGTCGTGCCCCAAGAGCCCTTCCTGTTTGCGGGTATCGTGCGCGACAACGTCGCCTTCGCTCGCCCGGGCGCCGACGACGCCGAACTCCAAGCAGCGCTCGACGCCGTCGGGATCGGCGATCTCATCGAGCGGTTGGGCGGGCTCGACGCGCCCGTCCACGAGCGGGGCGCGTCACTCTCCGCCGGCGAACGTCAGCTTCTCGCTCTCGCACGAGCATTCGTTGCCCGACCGCGTGTGCTGATCCTCGACGAGGCGACCAGCAACCTCGACCTCAACTCCGAAACTCAGGTCGAGCGCGCGCTCGATGTCGTGCTTGAAGGTCGCACGGCCGTGATCATCGCCCACCGGCTCGCCACTGCTCGCCGCGCCGACCGGATCGCCGTCGTCGACGACGGGCGCATCGTCGAGCTCGGCAGCCATGACGAACTCGTGGCCCAGCGCGGCCGCTACGCCGACATGTTCGAGACCTGGGTCCGTCATGGCGGAGCCGCCTGATCAACTCCCCGGTTGTGCTGCCGACGCGACCGAGTCCGTGGTGTCGTTGGGGTCGTCGGCTTGAGCAGGGGAACTGACCACCAGCACGACACCGTCCGACACCCCCAACGACACCACGGACTCGGTCGCCTCGTTGGCGATGCCACGCCCGTCGAAGGCAGACAACACCTCGTTGGCGAGGGGGAACGCGACCCCGCAAGTCGTCAACCGAGCCGGACCTCCGATCGGGAGGAGCGCAAGATGCTGACCGATCTCGACCTCAAGGCGTCGTTCGCCGCGCACCACCCACACGACATGATCGCCGACATTGGCACGGACCTCGGCGGTGCTCCAGTCGGGCTTGGCGAGTGCGAACAGGTTGGCGAGCTGGTGATCGAGACGTCCGTCGCTGCGCACGACAACCCGAATCTCGGTCGCGCCGGCATCGACTGCGGCGGCGAGGGCCAGCTCGAGATCGGTCTCGTTCTTTCCGACCGGGTAACGATCCACGACTGCCCCGCCCTCAGCCGCGATCTGCACTGCTGAAGGGTCGGCGGAGTCGAGATCACCGATGAGACGATCCGGGATCCACCCGGCGGCCAACAGTGCATGCAGCCCGCTGTCGGCAGCGATCACGACATCCGGACGTGTCTCGATACCGATGAGTTGCTCTGGCGATGCAGACGCCACGATCAACACTCGACAGTCGGGTCTCATGGGGAGGACTCTAGAACGGCCGCTTGCGCTGACCCCACCAAGAGGAACGTCAGAACGGATAGAAGCCGACCGGGTCAAGGGCGGTGCCGTCGAGTCGGACCTCGAAGTGCAGGTGCGGCCCGGTCGACCAACCGGTGCTGCCGAGCCAGCCGATCGCGTCGCCGCCCGACACCTGTTGTCCCGTGCTCACATCGATGTCGAACAGATGTGCGTAGAGCGTCGTGTAGCCGCCACCGTGGCTGATGACGATCGCATTGCCGTAGCCGGTTCGCCACCCCGCCGAGAGCACTACGCCATCGTTGGCCGCAAGGATCAGATCGCCCGTGTCGCCGTTGAGATCGATGCCGTTGTGCGTACGGGTGGTCCCGAAGATCGGATGCACACGCGGGCCGAACGGGCTCGTCAGGACGCCGGCCGCCGGCCGGTCGGTAATCGCGAAATCCCCTGAGGGCGTGGATGCCACCGGGTCGTTGGCGGCCTCGTCCTCCGCCAAGCGCTGAGCTTCCTCCTCCGCAAGGCGCCGGGCTTCTTCCTCTGCCAAGCGCTGAGCTTCGGCCTCGGCGGCGATTCTTGCCTCCTCCTCGAGGCGTCGGATCTCGTCACCGATCAACCGGTCCGCCTCGGCGAACTCGTCGGAACTGGTCTGCCACTTAGCGATTCGCTCCTGCACCTCGGCTCGCAATCGTTCGGCCTCGGTGCGGGTGACCTCGAGTTCGGCACGTCGATGGTCGAGATCGACCCGCTCGGCTTGCGCCTCGGCGAGGAACGCCTTTGCGGCACGTTTCGCCGCCTCCTGTTCGGCGATGGCTCCTCGGAGTTGATCGACGATCTCGTACTCGTCGCCTACGATGTCGTCGAGGTACTCGCGTCGGAGGGCCGAACCGATCAGATCATCGCTGTTGAGTTGATCGAGCACGTTGGCGGCGGGTGCGACATAGGCATCGACCGCTCGCCGGCGCAAACGATCGCGGATGGCCTCGATCTCCTCGGCGAGGATGTCGGCCTCGGCCTGTGCCTTCGCCGCCTCGGCCTCCGCCACCTTGCTGGACTGCGCCGACGCAGCGATCTTGTTCTCCTGAAGTGCAATGTGGGCGTCGAGCGCCTCAAGCGCCTCGACGAGCTCCAGATCCTCCGCCGACAAGGCATCGAGTTGAGCGGCTGCGTCGGCTGCTTCGCGGCGGATGTTTTCTCGCTGGCTTCGGAGGTCGTCGACAGAGTCCTGGGCAAAGGCGCCGGGAATGATGACGCCGAGCACGAGGCTCAACAGGAGCATTCCGACAGGAGTGCGGAGTCGGCAGCAAACGGACATGGACACAATCGTAACGCAAATGCAATATTTGTTGAACGCGGGTGGGGCGTTGTCGTCCATGCGATGATCGACGCCATGCCACTCGCCGACTACCGAGTCGAACCGTTCAGCGCCGATGGGATCACACACGACGTGTGCCACCGGGGTACCGGGCCCTGCGTTCTGGTCGCGCCCGAGATCCCCGGGATCACACCGAACGTCGCCGGCTTCGCCGACCGACTGGTCGACCGCGGTTTCTCCGTCGCGATCGCATCGCTCTTCGGCACCCCTGGGAGACCATCATCGACGCGGCGTGCTCTCGGCGTGATCGCCAAGGCGTGCGTGAGCCGAGAGTTCCACGTCCTTGCCACCCGGGACTCCTCCCCCGCCACCGCCTGGCTGCGGGCCCTCGCCCGTGACCTCCACCGACGCCACGGTGGTCCGGGCGTCGGGTTCGTCGGCATGTGCTTCACCGGTGGTTTCGGACTCGCGATGCTGCTCGACGACACGGTGGTTGCGCCGGTGCTCAGTCAGCCGAGCCTGCCGTTCGGCTTCGGCGGTGCCCGGAAGGCATCGACCGGGCTCAGCGCCGACGAACTCGCCGCCGTTGCCGCCACGGGCTGTCCTGTGCTCGGGCTTCGCTTCACCGGCGACGCGCTCGTCCCTGGCGAGCGTTTCGCCACCCTCAAGCACACACTCGGGGACAACTTTTTGCACGAAGAGATTCCGAGTCCCAACGACACACCCGGGGCCGAGACCGGCAAGCAGGATCACAGCGTGTTGACCGAGCACCTGGCCCCGGATGACCAGCCTGATCATCCGAGCCAGGTGGCGTTGGCTCGAACCCTCGAGTTTCTCTCCGAGCGACTCGCGCCGGTCTAGGCGCCAAGCAGGAGGAAGAGCCCGAGAACGGTGTAGAGGATCATCGCAGCCAGCATCGGATACTGCGACCTGACAGCGAGTCGGTGGTCGTACCGACTAACCGCGACATCGTGAGCCGCTGCGACACCTGCAACGTGACCGATCGCAATCGCAAGGGTTTGCACCCACGCGATCGTGGCCGGCGACACGATCGTCCAATCGATCGCGTAATCGGCGGTGCCGAACAGATCCCAACCGCGACCGGCCGGATCGCTGATCCGGATGAACATCCGCTGACCGGTGAGCACGAGAAAGCTGAAGTAGTGGGCGACGGCGTAGGCCGCTGCGATCGGAACGAGCGTCGGCCCGAACAACCGGCTCAGCTCGACCGACTCCTCCCTGGTGATATTCGCCATCGCCGAAATGGCAACCGAGTAGGCCATGGCGACCAGCCCGGTGATGACGAGCAGGCCGACCGTGCTGCTGACCGTGCGGCCCCAGCCGGTCTGTTCACCCGCGATGTCGAGCCAGATCGAGCTGCGGGTGAAGCCGTCGAACGTGGTTGAGCCGAGCACCACGAGGATGAACGGCACCGTGCCGGGGATGTCAGGCAGGGTCGACAGCCCGGCGAGCGGTGAACGCAGCCGCAGACGACCGTCGTCGTCGCGATGGATCGGCGACATGGCGGCCAACTTTGTGAACAACACGGCGAAGCCATCGGCTCGGCGCACCCAGCCGCGGCCTTCCACGGTCGCGCCGCCGATCATCGCCACCGAGTAGACGGTGAGAAACACGGCGATCGATCGGGGGCTGTCGGTCGAGTGATAGGCGAGTTCGAACCACAGGTAGGCGAAGATCGCAGCGACGGCCGGCCAGAGGCTGAGCCGACCCGTGTCTTCGGTTGGGGCCGCTTCTTCCCCCCGAATCTTGGCTCGAACCCACGCGCCCGAGTTGGCGATCGTGACGAAGGGATTGAACATTCGCCAGACGTCACCTAACAGGAACGACACGAGCTGCAAGCCGACCCAGAACCAGATCAGCAACGCATCGCCTGCGATATTGACCGCCCCGTTCGGGTTGCCCCTCCAGGCTGCCCACATGAGCACGCCGAAGAGGAACACGCCGATCGACTTGGTGATGAACTCAAGGCAGCGGATCACCGGGCGCCGGGTGTCGACGAGGGTCCGCCCTCCGCCTGCCGCAGCGACGAGCCGCGGCTGCGACCAGAACGCGCCAAGCGCCACGAAGGAGCTCGCAACGGCGAAGCCGGCCGCCCACGCCAACTGCCAGGCCGGCAACGGCAGATCGGTACGGCCACCGATGCCGTGAGCAGCGGCCGGCGTTGCGACCGCCACCGCCACGCCGGCGAGGACGGTTGCGATACCGAGGCGGCTACGACGGGTCATGAGACCGTGAGCTCGATGAGGAACTGACCGGACTGCTCGAGTTCGACCTCGAAGCGCCCGGGGATGAGGGCGTCGAACTCAAGGGCGGCGGGACCCTCGGGTTCGATGTAGAGGTCGTAACCGTGGACGTGCACCTGCTCATCGGTGCTGCCTTCGACGATCATGGTCACCTTCGAACCGAGATCGACTGACTCCCGACGAACGCCGCCGACGAGACCACCATCGTCATCGAACTCGAGGATGATCTCATCTTCAGCCGAGACGGCACCGCTGTCGCTGCCGCCGCACGCAGCCACAAGGGCCCCGAGCGCAGCGACGGCAATGAGACGTCCGCGGCTCATGACGCAACCACGATCGAGGTCGACGCCTCGATCGGTTCACCGTCGATGACATAGGCGCTGTGGTCGTTGGCGAACGCGCCAACCGTGATCTCGACCTCGCCGACAGGGAGCACCGGGATGTGGGTGGCGTCGCCGTAGAGACGTCCGACCTTTTGACCGTTGACGTGCAGGTGCAGATGGCCCTCGCCATCGACATTGTCGCCGTTGACGTTCTCCGCGGAGAGCGTCATGCCGTCGACCGTGATCAGAGCGTTGTAGCCCGACTTCGGATCCTCCACGACCTCGATCGCCATCTGCGGCGCCTCGCCTGCCCACGCGACCTGGCCGGCATCACCATGGCTGTGTGCACCGTGATCGTGCGGTGGCACGTCGACGGTCACCATGGCGACGATCGGCTCGCCGTCGACGGCATAGGTGCGGTGGTCGTTCGCCGAAAGCTCGACCATGACGGTGACCTCGCCTTCGGTCACGCCGGCGAAGTAGATCGCCTCGTTGTAGAAGCGCTGGACCTTCGTGCCATCGACGTCGAGGTGGAAGTGCCCCTCGCCCTCAACGTGCGCCGTAGACGCAGCCTCAGGAACCACTGCGAAGTTGGTCGTGTTGACCGTGATGTTGATGCCGCCGGCCGGGTCGGGCTCGACACTGACGCCAAGGGCCGGGACGGCGGCACCCTCGAATTCAACGGGCGACCCGTGGTCCTGGCCGTGATCGCCATGATCGTCATGATCGTCGTGGTCATGGTCTTCATGATCGCCGTGGTCGTGTTTCTCGTCGATGGCCTCCATGTTGGACACATCGTCGAGCGGGGTGACCTCCGCGGCCTCGTGGTCGCCACAGGCGGCAGCGACAACGCAGAGGGTAAAGAGTGCGGCCAGCAGCCGCAGCGCGTTCGTGCGCATAGGTGAAATCTCCTTGATTCGATTCGTGCGGGAAGCGGCCAGGCGAGATCGCGGCCGCGATGGCTCAGCGCACGCGAATCGGAGGTCCTCTTCGACCAGTCTCAGCGGGGACGAAGACGAGACGAGGCATGGTCGCCGCGCCGATCGATCGGCCGCTGACGCCGACGATATCGACGATATCGACGATCGCACCGGGCAGCGGACGCAGTGCCGCAGCGACAAGCCGGACACCGCCTCGGACACGGGCGTCGAGGGTGACGACAACGCTCCGTACGACAAGACCAAGCGCTACGCCCATGAGCAAGGCAAGACCGCCAGCGAGGGCGTCACGGGGATCGGTGGTGGAGGCAATGTCGCCCAACTGCGCTGCGATCGACACCGAGGCGAACGGGATCGCAAGCAGGCCCGCAACCAGCAGCCCGGTGTGCCGGGGAGCGTTGGAGGTGGGGGTCGCCATGCGCTGAACGATATCAACTCGATCGAGCCGAGTCGGGGTCAGGTTCACCCCAATTCCAGTCCGTCCTGGGTCGGCACCGGTGGTGCAGGCGGCAGGTTTGGTTCATCGCTTTGGTCTGCGACCTCGGCATGAAACCGGCGGCAGAGTTCAGGAGAGACGAGGTTGTCGGGCGTATGGAGGAAAACGACCGGACGGCGGCCCTGATCGAGCCAACGCACCACGGTGTCGACCCACTTCTTCCAGTAGGGCGGGTTGGCGTCGATCTGCCCGATGAACCGCACGATCGGTTGCTCCCCCGTCGCGACGGCACGCACGGGGACCCGCGGCTTCTTCTCCCAGGCATCGATCTCTTCCGGCGTCTCGCGAGGTCCGTCGAAGACGGGACGGCTGTCGAGCACAACCCGGTTGACGGACCGTTCATGGAGAAGATCGTTGAGCAGCCGTTCGGCGTCGCCCCCGGCATGAAAGGCGAGGTGCCGCACCTCGACCGACCACGCGAACGAGGTCGAGACGGTGTCGAGAAAGGCCGCAAGCACCGGAAGGTCGTCGGGACGAAACGACGCCGGGAGCTGAATCATCAGCGGACCGAGACGGTCCCCGAGGGGTTCGATGCGGTCGAGAAATATCCCGAGCTCCGCAGTGGTGTTGCGCAGGCGCCAGTCGTGCGTGATTTCACGAGGGAGCTTGAAGACGAAACGGAAGCCGGGTGCCGTGGCGGTACGCCATCGATCGATCGTGGCCGCATCGGGCGTGGCGTAAAAGGTCGTGTTTCCCTCAACGGCATTGACGACTCTGGCGTAGGCATCGAGTTCGCGTCCGGCGGGTGTACCGGCGGGAAGCGAGCGCCCGACCCAGTCCCGGTTCGCCCACATCGGCGCCCCGACGCCGAGACGGTGCTCAGTCAGGGTCGGCCTCCGCGGCGAGTGCTTCGGCTCGGGCGTAGACCTGGCGGAGGTCCTCGAGCCCGCCGGGGAGATCAATCGGAGGGTCGGGCAGCCGTTCGGCGCCGCGAGCGGCGAGGAGGGCGACCATGGATTCCTCGTCGTCAGACCAGGAACGAGGGTCGCCCATCATCACCTCGTACAGCTCAGCCCCATCGGGGCCAGCTTCGAACGGGCCGAACGAGGCGCCGAGTGGCAGTTCGACGTGATCGCCGGGCCCGAGATCGACATCACCACATCGAATCGACCCGCCAAGCACCAGCAGCGTGTGCGGACTGTGGTGGCCGTGGTGACGAACGATCATGCCGGGGTCATAGCGGGCGAACAGGGCGAGATAGAGCGGGTCGACGTTGAACGCGACCCACTTTTCCCAGACGTGGACTTCGGTCCCGTCTGCGTTTCGCTGGCTACGAACCTTGATGTAGGGGATCTCGTCGTCGTCACCACGGTCGGTGAAAACCGCTCCGAGGCCGGGCTGTCGTGGGGTCGCCATGTCCGTCGTCTTAGTCGCCCTTGGCCGATCACGTCGAACGATGCAACGCCCAAAGCTTCCGCTCGACGAGGACACTTTTCGCTCAGAGGCGCCGTCGAACCTACGATCGACACATGACGATGGCTCCCGACAACCTCGACAATCGGCTTGTGCTCAACCACGAGTACGGCGAGCAGAGTTTCCCATACGAGGAATGGAGATGGCTCCGCGCCAACGAGCCGGTGCACATGACCGACGCCGACGCTGTGCAGCCGTTCTGGGCGATCACAAAGCACCGCCACATCACGGAGATCTCGTCGCAGCCGGAAGTGTTCTCCAGCGCAGCGGGCAACATCATCCTGTTCCGCAAGGACCAGCTGGACGTCATCGCCGACGAGTCGAACCCCTTCAATCAGATGCGGGTGATCATCTCGATGGACCCGCCCGACCACCGCGCGTTCCGCAAGGTCGCCAGCGGATTCTTCACCCCGCGGGGCATCACCCGCCTCGATGAGATCGTCACCGACACCGCCACACTGATGATGGATCGTCTCGCCGGGCACGGCAACGAGCCGGTCGACTTCGTCGAGCTCGTCGCTCAGCGGCACCCGCTTCGCGTCCTCTGCACGATCCTCGGCGTGCCCGAGGCCGACGAGGACCGGCTGCTTGAGCTCACCTCGCAACTGTTCGCATTCGACGATCCCGACGTCGGGCGCCCCGGCGAGGATCGGGCCGCTGCCTCGGCAGAACTGGGCATGGAGTTCTTCACCATGTTCAACACGATCATCGAGGACCGGCGGGCCAACCCCTGCGACGATCTCGCCTCGCTGCTCGCCAATGCCACCCTCGAAAATGGCGAACCGATGGGTCTCGTCGAGACTCTCGGCTACTACCTGATCGTGTTCAATGCCGGCCACGACACGACCCGCCATTCTCTCTCCGGCGCGATCGCGGCTTTCCTCGACCACCCCGAAGAGTTCGCTCGACTCAAGGCCGACCCGTCATTGATCAAGACAGCGGTCGAGGAGATCGTGCGCTGGACGGCCCCCGTCAACTACATGAAGCGCACAGCGCTTCGCGACTACCAGCTCGACGACACCCTCATCCGTGAGGGCGCGGCGGTGGCGATGTTCTACGGCGCCGCCAACCGCGATGAAGAGGTGTTCGACGATCCTGACCGCTTCGATGTCGGCCGCACCCCCAACCGGCATCTCGGCTTCGGCTGGGCGGAGCACTACTGCCTTGGCGCCCATCTGGCGAAGGCGAGCATCGCCGCCCTGCTCGAGCAGATGGTCGAACGCATCGACTCGATCGAACCGGCCGGCGACCGCAGTGTCGTCTCGGCCAGCTTCGTGCACGGCTATAAGCACCTCCCCGTGCGGGTGAAGTGGAGTTCCTGATGATCACTGATCTTTCCCGCAAGATCGCAATCGTCACCGGCGGCGGCACCGGCATGGGCCGCGAGCTCGTGCGTCAGCTCGCGGCCGGCGGCTGCGACGTCGCCTTCTGCGACCTCTCCCCCGACACGATGGCTGAGACGGCGGCGATAGTCGCCGACGAGTCGCCCGACGTGCGGGTGCTCACCCACACGGCCGACGTGTCGAAGGAAGCGGATCTCGAGGCCTTTCGCGACGCGATCGTCGAGAGCTTGGACACCGATCACATCCATCTGCTGTTCAACAACGCCGGCATCGCCGGCGGCGGCTCCATGTTCGAGACCGAGCGGCCGGCGTGGGAACGAACCTTCGATGTCGTCTGGGGCGGTGTCTACCTGGGCTGCCGCGTCTTCCTGCCACTCGTCGCGGCCGCATCCGAAGGCGCAGTGGTCAACACGTCGAGCGTCAACGGCTTCTACGCGTCCGTCGGACCCGACCGTCCCCACACCGCCTACTCGGCGTCGAAGTTCGCAGTGAAAGGCTTCACCGAAGCCCTGATCACCGACCTCCAGGTGCACGCCCCACACGTCTCGGCTCACGTCGTCATGCCCGGCCACATCGGGACGAAGATCGTCGCCAACTCCCTGCGCCACGCTGCGGTCGAACCCACCGCCGAGGTGGCGGAGTTCATGATCGCCGTCGACCAGATATTCGAGGAGCAGGCTCCGATGACCGCCTCCGAGGCAGCTGCGGTGATTCTCGCTGGCGTGCTTGGCGGCCGGTGGCGCATCCTCGTGGGCGACGACGCCCACGAGCTCGACCGTCGGGTTCGGGACAACCCCGACGCCGCGTACGACGGCGACCACCTCTTCCATCTCATCTGATCAGGCGCACCTCACCCAGCCCGGAGCCCGGGACCCGCTGGTCGTACGACGAGAGCGTGATATAAATCGTCGTTCTCAACGACGCGAAAGAGGCGCCCATGGCTGCGGACTACAGCAAGATTTTGCTCGACGAATCTGAGATGCCCACCCAGTGGTACAACGTCATCCCCGATCTGCCGACGCCGCCGCCCCCGCCCCTTCACCCCGGCACCCACGAGCCGATCGGACCCGACGATCTCGCCCCGCTGTTCCCGATGGCGCTGATCATGCAGGAGGTCTCCACCGACTCCTATATCGACATCCCCGGCGGGGTAATTGACGTCTACAAGCTGTGGCGCCCGAGCCCGCTGTTCCGAGCTCGACGACTCGAACAGCTGCTCGATACGCCCGCCCGCATCTACTACAAGTACGAAGGCGTGAGCCCGGCCGGCTCCCACAAGCCCAACACCTCCGTGCCACAGGCCTACTACAACCACCAAGAGGGCATCACGAAGCTCACCACGGAGACCGGCGCTGGCCAGTGGGGCAGCTCCCTTGCGTTCGCCACCGCCCAATACGGCATTGAGTGCGAGGTGTGGCAGGTCGCAGCGTCGTACCGAGCCAAGCCATACCGCAAGACGATGATGGGAATCTGGGGCGCCACCGTGCACCCGTCACCGAGCGACAAGACCGACTTCGGTCGCCAACTGCTCGCCCAGGATCCGGATCATCCAGGTTCGCTCGGCATCGCAATCTCCGAGGCTGTCGCCATGGCGGTCGAGGATCCCACCACCCGTTACGCCCTCGGCTCGGTGCTCAACCACGTGCTGCTGCACCAGACGATCATCGGCGAAGAGGCGCTCCTCCAGCTCGCCAAGGTCGGCGAACAGCCCGACGTGCTCGTCGGCTGCACCGGTGGCGGCTCGAACTTCGGCGGTCTCAGCTTCCCGTTCCTTCGCGAGAAGCTGAAGGGCAACATGAACCCGACGATCCGTTGCGTCGAGCCGGCGGCATGTCCGTCAATGAGTAAGGGCGAGTACCGCTACGACTTCGGCGACAGCGCCGGCATGACACCTCTCGTGAAGATGCACACCCTCGGGCACAACTTCATCCCCGATCCGATCCACGCCGGTGGCCTGCGCTACCACGGCATGTCGCCGCTGGTCTCGCACCTGTACGAGACGGGCCTCGTCGAAGCCGAGGCGATCGGCCAGACCGAATGCTTCACCGGTGCACTGCAATTCGCCCGCACCGAAGGTATCGTCCCTGCCCCTGAGCCGACCCACGCCATCGCGGCTGCGATCCGTGAGGCCAACCGCGCCAAGGAGGCCGGCGAAGAGCGTGTGATCCTCACCGCGCTGTGCGGCCACGGCCACCTCGACCTCGCCGCCTACGAGAGCTTCCTCTCGGGTGAGATGGTCGACTACGACCTGAGCGACGACGCGATCGCCGAGGCGATGGCGCAGGTGCCGATCATCGACGCTTAGGTCCCAGGGCTGGGATCAGTCGAGTCGATCCACGCCCGCAGCTCGTCGTAGGAGTCGAACGCTGGCAAGTCGGGGTTCTCGTCGATGACGTTCTGTGGGGCGTGGAACAACGCCCCGGCGTTAGCGGCTCGAATCATCGAGAGGTCGTTGTACGAATCACCGGCGGCGACCACCTGGTAGTTCAGCGAGCGGAACGCCTCGACCGATCGGCGCTTATGATCGTCGATGCGGAGCACATAGTCGACGATGCGATCGCCCTTCACCCGCAGCTGGTGACACAGGATCGTGGGGCAGCCGAGCTGCTTCATCAGCGGCGAAGCGAACTGCTGGAATGTGTCGCTCAGCAAGATCACCTGATACTGGTCGCGAAGGCTCTGGAGGAAATCGTGGGCACCGTTGAGCGGACCCATCTCGGCGAGCACGTCCCGCAGGTCACCCATCGTGACACCCTCCCGCTCGAGGATTTCGAGCCGGTAGTTCATCAGCGTGTCGTAGTTGGGTTCGTCCCGTGTCGTGCGCGTGAGTTCGTCGATGCCCGTCCGCTCGGCGAGGTCGACCCACACCTCGGGAATGAGCACGCCCTCGACATCGAGGGTCACCATCTTCTGCGGACGCATGGGCGGTGATGGTAGCTGTAGGGGCGTGAAGTCCCCCGGAACATGGTCGCGATCCGGCATCAGCGCCGAGGCACGGGCCTGGCTGGCTGCAAATCCGCCGTCGGATCGGGCCCTGATCAGTCTCGACAACGCTGCGGAGGTCCGGGCAACCATCCGTTCGGGCTGGGAGCCGTCGATGGCGGCGGCCCGTGCCGAGTTCGCACCGAACGAGCGGGAGATCGAGGTCGGTGGTGTGCCGTGTCTCGAGGTCACCGGCAACACGCCGGCTGGCACGATCGTCTACTTCTTCGGTGGCGGACACACGGTCGGCTCGCCCGAGGAGGACATCGTCATCACGGCACCGCTGGCGGTCGATGGCGGCGCACGGGTGATCGCCGTGCGGTATCCGTTGGCGCCGGAGCAGCCATACCCCGCTGCGGTCGACACCGCCGAGGCGGCATACCGAGGCGTGCTCGACGAGATCGGTGACGGCCCGGTGGCGGTCGCCGGAGAGTCTGCGGGCGGCAATCTCGCCCTCGCACTCATGCAACGGATCCGGAACGCCGGACTCCGCTTCCCCGATGCGCTCGCGCTGCTGTCGCCATGGGGCGACCTCGCGCTCGGCGGCGACAGTCACGAGACGAACCGCGACCCGACCCTTGTGCTCGACAACGATGACTTGCGCGTGATGGCCGATCTCTACCGCGGCGATGCTGCGGTCGACGATCCCTTCGTCTCGCCGGTGCACGCCGACTTCACCGACTTGCCACCCACCTACATCACGACAGGAACTCGGGATCTCCTGCTCTCAGACGGTGTTCGGATCTCGGCCGGGATGCGGAGTGACGGCGTCGACGTGACCCTCCGGATCTGGGAAGGCATGTGGCACGTCTTCGAGTTCTTCCGCGAGCTCCCCGAGGCCCGTGCTTCGATGGCCGAGGTCTGCGAGTGGATCCGATCCCGACTGGACTGAGCCGGCCCGCCCGACCGCTCAGCGGGCACCGGTGGGGATGACCTCGTAGCCCGGCTCCTCGGGCTCGAGATCGACCATCTCTGCTGGGAAGCCGGAGGCGAGGATGTCGAGTCCGGTGGCCTCCTCGAGCCGCTTGATGATGTTGGGCGACCACTCGCGGGGGCCGAAACGATCCATGCCGTCCTTGAAGATCTGAATCATCAGGGGGTTCATCTCGAGCGGCACATCGTGACGGTCTGCGATCGCCTGGAACAGCGAGATGTCCTTCACGACGAGGTCCATGGTGAAGTTGATGTCGCGGGTGCCGTTGAGGATCACCTGACTCTCGGTCTCGTGGACGAACGAGTTGCCCGATGAGATCGCGATCGCCTCATATGTGGTGTTGAGATCCATCCCGGCTGCCTTGGCCGTGACGAGTGCCTCGGCGCACGTGATCAGGTTGGCGGTGGCAAGATAGTTGGTTAGCACCTTGAGCACCGACGCCGAGCCGAGTTCACCGGTATGGAGTACCCGGCGGCCGAGGGTTGTGAGCACCGGCAGCATCCGATCGAAGACGTCTCGATCACAGCCAGCGAAGATGGCGATGTTGCCGGTAGCAGCACGATGGCAGCCACCGCTCACCGGACAGTCGACGGGTGACGCACCGCTTTCGATCACCTTGGCGCCGAGACGCTTCACCTCGGCCTCGTCAGTGGTCGACATCTCGGCCCAGATCTTCCCCGAGCCGAATCCGGCAAGTAACCCGTCCTCGGCCTCCATGACCGTCGCCGACGCAGCAGGCGACGGCAGGCACGTGATGACGAGATCGCACTGCTCGGCCATTTCCTTGGGCGACTCGGTGAATCTTGCGCCGGCGTCGACGAAGGGCTGCGCGATCTCCCGATCGAGGTCTCTGACCATCAGGTCGTAGCCGTTGCGCAGCAACGAGCTGGCGAGCTTGCCGCCCACATTGCCGAGACCGATGAAACCGACCTTCATGGCCGCCCCCCTGTTGTTGGTGCCCTCGTTGGCTGCGGCATCGTAAGACCCGCCGCTCCGCTGTGTCGACCAGTCTCTTCCCCTGAGGACAGCGCGTCCCGGCGACCGACACACCGGTCCGGTGTCCGACGATCGCGAGGGCGTGGTCTTCTGCCCTTGGTTCGGTGGCACCAAGGCGCACTACGGTGCGCATCATGGAGTTCGAGACCATTACCTACGACGTGCAGGATCGTGTCGGACGACTGCACTTTGACCGCCCCGAGGGCGCAAACGCCGTCAGCCCGACCTTCGCCCGTGAGCTGCGCGAGGCGATGCTGCAAATCCACTACGACGACAGCGTCAAGTCCGTGGCCGTCACCGCCGAGGGCAAGGTCTTCTGCGCCGGTGGCGATCTGAAACTTTTCCACGCCTGGGGCGACCAGATGGCCCGTCACGCCCACGACATGCTGATCGACTTCCACGCTGCGATTCACATGATGAACCACACCCCGAAGCCGTTCATCGCCGGCGTGCGCGGCGCCGCAGGCGGTGCGGGCATGAGTCTCATGAGCGCCTTCGACCTCGTGGTTTCGGGCGAAAGCGCCAAGTACACGATGGCCTACACCCGAGCGGGCGTGACCCCCGACGGCACGTCGTCGTACTTCGTCACCCGCCACATCGGCCTGCGCCGCATGCTTGATCTCACCCTCACCAACCGGGTCCTCTCCGCCGAGGAGGCCGAGAGCTGGGGGCTAGTCAACCGGGTCGCCGCCGACGACGATGTCGACACCGCCACCGTCGAGCTGGCCACGTCACTCGCGCAGGGCGCCACGTCGGCGCTCGGAGAAGCCAAGCGGGTGGTCTACAACGGCATCGACGCCACCCTCGAGACCGCCGGTGAGTTCGAGGCGGCGATGATAACCAAGGCAATGGCGAGCGCCGACGGGCTCGAAGGGGTCGCCGCCTTCGTCGAGAAACGAGCCCCTGATTTCGAATGATCCGGCGTGCCGAACGGTGATCGATCGCAGACTGGTCATCGTCGTTCGCGGCTGACTATTCGATAAGGGTGTTACCCCAGATCTGCCAGGCCAGAAGGCTCTTGGCGATCAAGCTGAGCCAGATATAGACGGTTTCGCCGTGGGCGTAATCGGCCCAACGCCCCTTGCCGCTGTACTGCAACCATTGGTTCAGGGCGAAGCAGTTGAAGGCGAGGAAGATCGTAACGAGGATGCCGTAAACGAATCCGGGCGGGCCGTCGTCGGCGACGGCGACACTGATCCACACGGAGGCGGTGACCGCCTTCCAGGGAGCAATACCCGCGATGCACCCGAACCAGAACGGCGACCAGTACACCGGGCGACCCGGTTGGTTGACCGTCTCCATCAGCCAGCCGAACAAGATCATGGCGATGTTCGCCCCGGCGATCGCGAGCAACGCACCGGCGTCGTAGATACCGACCACCGAGGCGATCAACACGATCATGAGCGTCGACGACGCTGCGTACTCGACCCAACGGATCCGGTTGCGGCCGGCACGCAGCTCACTCGCATAGAAGGAGAACCCGAGCGTTGCGACAAAGAGGTGAGCGACGGCGGAGAGGAGCAAGAAGCCGGCGGTGCCGACGGCGAGTGGGTACGAGAACGCCTCGACAACTTCACCGTCGGCGAGTGAGGTTCCCGGCGGCCCGTTTGTGGCGAACGAGGTGACCGGGAGTGAGAAGTCGTTGCTGACTAGCAGCATGAACCCACCCGAGACCAGATGGAGCACACCCATGATGAGGTTGAACCGCCGCAGGCGGTCGATGCGACCATCGGAAACTACGGGCGTGTCGAGGGGCGCAGTGATGCTGGCCATGCCCAGATCTACGGTCGGCAACGCGCAACCGGATGCGTCCCACCCGTTCAGTGGATCGGTCGTGGCAGGATCAGACCATGAGCGACGCCCCCACCCGCCTCCGGCGTGAACCCCCACCGCTCCGCCGTCTCGCCGTTCTTCACACCGAGCCACGATCGGTCCGGATGATGCGGGTCGTGGTCGGAGGGATCGGACTCGAGGGACTCGAACTACCCGAACCGGCGGCGAGCGTGCGATTGCTCGTCCCCTGGCCGGGTGAGCCCTTCGAGCTACCGACGTGGAACGGCAACGAATTTCTCCTCGCCGATGGTCGTCGTCCAGCGCTCCGTACCTTCACCCCGGTGCACCTCGACGGCCACGAACTCGCCATCGACATCGTTCGGCATCCGGGCGGAGCGATCGCCGACTGGTCCGAGACGGCGTCGCCCGGCGACCCGTGTGCGATCTCGGGGCCCGGCCGCGGCGAGGCCATCGACGAATCAGCAGACCGCTACGTGTTGCTCGGCGATGAGACCGCCATCCCGGCGATCGAGCAGCTGCTCGGTGCCATCCCGACATCGATGGAGGTTGACGTCCACCTCGAGATCGAACATACCGACGCTCGCCTGGTGTTGCCCGACCATCCGGCTGCGACTGTGATGTGGCATCACGTCGTCGAGACCGAACCACCCGGCACCTCGTTGCGTCAAGCGATTGCGGGCACCACCGTCACGGGCGGTACTCGGGTTTGGGCGGCCGGCGAGGCCGCTTCGATGCAGGCGATTCGCAAGCACCTCTTCGACGAACGGGCTACTCCCCGTTCACACACGACGATCCGTGGCTACTGGAAGGTGCCCCGTTCCTGAGGGGTCACGGCGACCGTCGAGACGAATGCGGGTCGGCCTGCGACGCCGCCGTAGGCTTTACGTGATGAGCGACTCCCCCGGGCATTTCGACGTCGTCGTCATCGGCGCCGGCATCTCCGGCATTTCTGCGGCCTACCACCTGCAGACCATGTGCCCCGACCGCGAGTTCGCGATCCTCGAGGGACGGTCGACACTCGGCGGCACCTGGGACCTATTCCGCTATCCCGGTGTCCGCTCCGACAGCGACATGCACACGCTGGGCTTCAAGTTCAAGCCGTGGAGCAACCCGAAGGCGATCGCCGACGGTCCGTCGATCCTCGACTACCTAAACGAAACGGTCGACGAGTTCGGGATCCGAGACAAGATCCGCTTCGACCATCGCATCTCGAAGGCAAGTTGGTCATGGACCGATCGGCGATGGACGCTCACGGTCGATCACGGTGATGACACGTTCGAGATCGCAGCCAACTTCGTATTCATGTGCACCGGGTACTACTCGTACCGCGGAGGCTTCACGCCCCAGTTCGCCGGCTCCGGCAGGTTTGGCGGCCAGATCATCCACCCCCAGGAATGGCCCGAAGATCTCGACTACGCCGGTAAGCGGGTTGCGGTCATCGGGTCGGGTGCCACGGCGGTGACGCTCGTTCCGGCCATGACCGACCGAGCCGAGCACGTGACCATGGTGCAGCGCACACCGACCTGGGTCGTGTCTGCGCCGTCGCACGACCCGATCGCGAACGCGCTCCGGAAGGTGCTGCCCAATGGCCTGGCGTTTGAACTCACCCGCCAGAAGAATCGGCGCTTCGGCGAGTACGTGTATCGCCAGACCCGCACCAACCCCGACCGAGTCCGTCGACGGCTGCTGAGCGAGCTCGCCAAGCACCTGCCGCAGGAGCAGATCGACACCCACTTCACTCCGTCGTACAACCCGTGGGACCAGCGGGTCTGCCTCGTGCCCGACGCCGACCTGTTCGAGGCGATCAAGGCTGGCAAGGCCGACATCGTCACCGACACTATCGAGCGTTTCACCGAGTCGGGAATCCAGCTCGATTCGGGCGCGCATGTCGATGCCGACATCATCGTCACCGCCACGGGGCTCAACCTGGTGACGATCGGCGAGATGGACCTCGACATCGATGGCGAGAAGATCGATTTCTCGGAGCTCTGGACCTACAAGGGCCTCGGCTATTCCGAGATCCCCAACCTGATCTCCGTCTTCGGGTACATCAACGCGTCGTGGACCCTGCGGGCCGACCTGATCGTTGAGTACGGCTGCCGCCTGCTCAACCACATGCGCAACACCGGCACCGACACCGCCACCCCGCGTCTCCGCCCGCGCGATCTCGACATGCCGCGTCGCCCCTTCATCGACGACTTCCCGGCTGGCTATATGCGGCGAATAATGCCGATGCTGCCCAAGCAGGGCGATCGGGCCCCCTGGCTCAACACCCAGTCGGTGAGCGACGACATAAAGCTGATCGGTAAGGAACCCGTCGACGACGGCGTCATGGTTTTCGGTTAGCCGAGCACCCCATCGAACATCTCGGTGGTGGCGTTCCAGCCGATCGTCGCCGCTTCCTCGTGATACGTCGGCGAGACCGGCCAGGTGTAGCCGTGATCCGCGCCGTCGAAGATTCGCAGCGTGATGTTGTCCAGCCCCTCGATGGCGTCGAGGTATCGCTGGTGCATCTCGATCGACTGGACCTTGTCGGCGGTGCCGATACCGATCCAGAGTTCTCCGATGGCGTCGACGGTGAGGTGGGGTGACGCTTCGGTGTCGTCGGTGAGGAACGACGGGTGCCACATCGCACCGGTCGGGAACCGGTGCGGGAGTTCCTGCATGGCCTTGTGCACATACCGCGCGCCGAGACAGAACCCAATGGTCGCCATCGGTCCGTCGGTCCACCCGAGCGCATCGAGTGTTGCGTCGCGATCCATCTGCACCTGACCGTCGTCGAGGGTGCCGAGCATTTCCATGATCTTCAGCCGGTTGGCCTGATTCGCCTCGGCGTCGTCGACGGGTTCGAAGCCGATCATGCGGCCGTGGCGATGCCACAGGTCGGGGATCGCCGCCTCGTAGCCGACCTCGGCCAGTCTGGCGGTGAAGTGCTTGAGCGACGGGCGGATACCTGGCGCGTCCATGAAGATCAGCACCCTCTTCGGGCTGCCGCCTTCCGGGGACGCGTGCACGATGGCCATCGGGCCGTCCGCTGTCTCGGTGTCGGTGATCTGCTCAGTGATCGTCATGGGACCTCCCTCGGTGGTGGGACCGTACCTGCCGTTGTCAGGTCGAGGCCGGCGGCGGAACCGAGCAGGTCGGCCCGCACCATCGGGCCGTGCTCGACGAGGGCCTCGAGAGAGCCGGTCTGGCGGCGATACCACCCGGTGACATTGGCGCTGAACACGCGGCGTCGCTCGTCGGGATCGGTGACGATCACGGCTCGGGCGTCGAGGGTTTCGTCGACCGACTCTTTGAGCACGAAGCGGAACTCAGGATGGGCCTTGAGGTTCGCGATCCAGTCGCGAGGTGCGTACTCGCGCTCGTTCTCACCGGCCCCGGGCGTGCCGCAGAGGTAGATCCGGCTGTCGACGACGACGTACCAGATCTCGGTGGTGCGCCACTCGCCGCTTCGCGCACCGAGCGTGACGATGTCGATCGTCATGTCGCGCAGAAGGGCGGTGCGAACAGCTGCCAGTCGCTCGGGCGTCATGGCGCGGAGCGTAACCCCGGCGAGCAGGTCTGGAAGAGCCATACGTGACGCTATTACACTGTAAGTCTGAGCTGAGGAGCATCCCCGATGACCGACATGGCCGAAGAGACGCGTCAAATCTTCAACCCCGACGTGGTCACCCCCGAGATGGAGATGTCGGAGAAGGGCCGCAATGCCCCCGGCGCCTTCGACGTGCCCATCGAGGAGGTCAACCCACTCAACGCCCACCTCTTCCTCGAGGATCGCTGGCAGGAACACTTCGCTCGCCTGCGCGCCGAGGATCCGGTCCATTTCAACGAACTCGAGACCTCAGGTCGTTACTGGTCGATCACCAAGTACGACGATGTCCGCGCCGTCGACGGCGATTGGGAGACTTACTCCTCGGCTAGCGGCATCACTCTGGGGCTGTCGGCCGAGAAGATGCAGGGAGAAGCGCTTCCCCAGCAGCTCACCCCGTTCATCGCCATGGATCCGCCCGACCACACCGAGCAGCGCAAGACGGTGCGTGGCGTGTCGGCGCCGAGCAACCTTCGCAACATCGAACCGATGATCCGCGAGCGCACTGCGGCCCTCCTCGACTCGCTCCCTGAGGACGAGGCGTTCGACTGGGTCGACACGGTCTCGATCGAGCTCACGACCCTCATGCTCGCCACCCTTTTCGACTTCCCGATGGAGGATCGTCGCAAGCTCACCCGCTGGTCCGACATCGTGTTCGCCATTCCCGGCCCGGGCGGCGTCGTCGAAACTCAGCAGCAAAAGATCGACGAGCTGTTCGAGTGCGTCGCCTATTTCGAGAAGCTGTGGGACGAGCGTCGTGGCCAGGCCGGCTTCGATCTCGTCACCATGCTCGCCAACGGCGAGCACACCAAGGACATGTCGGCCTTCGAGCACCTCGGCAATCTGCTGTTGCTGATCGTCGGCGGCAACGACACCACCCGCAACACGATGACCGGCAGCGTCTACGGCCTCCACAAGTTCCCCAACAACTTCGAGAAGCTGAAGGCCGACCCGTCGTTGATCGAGAAGTTCGTCCCCGAGGTCATCCGCTGGCAGACGCCGCTGGCCTACATGCGCCGCACGGCCACCAAGGACACCGTCCTGAACGGCAAGGAGATCAAGAAGGACGACCAGCTCCTCATGTGGTACATCTCCGCCAACATGGACGAGGAAGTCTTCGACAATCCCGAAGTCCTCGACATCGACCGGGAGAATGCCGACCGCCAGTTGTCCTTCGGCTACGGCATTCACTTCTGCATGGGAAGCCGCGTCGCCGAACTTCAGCTCCGAGTGTTCTGGGAAGAGATGCTCAAGCGCTTCGACACCATTGAGGTTCTCGCCGAGCCCGAGCGGGTCTTCTCGTCGTTCGTCCACGGCTACGCGAGCATGCCGGTGAAGGTAACTCGCCGCTGACCGATTCCACGTCCACCGATCCCCCATCGATCCACGGCGTCGATTCGGCGCGGTCGTGGGTCGTCGTGGCATCCGCCTTCTTGGCGATGTTCACGGTGTTCGGGGTGGCGTACAGCTTCGGTGAATTCTTTGGCCCAATGGCCGACGAGTTCGGCACCGATCGGTCGGAAACGGCGCTGTTCTTCGCGCTGACGACCTTCGCCTACTTCGCGCTTGGGATCGTGACCGGGCGGATCACCGATCGCCATGGCCCTCGCCGAGTCGTCCTCTTTGGTGCGACAGCGATGACCATCGGACTTCTCCTCACCGCCGAGGTCGAGTCGATCCAACTCGGCTACCTCACGTACGGCCTCGGCGTCGGGTTCGGCGTCGCATGCTGCTACGTGCCGATGGTCGCCACGGTCGGCGGCTGGTTCGAAGCGAGGCGAACGCTCGCGCTGGGCTTGGCCGTGGCCGGCATCGGCACGGGAACCCTCGTCATGGTGCCGCTGGTCGAGTGGGTCATCGACAACCAGGGCTGGCGTGACGCCTATCGACTGCTTGCGATCATGACCGCCGTGCTCCTGACCGTCGCTGCCGTCGGGGCTCACCGTCCCCCCACCTCGGCGGCGTCGGCCGTACCGATCCGAGAGGCGGTTCGTGGTCGCGTCGACTTCTGGATTCTCTACGTCTCGTCGATCCTGATCTCGATCACCTTGTTCACCCCCTTCGTCTTCCTCGCCGACTACATCGACACGGTCGGCGGCACCGGTTCGGCTGCGGTCTTGCTGGGGTTGATCGGCATGAGTTCGATCGCAGGCCGGCTCGGCTTCGGTGCGGTCGCCGCCCGCATCGGCATCACCGGGCTGTACCAACTGTCGTTCCTCGTGCTGTCGCTCAGTGTGTTGCTGTGGATCGTCGCCGATACGAGCTACAGCCTGCTGATCCTCTTCGCCGTCGTCCTCGGGGTCGCCTACGGCGGCTTCATCGCCCTGTCCCCCGCCGTGGTCGCCGCGCGGTTCGGTGTCGTCGGGATGGGTGGCGTGCTCGGTGCGCTCTACACGGCCGCTGGTGTGGGCGGCCTCGTCGGGCCGCCGACAATCGGAGCGATCATCGACGCTTCGGGCCACACCGCGGCCCAGATCACCGCGCTCGTGAGCGGCCTACTCGGCACAGCACTGCTCCTCACGATGCGTCCGCCGCCCACACCGGCGTGATCGCCAACCGTGTCGACTCCTCCGGAAGCCGCGACATCGGTCCAATACAACTTCAATACAAGGTACGGTAGGTCCCGTTTCCGGGGATTCCCGACGACCACCGCAGCAAAAGCGAGACCGACGTCATGAGCTTGTACGAGGACTACCTGGACGAGATCGAGGACCGGGAGGCGCACGGGCTCAACCCGAAGCCGGTCGACGGCGTCGACCTGCTGACCGAGATCGTTGCGCGCATGTCAGACTCCGACAGCGCCCACCGGACCGACTGCCTCGACTTCTTCGTCTACAACGTGCTCCCCGGCACCACGAGTGCTGCCGGCCTCAAAGCCGTCGTGCTGAAGGACGCGATCACCGGTGCTCGCGCCATCGATGGCATCTCGGTCGAGTCAGCGTTCGAGCAGCTTTCGCACATGAAGGGCGGCCCGTCGATTGCGGTCCTGCTTGACCTCCTGCTCGGCGACGACGAGGACTTGGCCCGAGCCGCCGCCGATGTGCTCAGGACCCAGGTCTTCCTCTACGAAGCGGACATGGCCCGCCTGGCCGAAGCGCACCAGGGCGGGAACGCGCTCGCCACCGAGGTGCTGCAGAGCTACGCAAACGCTGAGTTCTTCACCGAGCTCCCCGACATAGATGAAGAGATCGAGGTCGTGACCTTCGTCGCCGGCGTCGGCGACATCTCCACCGACCTCCTATCCCCCGGCGCCGATGCCCACTCCCGTTCCGATCGGGAGTTGCACGGCCAGAGCATGTTCGAGCACAACAAGGAACAGAAGCAGGCGCTGCTCGACCTCCAGGCCGCCCACCCCGACAAGCGCGTTCTGCTGGTCGCAGAGAAGGGCACGATGGGTGTGGGTTCGTCGCGCATGTCCGGGGTGAACAACGTCGCCCTCTGGATCGGCAAGCAGGCCAGCGAGTACGTGCCGTTCATCAACTACGCCCCGATCGTCGGCGGCACGAACGGCATTTCCCCGATCTTTCTCACCACTGTCGGCGTCACCGGCGGTATCGGTCTCGACCTCAAGAACTGGGTGACCCAGTTCGACGCCGACGGCGAGCTCATCGTCGACGACGACGGTGAAGCAATTCTCGAACAGACCTACTCGGTCGATACCGGTTCGGTCTTCACGATCAACACCCGCACTCGGAAACTGATCGACACCGATGGCAACAAGGTCATGGACATCTCGTCGGCTTTCACACCGCAGAAGGTCGAGTTCATGAAGGCCGGTGGCTCCTACGCCGTCGTCTTCGGCAAGAAGCTGCAGACCTTCGCCGCCAACACGCTCGGCATCGACACCCCGGCGGTGTTCGCCCCGTCCGACGAGGTCTCCCACGAGGGCCAGGGCCTTACCGCTGTCGAGAAGATCTTCAACCGCAACGCCGTCGGCACGTCCGGCGCCACGCTCCATGCCGGGTCGTACACCCGGGTCGAAGTCAACATCGTCGGCTCGCAGGACACCACCGGCCTGATGACCTCCCAGGAGCTCGAGATGATGGCGTCGACGGTCATCTCCCCGATCGTCGACGCCGGCTACCAGTCGGGCTGCCACACGGCCTCGGTGTGGGACACCAGGGCGCAGGAAAACATCCCGCGCCTGATGAAATTCATGAACGACTTCGGGCTGATCACCGCTCGCGATCCGGAGCACCACTACGCCCCGATGACCGACGTGATCCATAAGGTCCTCAACGACATCACCGTCGACGACTGGGCGATCATCATCGGCGGCGACTCCCACACCCGCATGTCGAAGGGTGTGGCGTTCGGCGCCGACTCCGGCACGGTCGCTCTCGCCCTCGCCACCGGCGAGGCATCGATGCCGATCCCCGAATCGGTCAAGGTCACCTTCAAAGGTGACATGCCCGCCCACATGGACTTCCGCGATGTCGTGCACGCCACCCAGACGCAGATGTTGGAGGGGTTCGACGGCGAGAACGTCTTCCAGGGCCGGGTCATCGAGGTTCACATCGGCACGCTCGCCTCCGACCAGGCGTTCACGTTCACCGACTGGACCGCCGAGATGAAGGCGAAGGCCTCGATCAACATCTCAGACAGCCAGACCCTCGTCGAGTCGCTCGTGATCGCCCGCGATCGCATCCAGGTGATGATCGACAAGGGCATGGACAACGTCAACGCCGTGCTCCAGGGCCTCGTCGATCGCGCCACCGCCCGCATCGCCGAGATCGAGAGCGGTGAGCGCCCACCGCTGGCTCCCGACACCGACGCGAAGTACTACGCCGAGTTCACCGTCGACCTCGATCAGATCGACGAACCGATGATCGCCGATCCCGACGTGAACAACGACGACCCGTCGAAGCGCTACACCCACGACACCATTCGTGAGCTGTCGCACTACAGCGGGACCAAGACGGTCGACCTCGGTTTCGTCGGCTCGTGCATGGTGCACAAGGGCGACATGAAGATCCTCGCCCAGATGCTGCGCAACCTCGAAGCACAACACGGCGAAGTGGAGTTTCAGGCGCCGCTCGTGGTCGCACCGCCGACGTACAACATCGTCGACGAACTCAAGGCCGAGGGTGACTGGGAGCTGCTTAGCCGCTACGCCGGATTCGAGTTCGACGACACCGACCCGAAGAGCGTTGCCCGAACCGGCTACGAGAACATCCTCTATCTCGAGCGTCCGGGCTGCAATCTCTGCATGGGCAACCAGGAGAAGGCCGAGCCGGGTGACACGGTGATGGCCACCTCCACCCGCCTCTTCCAGGGCCGCGTCGTGCGTGACTCCGATGAGAAGAAGGGCGAGTCGCTGCTTGCCTCGACACCGGTGGTGGTGCTGTCGTCGGTACTCGGGCGCACGCCCACTATCGAGGAGTACAAGGCCGCCGTCGAAGGCATCGACCTGACCCGCTTCGAGCCGCCGACCGAAGAGTTGACGGCCACGCCGGTCAGCATCGGCCGCTGATCGACAGGCACGCCGGGTTCGACCAATGCACGGCCTGACCCGCAGCGACGACAACTTCGACCGCTGGTTGGCGGGGCGCGGGATCAAGAACGGTCTCACGAGCCGCCGCCCATTCCGAGCCCTGATGGCAGAGCTCGGTGACACCGAGTTGGTCGTCGAGGCGGCCAGGGGCAAGATAGGCAACGGACTCGGCTACATCGTGGCGACCGAGACCCGAGTCATCCTCGTCGGCCAAGCCGTCCGGGCGCTCGCATCCGAGTCGACGGTGGAGAGCATCGAACTTGACTCGATCAGCGCCGTGGTGCTCGTCGAGGGCATGTTCCAGTCGACCCTCACGCTCACGACCAGCTCCGGCGATGTCACGGTCGACAACATGACCTCGGGCGCAGCCCGCATGGCCGCCGCGCTCCGAAACGCAACCGTCGCCGTGACGAACGACATCCGCGTCGAGGTCGACCCTGAGGCCGAGAAACGCTGCCCGTACTGCGCCGAGGTGATCAAGGCGGCGGCGGTCAAGTGCCGCTTCTGCGGCGAGTTCCTCTGACGGGCCACGCCGGCCTGCCCCGACGATCGGCGTCCGATGCGACGGGCGGCCCCAGCTCACGGCGTTCCCCCGGCACCGAGATTCTGGTGCCAGACTCCCTTCATGCCGCTGACCCAGTACCGCATCGATCGCGACGGTGCCGACCGTCTCCTCTTTCTCATGCACGGCTACACAGCCGAACAGCATCACCTGGCGTCGTACGTGCCCCTCGTCGATCCCGACGAACGCTTCACGGCGATCGCCCCCCGTGGCCCGATCGACATGCCCGACGGCGACGGCGCCGGCTGGTGGACGATCGACGTTCAGACCTTCGAGCACGACTGGTCGCGCTTTGTTCCGTCACTCGAGATGCTCGAGGACTTCATCGCCAACGAGGCCGACAAAGCCGGTGTGCCCTTGGAGCGCTGCGCGGTCGGCGGCTTCAGCCAGGGCGGCTTCTTGTCGTTGGCGCTTGCGGGCAAGGCGGGCGCTCCTCGTTACGCCGGTGTCTGGGCGATCTGCTGCGGCCTCCCCGGCGCGCCGGATTTCGAGTTCGATCTCTCCGACGGTGATGGGCGCCCCGTGCTCTTCCAGTGGGGAACCAAGGACCCGGTGATCGGACCCGATGCACCGGCCGAGGTGATCTCCACACTGCAGGCCGGGGGCTGGAACCTTGACCATCACGCCTACGAGATGACCCACAGCCAGACTATCGAAATGATGATCGACGCCCGGGCCTGGCTCTCGAGCGTGCTCTGACCGGCCGGCGACAGTCGCCGGGCCGGACCTTCCGGGAGTGGTGGGCCGTACTGGATTCGAACCAGTGACCTCTGCCGTGTGAAGGCAGCGCTCTAGCCAACTGAGCTAACGGCCCAAGAGACCGAAACGATACCGGATCACATCCCGGGCGCCGACCCTTCGGCCGGGATCACCGCTGCGGCGGCTCACCGCCGTACCGCTTAAGTTCGACCACATTGCCGTCGGGATCACGCACGTACAACGCCCAGCCGCCACCCTTCGCGCCCCACACCCAGATCGGCCCGCGAACGACATCGAAATCACCGGATGACGCCACTGCGTCGAGGTCGGTGTCGCCGGCGACCCGGAGCGCCACGTGATCGATGTTCTGGCCGGTGCGTTCGCCGGCGAGGAGGTCGATCACGGCGCCGTTGTCAATACGCATCGACGGAAACGGCACTTCACCGGCCCGCCACTCGGCTTCTCGCTCGACCTTGAGTCCGAGAAGATCGCGGTACCAGGTGAGCGAGCGTTCAACGTCGGCAACCGTCACCACGACATGGTCGTGGCCTTCGACACGAACGCCGGTCATGCGGGGAACGGAGCGACCAGGTCAAGGCCGAACACGTCCTCGGCCCAGGCCGTGAGTTCAACCGTTCGCAGATCGTCGAGTTGGTGACCGACGATCTGCAGTCCGAGCGGCATCCCGTCGGCGGTGAGACCGATCGGTGTGGTGCCGGCCGGTCGACGGGTCACATTGAACGCAAAGGTGTTCCCGACCCACCCGAGCTCCTCGTTGCCGTTGATCACACCACCCCGCTGGGACACCGGCGTGTGGCCAATCACCGTCGGAGTGATGAGCGCATCGAACCCAACCATCGCCTCGGCCAGCATCACCGAATTGGCCTGCGCGTCTTTGCGGGCCTCCTCGATCGAGTCGGGGGTGAGCCGCTCATCGGCCATGAGCAGGATGCGTTGCAGGTCTGGAGTGACTGCATCAAAGGCGTCCGTGCCCATGAGATGGCGGTACGCAGGCACCATGCCGCCGAAGAACAACAGGAGGAACGGGGAGAAGGCATCGGGAAGCACGCCATCAACCTCGACGACCTCGACCCCGGCAGCCCGGATGGTGTCGACTGCCTCGGCGGTGCGAGCAGCGATCTCGTCGTCGACCGTGGAGGTGTCGTCCGTCGAAGCGCAGTAGAGCAGGCGCCTCGGTGCCTGCGGCGCGTCGCAGACCGCCCGGAACGATGCTTTCGGGTGTGGGAGCGAGCGCAGGTCGTCGGCGCTCGGGCCGACGACGACATCGAGGGCGAGCGCGACATCGCGGATCCTGCGCGCCATCGGCCCGACGGTCGACAGGTCGGCGGCTCCCATCGGTGCCGGGCCGTGCGGGATGCGGCCCTGGCTCGACTTGAAGCCCGACAGGCCGCAGACGGTGGACGGGATCCGGATGGACCCACCACCGTCCGAACCGGTCGCAAGCGGGACAAATCCGCTCGCGATCGCCGCCGAGGTACCTCCCGACGAACCGCCAGGTGAACGTTCGGTGTTCCACGGATTGCGGGTCGGACCGAAGGTCGGGTTGTACGTGTCGCCGACGAAGCCCGCTTCTGGCGTGTTGGTCTTGCCGATCACCACACAGCCCGCCGCCCGGAGTCGGGCAACCTCGGTGGCATCGTGGTTCACCGGCGCACTGTCGGCGAGGTGAGCGGCGCCCCGCGTCGTGCGGAAACCGGCAGCGTCCGCAAGGTCCTTCACGCCGATCGGGATCCCGGCGAGGGGACCGACATCCTTCCCCGCTGCGAGCCGCTCATCGACCGCATCGGCTTGACGCCGCGCCGCCTCTGCATCGATCGCGACGAAGGCGTTCAGTTCGACGTTTCCGGCCTCGATCCGATCGAGGGCCGCGTCGGTCAACGAACGGGCCGATCGTTCCCCACTGCGAACAGAGGCAGCGAGCGCTTCGACGGTGGTCGATCGAAAATCCGGAACATCAGCCATGCCCGGACCCTAGGCAATTCGAGTCGACGCTGTGCAACGCTCGACAGGACACTGAGGCCGGGAACCAGACGGTACCGTCGGGGCGATGCCGCTGGTCGTGTGCCCCACCTGTGACGAGGACGAGGATCTCGACGGTCGCGACGTTGATGGCACGATCGAGATCACCTGCGGGACCTGCGGGACGGTCTGGGCCCGCGACCTCACCCCTCAGTGCGACACGTGCGGACGCACCGACCTCCGAGATGCGCTGCAAGCGATCCTCGACAAGAGCCGAGGCACGCAACTCTCCATCCAGGGCATGAAGGTCGTCTGGCTCTGTCCCGACTGTGATGCCGAGAAATTGCGGCGCTGGCTCGACAGCAATGTCCCGCTGCCACCCGACGATCTCCCGGTCGATCCCCGCTAGCCGAGCAACCTGGCAACAAGACGCTCGAGCGCCGCAACCCGAGAACCCTTCACGAGGACAGCGGTCGCGATGTCGAGTGCGCCGAGTGCCGCCTCCGCTTCGTCGATGTCGGCCAAGTGGAGGGCGCTACTGCCATACTCGGGAGCATCGACAGCAATCACCGAGATGCCGTGCTCCGCGGCGAGCGCCACCATGCGCTCGTGGTCGGTGCGACTCGACTCGCCGAGTTCGGCCATCACACCGAGCACGGCAACCTTGCGGCCGGCCGACACGGCGGCGAGCGCCTCGATCGCGCCCGCAACCGACAACGGATTGGCGTTGTAGGTGTCGTCGATGATGCGAGCACCAGACGGCGCAGTCTTCATCGCCATCCGCATTGGTGACCGGTCAGGTTCTTCGAGGCCAGCGGCAAGACGCTCGAGCGAGACGCCCAATGACAGCGCCGCTGCAGCCGCGGCGAGCGCGTTCGGGATGAGATGGTCGCCCTGCACTCCCAACCGGACGTTGACGTCGCCCCAGGGCGATACCAACCGGAACGACGGGATCAGATCCTCGGCGATGGTGACCGATTCGGCCCGCACCTCACCGGCATCGCCGAAGGTGACCACCGTGGCTTCCGTGCGGTCGGCCATCGATTTGATGTAGGGGTTATCGGCGTTCAGCACGGCGAAGCCCTCGGCGGGGAGCGACTCCACGAGTTCGCCCTTGCCGAGGGCGACGGCCTCCACGCTGCCGAACTCGCTGGTGTGAGCCTTCCCGACGGTCGTAACGATGCCGACCGTCGGCCGAGCAGGCCGGCACAGGGTGGCGATGTGCCCGACACCGCGGGCACCCATTTCGAGCACAACAGCGCGACTGTCGTCGGGAGCGCTAAGCAGGGTCAAGGGAACCCCAATCTCGTTGTTGAACGAGCGAAGGTTGGCGTGCGTGGTCCGGTCACGACGAAGGACGGCCGCGAGAAGATCTTTCGTTGTCGTCTTGCCGACCGACCCAGTGATCCCGATGACGGCAGCGTCACCGAGACGATCACGGGCAGCGGCGCCGAGCGCAGTCAGGGCCTCATCAGTCGATGCCACCTCGATCACGACGGCGTCGCTGGCATCGACCGGTCGAGCGGCGAAGGTCGCAGCCGCACCGGCGCCAACCGCGGTTGGTACGAAGTCATGACCATCGCGTTCGGCAACAAGAGGAACAAAAAGCCACGAACCGGAGGATGGGTCGATCTCACGGGAGTCCTGGGTGACGCGATCGACGGCAACATTGCGACCGACGAGGCGGCCACCGACAGCCGATGCGATCTCGGCGGTGGTCCAACGCATAACGGGAGTGTGGCACGACTACGGTCGACGCTGTGACCGCCCCCGATTCCGACACGCCCGAGCGCATCCGACTCGTCGTTCTCTTCGGTGGGCGTTCCGCCGAACACGACGTATCGTGCGTGTCCACTCGCCATGTCCTCGCCGCCGTCGACCCCGGCCGCTACGAGGTCGAGCCAATCGGGATCACCCGCGACGGCCGGTGGGTCCAGGTGGAACAGGCACGGACGGCGCTCGAGGGAGGCGACGACTCGATGCCTGGTCGTCTCGAAGCGCTCGGCCCCGAGGTCCAGCCCTTACCAATGCTCGCCGACTCCGGGTCGGCCCCCACCGTCGTTCTGCCCGTCTTGCACGGACCGATGGGCGAGGACGGCACCGTGCAAGGTCTGCTCGAACTCGCCGGGGTGCCCTACGTCGGCGCGGGTGTCCTCGCCTCGGCGCTCTGCATGGACAAGGTCGCCTGCAAGGACCATCTCGCCAGCCACGGACTCCCGCAGTGCGCATATCGATGGATCACGGTCGACGACGACATCATTCGCCGCCCCGACGGCAGCCGGGTACAACTCCTCGCCGAGATCGATGCCGCAATCGACGAACTTGGTCTCCCGATGTTCGTGAAGCCCGCCAACATGGGGTCGTCGGTCGGCGTCTCGCGGGCCACGACCGCCGACGAGGTCGCAGCAGCGATTGAGTTGGCGGCGACCTATGACCGTGAAGTCATCTTTGAGGAAGAGGTCGTCGGCCGCGAGATCGAGATCGCCGTGCTCGGAAACGAGGATCCCGAGGCGAGTGTCGCCGGCGAGATCGTGCCGGGCGCCGACTTCTACGACTATGCCGACAAGTACGACGACGGCGCCGATCTCCTCATCCCGGCACCCTTGACCGGCGACGAACTGGCGGAGCTCCAGCGCCTTGCGATCGGCGCCTACCGCGCCTGCAGGGTTGAGGGGCTGGCCCGCGTCGATTTTTTCTTCGAGGACGGGTCCCGCAACACCGCTCACTCCCGAGGCTGGCTGATCAACGAGATCAACACCATGCCGGGGTTCACGCCGATCTCGATGTACCCCAAGATGTGGCAGGCCAGCGGTCTCGACTATGCGTTGTTGATCGATCGCCTTGTCGGGCTGGCGCTCCAACGCCACGCCCGCCAACTGCGACACACTCGCACCGACCACTAGCGACCTAACGCTCGGCTACGGCGGCGCAGCGCGCTCGCGGCCACTACGCAGCGTGAGCGGACTAGCATTTTCGTCACATCGACGATTATGTCCTGCCAATGGTTGGCGACCAGGAAGGAGGAGCTCGGGTCATCATGCGGCGAAGTCACAAGAACACTCGCCTTCGACTCGGCTTCTTCACTGCGTCAGCGGCCGCATTCGCACTCTCCTTCGTTGCTGTGGCCCCGACCGTAAGCGTGGCGGCGACGGAGCCGGCGAACGACGACACGCTCTCGCTCAACGGCTCGGGGCGCTACGCCGACCAACTTGCGCATGTCGTGCTCGAATACGGCTCGGACGTCGGTTACAACCCGTACGCACTCCTCGTCGAGTTCGAGTCCGACGCCAACCACGCCGATGTCGACAATCTCCTCGAACTCGCCCACGCAGCGCTCGTCAGGCGCTTCGGCGAGAGCGACATCTACCTGCTCGAGACACGAGCCGACCTCAACAAAACTCAGGAAACGCTCGAAGCGCATCCTGCAGTCCATCAGGTTGCGCTCGACACCACCGTTCAAGTCTCCACGAGCAATGATCTCGAGGCAGGCTCGCTCTGGGGACTCTTCGACACTCACGGCATCAACGCAACCGCCGCCTGGGATCTCGCTGGCACTGGTGCTCCCGTTGTCGTCGCAGTGATCGACAGTGGCGTCGACACCGACCACCCCGACCTTGCCGACAACATCTGGACAAACCCTGGTGAGATTGCCGGAAACGGTATCGACGATGACAACAACGGCTTCGTCGACGACATCCACGGCTGGGACTTCGTGGAAAACGATGCCACCCCGAACGACGACAACGGGCACGGCACCCATGTCGCCGGAACCATCGCCGCCGTTCGCGACAACGGCATCGGAGTCGCCGGGGTCGCTGACAACGCCCGCGTCATGGCCCTGCGCTTTCTCAATGCCGACGGATCTGGCTACACCTCTGCCGCCCTTGCTGCGCTCGAGTACGCCATCGATAACGGCGCGCCGATCTCCAACAACTCCTGGGGCGGAGGCGGCTTCAACACGGCGCTTTCGTCGCTCATCGCCTCGAACGCCAACACCCATCTCTTCGTCGCTGCCGCTGGAAACTCCGGACTCGATATCGATTCCTCCCCGCAATATCCGGCGGCGTACAACGCAACGAACATCCTGAGTGTGGCGGCCCACAATTCGTCCGGCTCGCTGGCCGGCTTCAGCAACTACGGAACGACTGCCGTAGATATCTCAGCACCGGGCGTCTCGATTCGTTCGACGTGGCCAGGCTCCGGATACAACTCGATCAGCGGCACGTCGATGGCCGCCCCGCACGCCGCAGGGGTCGCTGCACTGCTCTTGGGAGCGGCCCCTGAACTATCACCATCGGAGATGATCGACATTGTGCTGCAGGCCGGTCGACCAGACGCGGCCTTCGAGTCGGTTCGCTCCGGGTCGGCACTCGATGCAGAAAAGGCGCTCCAACTCACCGGCGACGGTCCAACCGTGACACTCAGCGGCCAACCCGCAGAGACGACCGTGATGGTCGGCACTCAGCTGTCACTGACAGCAGCCGCGACCACTTCCGACGGAACCGACCTTTCCTCAACGGTCACCTGGAGCAACCAGTCGGGAGCCCTCCTCGGCACCGGGCCGTCGCTGACCACGACCCTCGAAGAGGCCGGATCGGTGCTAATCATCGCCGAGGCCACCGACGCCAACAACCGCCTCGGCCGTGCCCAACTGGCACTCAACGTTCTCGATCCGACCGTCGAACTCACCCGTCCGAACGACGACGTAACCGCCGTTTCCGGCGAATCACTCGCCGTCGAATGGACCTGGAACGGATCGCCCGACTCGACCGCTGTGCTCGCGCTCGCACCACTCACCGGCGTCAACCAGGACGTGAGCAACGGCACCATCAGCGATCACTCAACCACGGTCGTGCCGATCGACATCGATGACGACACGACGGTGGACGATCTCACCGTCAGTCTTCGGGCAGATCACACCTACCTTCAAGACCTGACCGTTCGCCTCATCTCGCCATCCGGCACCGAGGTCGTCCTCGTGGAGCGCCGCGGGAGTTACGGCAACGATTTCGGCACTGGCACCGACGACTGCACCGGATCGCCAACCCAGTTCACCGATAACGCCGAACGCTCGATCTCGTCAGGCATTGCGCCCTTCAGCGGATCGTGGCGCCCCGAACAAGCACTTTCCGCATTCGACGGTGAATCCGCGCAGGGAACGTGGGAGCTTCACATTCGCGACGATGCCTCTGCCGACACCGGAGCCGTCCACTGTGTCGGGCTCACCCTGCTCGACGAGGCGGGTGCGGCACCGCTCGTCACCGACGTTGCGCTCGCCGACGGAGCCGCCACGATCACCCACGATGCGCTCCTCGATGCTGCGACGACATCCCTCAGCCGATTGGTGATGATCGGCGACGGCTTCACCACGGCCGCAGCGCCCGGAGAGATCGTCGTCACGACGCCGCTTCTTCCCCCAGCGGCACCGATTGACATCGCCGCAGAAGCGGGCGATCAGTCCGTCACCATCTCGTGGAGTCCTGCCTCGCCCGAGGCCAACCCTGCGACGTCGTTCACGGTGGCCACGGTCGGCGACGGGCCGACCTGCACATGGACCGACGGGCCGTACGCCTGCGAGATCAGTGATCTCATCAACGGCACGCCGTACACGTTCACAGTCTCGGCGAGCAACGCGGCCGGAACCAGCAACGCCTCTGCCCTGTCGCCGGTGACTACACCGTTCGCCGTCTCCGTGGACGATCTCGCGCTCACCGACAACGGCGAACTCACGTGGACGACCTCCATCGACGGCGCCGAGGTCACGGCCTACGAAATTACGTACCAGCCGATCGTCTCAACCTCGGTCGACGACAACGACGGGCAGATCGTCGGTGGCTACTTCCCGGGGATCGACGCAACCCGTCACATCGCAAAGATCTCCGGATGCGGAGCGGCCATCATCGCGCCTCAATGGATCGTCACTGCTGCCCACTGCGCTCCCTCCCTTGGCGACGACGTCATCTACGGACTCGAGCACTGGTCCGACGCATACCAACTGCCAGTCGAGGAGCAATCGGGTCACCTCACCGAGATCGACCTCGTTCATCTGCACCCTGCGTACAACTCCTCGACCCTCGAAAACGACATCGCCGTCGCTCGACTGGCAACGCCGGTCGATCTCGAAGCTGCGACCCCGATTGCCCTCCACGATCCGGCGACCGGCACCGGCCTTGCCGCGAATCAGGCCCTAACGGTCGCCGGCTGGGGAACGACCTCATCAGGTGGCGTGCCGAGTGCCCGCCTCAAGGCTGCGACCATCTTCGTCGACACTGGCTGCGGTCAGTACCCGACCAGCGAGATCATCGACAGTGCGATGTTCTGCGCAGCCGCACCGAACACCGACTCGTGCCAGGGCGATAGCGGTGGGCCGGTGGTGCTCGGCGACGACAACGGAACCTCCTCGCTCGCAGGCGTCGTCAGCTGGGGCTACGGCTGCGCCCAGGCGGCGTACCCCGGGGTGTACACCCGTGTGTCGAACTACACCGACTGGATCAAATCTCATACGGGTTCAGCGTGGAACTCGGTACGTATCGACACGGACTCGACGACCCCTACGGTGACCTTGCCGGGGGTCGTGCCCGGCGCCTCGTACCTGATCGAACTCAGCATCGAAACCTCGAGTGGCACTCGTGCCCTCTGGGGTGGACCGATCCAGGCCGCCGAACGACCCAGCCCACCGCCGCCCCCCACCGCATTGAACGCCACCGTGGAGGGAACCGTCGCCACGGTTTCCTGGACGCCGCCAGAGGCCGACGGTGACGTCGCAATTGTCTCGTACACCGTCTCGACCAATCCCTCCACCGCTGGATGTGTGACGGCAACAACGTCATGCACGCTCGCCGGTCTTACCGCCGCCACCAAGTACACCATTTCGGTGCATGCGACCACGGCCTTTGGAAACGGAGAGGCCGCCCAGCTTTTGGTCACCACTCCCCATAGCTTCACGGATGTCTCGACGGCTGGATGGCGGAACGAAGCGGTCTCCTGGATGCAGCAGTCCGGCGTTACGAACGGGTGCAGTCCGAGTGAGTTCTGTCCTGACGACGGGATGACGAGAGAGCAACAGATCACGTTTCTTTGGCGATACGCAGGTGAGCCCTCGCCGGGTCCGACGACGCCGTTCGTCGACCTTCCTGCCAACCGCTACTTCACCAACGCAGTGACCTGGGCCTACAACACCGGTATCACTTCTGGAGTAAGCCCGACCCGATTCGGCACCGGACAAACCGTCACTCGAGCGCAAGCAGTCACGTTTCTCTGGCGGTATGCCGGCCAACCTCCGTCGAATGGGCCGAATCCCTTCGAAGATGTCAACCTGTCGCGCTACTTCGCCGAGGCTGTGCGCTGGGCGTACGAAAACGCGGTGACGACGGGAACGTCTGCGACCACGTTCTCCCCCGATCAGCTGGTGACGCGAGTCCAGTTCGCTGCGTTCCTCTCTCGCTACGACAGCCTCGGCTGAACACGGTTGATCAACTCGCTCCGGGAGCATCGCTGCGCAGGCGAAACAGCACCCTCCGCGCGACTCCGTGGCTGCGCCGGCCGTGCGTTGCTGACCATGGCTGGCAAGGACGAAGGTCACGCTGCGTGGTCGACACATCGGCATCCGCGCATCTAGACCGTCACAGGCCACTACTGTTTGTGTGGTGGCCGTCACAGGCCACTACTGTTTGGCTTGGTGATGCGGCCACCAAAGATGCGATCAAATCGAACCAGAGGAAAACATGGATTCAACTATTGCCCTATTGAGCGAGGACCAGCACCAACTGGTCTACAACGCCTTGTCGTTCGGCACGGCGGTCATGCTCGGCGCCTTCGTCTACTTCCTGACACAGATGAGTGCCGTAAACAAGGAATACCGCCCCGCCGTTGCGGCATCGGCCGTGGTTGTCGGTATCGCCGGCTACCACTACTACCGAATCTGGGAAGGCTTCTCTAACGGCGAGATGAACGAGGGCTACCGCTATGCGGACTGGCTCATCACCGTGCCGTTGCTCGTCATCGAGCTGCTCATCGTGCTCGGCGTTGCTTCCGATCTGCGCAAGCAGCTCATGAAGACGCTTGTCCCTGCGACCGTCCTCATGATCGGCCTCGGTTACCCGGGTGAAGTCGCCGACTCCAACAGCACGAAGTGGATCTTCTGGGTCCTCGCCATGATCCCGTTCGTGTACATCCTTTACACCCTCTACGGCCAGCTCCAGGCGGCAGCCGCACGCGAGACGCCCGCCGTCTCCGCTGCGATCAAGAACGCCACCATGGTGTTGCTGATCACCTGGCTGGTGTATCCGATTGCGTACCTGTTCCCCGTCTTCGACGACACCTCCGGCACGCTTGAGACGCTGCGTCAGGTCGGCTATACCGTCGCTGACATCACCTCCAAGGGCCTGTACGGCCTGATGGTCCTCGGGATCGCGAAGGCTCGGAGCGGGAGCAGCAGCCCAGTCTGATCGATCGTTCTTCTCGAACACCGACGCTCGGGTCGGAGGTCGCTGCCTCAGCCAGCGGTCTCCGGCCCGAGGTCGTTTTCGGGCCACCGGGGCCCGCCAAAAACCTTTTCGACATTTGTGTCCACCAGCGACGTTGTGGTCATCAGGACGACCACAACCAACCAATTGGAGGACACCATGAACACCACCCCACGCACCATCTGCTCGACCATCGCAGTGGCGCTCGCCGTCTCGATGCTTGCCGGCGCCTGCGGCGACAGCAGCACGGATCAAACCGTCGTCGAGTCCGACGCTGATTCGACCACTGCGGTCGATGAAACGACGAGTAGCGCTAGCCAGGCCGAGGAGACGGCATCGACCAGCGATTCCGACAACGCCGACCAGACCAGCGACAGTGGATCTCAAGCGACATCAGAGACCGAGGAGCAAGCGTCGGGCAGCGATGACGCCGACGCATCCCAGAGCGGCTCTGCACACGACGACTATGAGGCCGAAGAGGACACGGCCGAAAAGGACACGGCCGAAAAGGACACGGCCGAAAAGGACACGGCCGAAAAGGACACGGCCGAAAAGGACT